>NZ_JASMRH010000006.1:67197-201063 GCF_041431385.1 Flavobacterium sp. Arc2 | reverse complement strand
AAGTAGTTTTTATTGAAAATGGAGGTGGTCAGTTTGCTCCGGAATTAGGTGGTCATTTTGAATTGGAATCAGGTGGTCACTTTAAATTGGAATTGGGTGGTCAATATCACTGGAATTTGCAATATTAGATTATAAAAGCAAAATCATCTTTCCATTAAACCAATTTCTGCTAAAGTTATACCACTTTGAGATGACTTGAAATTCGTAAATACTCAGTTTTCGGCATTGCTGAAAAATTATTGCGAAACAGTAATTCCACTAAATTACAGCTAGCTCAAAATTGCAGGTAGCAGCTGCCCTTCTTTAATTGTAATGACCTTTTTATTTAGTGTTAGCTTCATATACTTCTCTTAAAAAGAACTGTTGATGAACTGAGGCCATTTTGTTACAAAATTCAGTTGCAGTTTGTTTTTGTTCATGCGCAAAAAGAAATGAAACTAAATCAGTAATATAATCTTTATCAATTGCTATCATGTAATCTTTAAAAGTAAGCGACGAAATTATTTTACCAATTGCATTTGCTGTCTTATTTGGATTGCCTTTTGTCTTTAGAGTTACAAGAAATTCAAGAAGATTGCGTATTGAACGTATTTTATCAGTGTGTTTACAAGACTTAAGTATAAGATTTGTGTACAAGTCATTTAATTCTGGCGCAAAAACAATCCAATTAGAAAGCGTTGCTAGATTCTTTTGTTCTTCCTCAATTTTCGAATTTTCATATTTACCAGCTAAGTATTTCCATAAGTCAATAATTATTTGCTGAAACTCTTGTTGTTCTAATTCCGATAAGTTTCTTGAATAAGTTTCTTGTTGCCAAATGAAATGAATTAATTCACCAACTTCGTTTGGTGAAGCGATATTTAAAAATTTAAAAAGTAATTTTTTAGAAGAAATAGTTTCATATTTCCAAAAGTAAAAAGCTGTCAAATGTCCAATTAATCCATTATTATTAAAGCTCTTTAATTGGATATTTTCGTCAATCGCCCTTTCATAGTGAGGATAAAATATAGTGTAAAGTTCTTTGTTATATGGTGGTTTTCCGAAAGCACACCCCCCCATAAAAGCGACCCATTCTCTATCTTCAGTTGTATAATGCTTTTTTACTTGCTCTATCATCCAATCATTATCTAAAAAGCAAAACTGCTCAAAATACATACCTTCCAAAACGAATCCATCAATAATTCCTTTTTCTAAACTTTCTTCAAGTAATAATTTTATATCTGCTTCCCATTTTTCTTCACCTTCTTGTTTAAAGAGATTTCTTGCTCTTCGCAGTGAGTAATCTAACAAAGCTTTTAAAGACTTTCCAGCCACTGAATTGAGCGAATATGTTGGATAATCCATATTTGGTTCTCTTAAATCTTCTACTCTTTTCAGGTTAATTATAATGATTTGAATTATTTCCTTAGCAAGAGGAAGTAATTTAATATCAAATGCGTTAGTGTCATTTTGCAAACCATCAGATAGAAGATTTGCTATAGAACCAATTACCCAATCTGGTTTTGCACGCCAACCATCATTTTCAACATTAAGTGCATTACTATAAAAATTTGAGCTTTTTAGAGTAGTCAAACAGTAATTAAGCACTTTTTCCCAATCAAATATTTTTTGTTCTTTCCATGCCCTACCAAATGCACGTAGCATACGATAAGAGTATATATGAGGTATATCTTGATATAATTCTATTTCAGTGGCGAATTTTTCAGGTACTGTTTCAACCGCACTTCCAAATGTATCCGACAAACCATCAATACTTGCTTCGTCAAAACTCCTTTTGGGATTAAAAGTTTTAATTTGTTCTACTATTTGACTATTACTTTTTCTAATCAAATCATCTTTTGAAATCGGTGAAATTGAGCCACTTGTTACACGGATTTCACCGAAGTTCTCATAGTGTTCACTTTGAATGTTTAATTCTTTTGAAAGTGACAAATATTTATCTTTAAAAGGGGGAATGTCTTTTAAAGCGGAATACCATCCAAGTTTCCAATATTCATCATTCTTTTCGGTTTGATCTTCACTTTTATCTTTTTTTCCTTTTTCAATTATGTTTTCAATAATTTCAATTTCATTAATATTTAACTCATTTTGATTTCTTTTTAGCAAATCATATAGTTCTTTTTGATACTTATCATTTGAAAATAGATGCAAAGCATCATTATCCTTTATCAGTTCAAAAAATAGAGCTTTTGCCGTTTCCCAATTTTCACAAATAATATAAAGTGAAATGCGTCTGTAAAAAGGAATTAGATACTTTATATCATAACAAATTGTTTGAAGATTTTTTATTCCTTCTACTGGATTCTGCTTAACTTGTTCATTGATCAAATCACGAAATATCAAAGAAAAAACAGATAAGACTTTTTCATCTGTAGCATATCGGTCATCTAATTTTCTTATGTTATTGAAACGAAAGGTAGATGTGAGATCTGTGTTTAAAGCAAAATTTAATTGCAAAAACGTATCTTCAGTTTCATCAGTCGGCCTATAATTGATGTTTTGTTCTTTTAGAATTGAAACAAGTTCTTGCTTGAGTTTTATCTCGCTTTTTACCTCCCAATTTGAAATGGTAGAAGTTGTGTTGGTAACTATATTTGCTTTCAATTTTGAAGATACTAAAAGATCTTCCCTTTCAATATGAATTTTGATTTCATATTCTTTATCTCCATCTTTCAAAAAAGTATTTACCCCTTTTGGATAATCAAGAAGTAAGAATTTAATTGTTCTTCCCAAGCTTAATATAAAATCGGAAGTACAATACTTTATAACTTTAGGTATTATATTAGTTTTTTCAAATTTATCGGCTAAAATATGTAAGTCTAACCTTGAATGATAACTGTTTCCTTCTCCGTCCTCCCAAATATTTCCTTGCACATTAGTTTTTTCTACTTGAAAAAGATAGTGTAGAATTATTTCAACTTTATCTATATCAGCTTTGGTTGGATCATCATTCAAAAATTTAGGAAGAAGTTTGTCGCATAATTCTGAGGTCTGAAGCATTGTATCAAACTTACCAGATAGCCAAACAGGTATGTAGTGTATAATTTCTTTGGGTATATTTTCATTTGGAATATTTGATAAAATCTTGATGAAAAGGTACCAAGTTCTGTAATTGTCTTTTGGTTGTTCAGACACATTCTTGATTATAGTTAACAATTCGTCTATTAGTTCAGTTTCTTTTCCCTGACTTATTTGAATGGATAATTTCTCCAAATATCCTAATGCTTCCCAATAAGGAATTTGAAATCCTTCGGTAAGCTGAATAGATTCGAGATTTTTACTAGGGTCAAAATACCCCTCTGATTTTAGAAAGTTAAACCAGCCATTGTTTCCGATATTATTAAAAAAATATTGTTTGTAACTCTCGTGTCTGCTAATTAATGATTTAACCATATCTTCTTCCCAAGACGTAGGTTTTTTTTTACTAATAATCAAATCAAGATATTTTACATTTTCAAGATAATCAATATCAGGATTTGTTATTGTTGTTATCGTCATATCTTTTTTGTCAGCAAGTACTTTTGCAACTTCTTTTCTCGTCTTCTCCCTTAAATAGTCTTGAAAGTTGGGAAGGTTATATTCTTCTTTTCTTAATTCCCCAATAAATCTTGATCCAAAACAATTTTTGATATCGCTAACGTTTTTTTTGTTTCCAAAATAAATATATTCAAGATTTACGTCTTTAAATCGATCTACCAAAAAGTTATGCAAATCGTGCTTTTGATTTACGGCTACCGCAAAATCCCCATCAATTGTAGAGAAAAAGCACTTCGGGTATTTGTTTGATTTTAAATGATTAATTAAGGTCAATATATTGACTGTGTCTTTATAACCTTCTTTAATGTGATTAGGGGGTTGCTTAAGCAAATTTATTTTACCCGCCTCAATAAGAATAGCATCATCGATATTTGCCTTTTCTGAAGTATTTAATATCGAATCTATCCTTTCAATTCTTTTTTGAATTATTTCAGAAATATTATCAGGATTATAAATTTTACTAAATGTAGTGTCATTTTTAAAACGATTTAATAACTCTTCTTCCTTTTCTCTTAAGTGTCTGAAGGCATTCTCTTTACCTTTAATTTTATTTCTATTCCATTCATCTATAATATTTGTTGGAGCAATGTGACTGATAGATATATTTTCAATCCAAAAACATATTTCTTCGAAACAGTTCTCCTCATTATTGAAATCAACTTCTAATAACCCTAACCAAACACAAGTATCTAAAGTTATGTATATCATTTGTTTATTATTGGTTTTTTTTAGCTGTCTGACTTAGGATTGCTGCCAACTAGTATATAGTTCTTATAATATCACTCATATCACCCCAATTTAGGGTAGATAGGTCTGACTAGAGTCAAACCTATATATTGTCAAATATATACTAAGAATCGTATTAATCAAAAATAAATTTTTAATTTACTGAATACTGTAGGTACCATAATTATCAAATGTAATTCGCATGATTAAACAACCAAAATAAGACTTATCAATTAAATAATACAATACCCACTTTTGGTGATATTTCATATAAAAATCCGCTCATCTCTAAAAGGTTGTGCTTTTACATCGTTAGCAGTCTTTCAAGTGTCCCTGAGGGATGACTCTCGGTTGTTTTATTTTATTTAAAACCTTTTCATATCGTTTCGTTACTTTTATTTATGAACTAATTATTGAGGAACGTTGTTGTTCTATGTGTAACTTATTACGGCTGAGTTACACTTGTTGTTACGGATAACTATTTGATTATTAAGTTTGTTACGGTTGTTACACTTAAAACTCACTTATAACATACTATGAAATATCAAACAGTATTTAACACTACCTTTTTAAATCAGAACAATACATTATAATAAAGTGTAACAAGTGTAACATCCTAGTAATAACGAAAGTTCTAAGTGTAACAGTAAGTGTAACGCATCTGTAACAAGTGTAACGGATTAATGTTTTTTAATCCAATTTCTTGTTCTTTGCTCATATGCAAAGTAAAACTCCTTGTTTTCGCTATTGAATTTACCTAACCACGCATCAATAAATTTCTTTGTGTTCTTGGTGGTAAACATTTTTTCACACCTCAAAGGATTTAAAATATCGTTATACTCTTTCAAAAAGTCTGTAACTGAAAAGTCATTACACGTACTATCGATAACGAAATTATTAACGCACCTGTGAAATTCTGTATAAATTACATCGTTATTGAAATACGCCTTATAATTGTCGCCCGCTTTATTGTACTCGGTCTTTATAATTCCATTTTCCAAATACAGTTTAACGCATCGGAACACGAAAGAGTAAAATCGATTCCATTCGTCGGCGTTCCAGTCTTGAAAAAAGGCGCACTTAAATTCATCCTTCGGTGTGTAAGTTGTATTGTAGTAGTCCGTAAACTTGTATTCAATAAACCGCCCATTTGTCGAAGCGTTTTTCTCATCATAAGGAACGACCCAATTTGAAGTAATAGCAAACTTTGGTGCATCTCTAAATTTTATTAATTCAGCTTTCGATCCTTTTCGTTGACAAGAGATATCGCCCAAAATATTAGTGTACAAATCATCATATTTAAAACCCGCTGGCACATCATCAATGATATAAACATTATGCTTTTTTTCAAGGTCTGCAAATACAAAGGTATAACCGCTGTCAAACTCTTTACCTCCCTTAATAATTGACTCCTGTACTTCTTGAACGGCTTTTGATATTAAAGTTTTTCCCCGCCGTCCGTTTCGGGTTTCGTCATCCGCATCCATATCAGTAAGAACGATACAAGGGTTTTTTGTAGTATCCTTATAGTTGTGGCACAAATATCCAAACATCGTGTTAAAACTCTCTACTATGTTTTTGGTGTCTTGCGTATCGACTTTTTTTCGACCTATCGAGGCTCTAATTAAAAACTGCTCGAACATCCCAACCTCATCGGTGTATTTAAACTCTCGGCTTTGTATTTCGTGAGGTGCAAAAAATCCTTTTACATCGGTGTACTCTTTACCTTTTATTTGCCCGTTGTCATTCATATCGAAATAGTAGAAACCGTTTTTAAAAGGCAGTCCGAAAGTGTTTTTAGTATCGGAATAATATTCTAATTCTACGGATGGAATTAATAAAAACCCTTGTTTAATGACACTAAAATTCTCCCGTGCTATTGTATTCGCTACTGCATCAAACGAACCCGTAAATTCGTTTATATTGTCTTTTAAAAACGAAACCGTGTCAGTGTTATGATTGAAAAAATCAACAACATTATTGGTATCTCTTAATAAATATATTTTGTCGTCAGGTGTCGAAATTCTCAAAAACTTTTCTTGAATAAAAAATTCTGCATACATCGTAGGCGAAGTGTAAACCTTGTCGTTTTCGTCTATGGAGTAAAAGTTTACTATTTCATTTTCGATAGGAGGCTTTATACATTCCTTAATAGAAAATTCAACCCAATCAAAGACAGAAAAATTACAATCGGTTTCGGCAAGAACAAAAACGCCATCGTGTAATCGTACGTAATCAACTAAATTGTTTTCACTTACAAATCTGTCGATATATTCCTTTTCATACCTTGAGAAGTCTACAAACGCGCCTCCTTTGGTGTTATACCTTTCAAGGGTACAAACTTTGTCCGCATCATTGCCGTAAACCTTAGATAACTCTTTTAAAATCTCGTTTCGGTCTGCTCCTTTGTTGGTGGCGTTTGAATTAAGCAAATAAGCAAATGTTTTTTTGTCGAGAATATCATAAATAGTATGTCTGTATTCCTTTACTAATTCAATGTCGATGAACGTCGGGAATGCTCTTTTAATGTCATACTCTTTTACTTCAAAAGGCAATTCCCCACGTAATACAGATGGTATATTTGTCAAGGGGTTGTATTCTCTATGTCCGACGGTTTGCACTCCGAATTCCTCATCTAAATCACTTATGTACTGCCCGCTAAACTTCAAGGCCATAAACAAAACATATCTTCTATATGCTTTAATACTAAACGGGTTGAATGTTTCGCCATTTGCTTTTGCCTCATCTACCTTTTTATAATACTCGCCTAGCTTGCTGATGTTATTTTTAAAGTATTTAGCATCGAGTTTTGTACCCGTTTTAATATAACAAGAAACAAATTTCACATAATCGTTATTCCGTAACGGCTCACTTCTTAAAAAAGTAACAACCGACAAAAAAACTTTATCCCTTTTGGTGTGATAATTATCTCTTTTCCAAGCATCGTAAAAAGTAAATGATTCTTTACGGCATTTGCTTTCGGTTTGGACTCTCTTTGTAAATTCGGATTTCCAGTCGCTCATTACGTCGACTTTGGTTTTACCTTTGTCTATTTCCATTACCTATTTTTTTATGATTAGACTTTGGAAAGAAATTAGGGTTTGCAGTTAAATACCATGCACGAAAACCAGTTAATTCGCAAAGTTTTCTTTCGACTTCAAAAAGTAGCCCACGCTCTTCTAAATCTCGCTTGTAACGACAAATACATTTTTGAGGTATTCCAGTCGATTTTGACACCATCGAAGCTGTAGCTGTATTTTTTTGTAAATAGTGAAATATAGTTTTTTCTTGATTATTTGAGTTCGTATATTTGTCTATGGTAGTAGACAAAACATTTTTTGGGCGGTGGTTAGAGTTTATACTTTCCATCGCTTATTTATTTTTAAGATATTGTTCTACTTTCAAAGAAGATTCTGCAAGGGTCATCTTTCTTCCTTGCTTTAACCAATCATCAATTTCAGATTTTAAAAATCGCAACTTTTTGCCTCCTTTATTAACCGGAATTTTGCCAGCAAATACCCAACCGTAAACAGTAGCTGGCTTTGGTTTGTCTGGATGGTAATTGCAAAGTTCAACCAAATCAAACCACTCTACAGCAGTTGAGAGTGGTTCTTGGTTTTTTTGAATTAAGAGTATTTTTAATTCCTTTACCTCTTCAAGGAGTTGCATAAACGCTTTTGGTAACGTTTCAAGTGTAATCTGTTGTGAATTTTCCATAAGGCACTATCATTTATTTGATGGGGCAATGGTAAAATTCTTTAACTGTTTAATTTCAAAAAAAGTAAACGTAGTACTACTATAGTAATCATAGTATTGTTATAGTATCTATTTATCAAAATTACGACTTAGTTTATCAGTGTCAAATCCATTAAAATACTCTCCTAATAATTGGCAATAATTATATTTTAAACCGTGTTTATCTTGTGCAATTTCATCATAATATCGGTAAAAAATATTTTTGATTATTCCTATACCTAAAGAACCCCTCAATTTTAATTTTTCATTAGGCGGCTTTTTTTCTTGAAATGCCATAATTAAATATTCATGTAAATGATCCAAGGATAAATGATTTTTATCTACTAATTCTGTTTTAAAATAATTGTAAACTTTTTCTTTTGGCACATGGTCGAAATTATTATCGTATGAAAATTCTAACAACATATTTTTATTGAACAAATCAGTAGAGCTAGTTCCTATTTTAGAAGTTGTCATTAATTCCTTTTTATTTTCAATAAGGTCTTTTAAACGTTGTATTTCAAAATCAATATTTTCAACAAATGATTTCGCCTCGTCTTTACTAAAATAATGTTCTCTTTTACCTTGCAGTATATCAAATTTGCTATTAGTCCATTTTTCAATCTGTACGCTGTACTCAAGATCTTTATAATGTTGTTTTACTATATCGAAATCATTATGTCTTATTGAGTCTTTATATCCGTAATCAATGATAAAGTCATTTATTTTCGTAATATATTTGCAGGATTTTCTTATAACTTCATTACAATCTACTGAGTAAATATGTTTTGATATTAGCTTTGTTAATCCTGCAACAATTATTGAATTATTGATTGCTTTTATTTCAAAAATATCTAATTCGTCAATATTTGGAAATACAAAACGTTCAGTAATTTTAAGGTAATTAGAACTGTTTTTGATAAAAAAATCAAATTCAGAAAAAAGCAAATTAAAATATTCTAATGGTTCTAGTCTACCCGTATACTTAAGACTGATCAAATACTCTAAAATTTCAATATTAATCTCATCATATAAAAATGCTTCAATATCGCTTTGTGGTGTTTTTATTGTTTCCATTTATTTACATCTAATGTGTTTATAATTAATGTTTTTAAGGTTAACTACCTATATAATTTCAATCTGAGTTTTGTTTTTAAATTGAGTAACACCTTAAAGGGCAGTTGAGTAATATATTTTTTTAAGCGTATACTCACCATCTTCTTTACCGGAATATTTGATGTCATAAAGATATTCAAGCCAGAGTTCAAGTACTGGTATTCTGTTCTTTTCAGTCAAATATTCCTTATCATCTTCTGAAAGCAAAGCCATAAATTGATCGCCCATTCTGTGATCTTCAAAGAAGCTGTAAAGAGCAGAAGATTCTTTTTTGAAATAAGAAGAGTCAAAAACATATTCGGCTTGCCAAAGAATAAACGAGGGACTATCAATTGAACCGTCAAAAGGGTTTTCATTTTCGCCTTTATAATATCTATACTTTGTGTAATTTCCCATAATTGTAATTTGTTTTATATTTTCAGTTAAGCATGTTCTTGAATTTCCTAACATACTAGAAAGGTTATAGCATATTTGAAGGTGTTCTTGAAACAAGATTTGGTTTTACTCACCACCTTAAGAAGTATAATATTCAAACAATTTTCGACCGTTTAATTTTGTTAAATCTTTTATTTTTTACATCTCAAGTCTAATTCTATTAGCAGCCGTCCTTTTGGTTTCATCAATAATCTTAGCATAAATCTGCGTAGTATTTAAATCTTTATGGCCTAACATTTTTGAAACGGTATAAATATCTGTTCCCATTGACAGTTGCAAAGTTGCAAAAGTGTGGCGGAAGCAATGGAATGTAATCTTCTTGCTTATTCCAGCATCTAAAACCCATTTGGTTAAATATCTATTTTCTCTTTGATTAGTAGCCTCTATCAGGCTAAAAACCTTTTCTAAGGATTGTTTTCTTTCTCCAAGCAAACTAAACGCCTGATCCGTAATTGGTAGTGTTTCCGAACCCCCTGTTTTCTTTTGCTTGAATCGAATAACATGACCGCTAGCTTCAACATATTGCACTTCTTCCCAAATCAGTTTTTGAATATCGGAACGCCTTAATCCTGTTAATGCAGAAAACAACGCTTGTATTTTAATTTCAGGACTTTTGCAGTCTGTTTTAACAAGTGAATTAAGTTCGCCAAGTGTCAAGTAGTTTCTTTGCGTTTCGGCTTGTTTAACGGCATTCGTTTTATCTGCTATGTTTTCCGATAGATAGCCATCTTTGTAGGCTTGCTTTAATGCTGAACGAAATTTGTCGTAATACGTTTTTTGAGAATTAACCGCTAATTGCACCTTATCACTTTTTTTACTTTTAGTAGTTTTCAAATATTCTCTAAAGTCATCACATAATTCTGTGGTAATATCTGAAAACCTCAACGAATCACCTTTGAATAATTTAAGGAAATCGCAACTGCCTAACCAAATGAAACGATTTGAAGTATTACGCTTTTCAGCAAGCTTTTTGAAGTAAGTAATAAAATTGCCGTCCTGCCTTTTATTTTTCTTAAGTTGTTCCTGCTCCAGTGCATTGTAGATTTCAGGTTTATTTAAGAATGCTTCCCTCTTTTGCCTTATCTGTTCAGCAAGATCCAAAGTATTTGAATTATGCACTTTATCAAGTGGATTTCTTGTATTCTCAAATACGTACATCCCTAACGATTCCCGGCGTGTTTCTTCCCCATTTTTGGGATTTATTACTGCTGGATAGAAATCTAAATACAAACTTTGTCGTTTTCCTGATATTGCTCTTTTGCGAAGTGTTACTTTTATTGCCATTGGCGAGTTTTTTTTGCGGTACAAATACGGTACAAATATAGCCAAAACAAATACATAATAACCCAAAACAACCAAAACACAAAACAAGAAAAAACCCTTGTAAATCGCGTGTTTACAAGGGTTTATATGTCTTTGGTAATTGTTTGTTTTTGTATATTATTTTTCTCTAATATAGATATCGATTGGTACTCCAGAGAAGTCCCAGTTGTCTCTAATTTTATTTTCAAGGTAGCGTTTATATGGTTCCTTTACATATTGTGGCATATTAGCAAAAAACACAAATTGTGGTGTTTTAGTTGGTAATTGCATACAATATTTAATTTTTACATATTTCCCTTTTGTTGCAGGTGGTGGGTACGCTTCAATCACTTTCAACATGTATTCATTGAATTTTGATGTAGCGATACGTTGTTGTCTACTTTCGAAAACTTTTACGGTTGCTTCTAATGCTTTCAATAAACGTTGTTTTGTTAATGCAGAAACAAAAAGAATAGGCACATCAGTAAATGGCATTAATTCTTCTCTTATTTTTTCTTCATAATCACGAGTTGACATCGTTTCCTTTTCAACTAAATCCCATTTGTTAACAAGAATAACAACACCTTTTCTGTTTTTTTCGGCTAACCAAAAAATACTTTGATCCTGACCTTCAAATCCACGAGTGGCATCAATTATCAAGATACAAATATCAGAATGCTCGATGGCACGCACTGAACGCATAACAGAATAAAACTCCAAATCTTCTTTTACTTTGGCCTTACGACGAATTCCCGCAGTATCAACTAAGTTAAATTCGAAACCAAAACGGTCAAATTTTGTATCAATAGAATCACGAGTTGTACCCGCAATATCAGTAACAATATATCTTTCTTTACCAATTAGCGCATTGATAAAACTTGATTTTCCAGCATTTGGACGACCTACAACTGCAAAACGAGGCAATTCTATTTCTTCTTGAGTTGGTTCCGGTTTTATAGGAAATGCATCAATTAATGCATCCAATAAATCTCCTGTTCCACTTCCTGAAATACTTGCAAAAGTGTAATATTCTCCTAAACCTAAGTTATAGAATTCAATAGCATCTTTTTCACGCATCGCATTATCCACCTTATTTACAGCAAGTAAAACCGGCTTAGTTACTTTACGCAATAGTCTCGCAACAGCATCATCCATTGGCGTGATCCCTTCTTCTACGTCGACAACAAATATAATAACATCAGCTTCATCGATTGCTAATTCTACTTGTTTACGGATTTCAGCTTCAAAAACGTCATCAGAACCGCGTATATATCCTCCCGTATCGATTACAGAAAATTCCTTCCCGTTCCACTCACTTTTTCCGTAGTTTCTGTCACGGGTAACTCCCGAAACTGAATCTACTATCGCTTCTCTTCTTTGTATCAATCGATTAAAAAGTGTCGATTTCCCTACGTTTGGCCTTCCTACAATGGCAACAATGTTATTCATAATACTAATTTCAATATTTTGCAAAGGTAGTGTTTAATCCCGTGACTATCAATTTTTTTGATATATTAGCAAAAGCTTACCTTTTTAACTGATACAAGTTTACCACTATGGACACTAATAATGAACTAAGACTGCGTTTACGATTTTATAAAGATGTTCCAGAAAACACTGCCGCAGTGCTTCAAAAGTTTGAGGACTATAAGATATCAAACTGCGATGATTACTCTGTAAAAACGGGCGGCAACCACATCTGGCTAAATATAAAAGACAACAAAAAATCGTATTATTCCCCACATTTACATTTAGAATTGGAATCTAAAAATGAGAACGGAACACATATAAGAGGATTATTTGGCCCAGACCCCACCTTATGGACTTTTTTTATGTTTCTACATTTTATAATTGCAGGAGTATTTCTAACTTTTAGTGGTCTAGCCTACTCCGATTATGTTTTAAAAAATAGCATGACATTTGATTTTATAGTTATTGGACTTATGTTTTTTTCTTGGTTCCTACTATACTTTATTGCAAAGCAAATCCGAGAAAGCGGCCATGACCAAATGAATGAATTAGAAAGCCTATTCTTAAAAATCATAGCATCCTAATTATTAATATCTCATTCCATCAAGGAGCAGATTAGACAAAAAAAAATCAATATCAGAATTTAAATTCTAATATTGATTTTTTCTATTTTTAAGATCTAGCAAAACTACACGCTAGATTTCTCACTTCTTCACTCTTGGTTTCAAATCAAACTGATCAAACGACAAGCTTATTGGTTGTAACCGAAACGTTTTAACATGTTCACGTTACTTCTCCAGTTTTTATTTACTTTCACATATAATTCGATGTGGATTTGCTTTCCGAAGAATTTCTCTAAATCAGCACGAGCATCCATCCCTACTTTCTTAAGTGCAGCTCCTTTATGCCCGATAATGATTCCTTTTTGCGTTTCACGCTCCACCATAATCAAAGAACGTATTCTAATGATGTTTTCATCTTCAAAGAACTCTTCAGTTACTATTTCTACCGCGTATGGAATTTCCTTGCTGTAATTCAACAATATTTTCTCACGTATTGTTTCATTTACAAAGAAACGCTCTGGCTTGTCTGTTAATTGATCTTTTGGATAATATGCTGGTGATTCTGGTAAAAGCGAAATTATTCTTTGGAAAACTTCTGGAACATTAAAGTTCTGCAAAGCAGATATAGGATATATTTCTGCATTAGGCACTTTCTCAGTCCAAAAAGCCACTTGTTTTTCTAATTGTTCCTGATTAGAATTGTCAATTTTATTCAACAATAATAAAACAGGTATTTTTGAATGAATGATTTTACTGAAGAACGCTTCGTCTTTTAAATCTTGCTCCCCTATTTCGACCATGTAAATTAAAATGTCAGCATCTTCAAAAGCGGACTTTACAAAGTTCATCATCGATGCTTGCATTTCATATGCAGGCTTAATAATCCCAGGAGTATCAGACAAGATCATTTGAAAATCTTCTCCATTTACAATCCCAAGGATTCTATGACGAGTCGTTTGTGCCTTAGACGTAATGATAGAAAGTCTTTCCCCTACGAAGGCGTTCATTAATGTGGACTTCCCAACGTTTGGATTCCCAATGATATTTACAAAACCTGCTTTATGTGACATTTAATATATTATTTATTTTGCAAAGGTAGTTATATCAAGTGAATAGATGAAATAAAACATTTTTTAAAATTTTTGTTGGAAATGATAAAATTCGTTGTACCTTTGCACCCGAAACAACGCGGGATAGAGCAGTAGGCAGCTCGTCGGGCTCATAACCCGAAGGTCACTGGTTCGAGTCCAGTTCCCGCTACTAAGTTAATTTTATTGAGATTACAAACGCACATCGCGGGATAGAGCAGTAGGCAGCTCGTCGGGCTCATAACCCGAAGGTCACTGGTTCGAGTCCAGTTCCCGCTACTAAGAAAACCTTTCAGAAATGAAAGGTTTTTTTTATTTGCACCAATTAATAAAACATCTGATGGATCAGGCACAACACCTGCGGAGAGTTTTTATAAAAAATAATATTTTCGCATAATTAACTTTGAGACATAACTTCTATCGACCTTTTAAAATTTATGCTCCCTGATTTTTTAATAGAGAACCTTGAAATAGTTTCCGCTACTAACTCTGAAGAAAACCTACATCTACATTTTGAAGAAAAAGCACAACCTCCAAAAGAGTTTGACGTTGTAGAATTAGTATCTAAAGGCTTTCTAGATGAAATAACAATCCAAGATTTTCCTCTTAGAGGTAAGATTGTGTATTTACACATTAAACGCCGTCGTTGGACCAATAAAGCCAATGGAGAAATCATTCAAAGAGATTGGCTGTTAGCTGCCAAAGGAACGCGTATGACGCAAGAATTTGCGGCTTTTTTAAAAGAAATTAATAGATAACACAGCAATAAATAGTCACACTATCGGCCGTTTCTTTGGGGTTAACGGGAAAAAACTTCAAAGACAGTACAAAAGCCAACTTAGTACACTTAGCACTTGGGAACCTCGAGAAAACGCACATCAATGGATTGTTTACCCCCAAAACATAGGAACTCACTTAGCATTTGACGAAGTTGCTTTATCACAAGGAGAACTTTATACCATTGTTACTAATAAAAAAGCAAAAGGCAAAAAAGGATCATTGGTTGCTATAGTTGCTGGTATTGAAACAGAACAAGTCATAGAACAAGTCTCCAAAATCGATTTAAAAAAAAGACAAGCCGTTATAGAAATAACATTAGACATGGCTAACTCGATGAAATTAATAGCTAAAAAATGTTTCCCTAAAGCAACACAAGTAACCGATTGTTTTACTCATTCATTTTATTACAATTTTGGAATTCGTGATACCGCTTCGCTAAATTCATGTACAAAAACTAGCCTTAGAAGCGTTACAAGAAATTAGGATTAAACACCGATGGGAAGCTATGGACAAGAAGAACCAATCCATATTGCTGGCTAAGACCCAAAACAAAACTCATACTCCCCAACTTTTAATCAACGGCGATACTGTAAAACAATTATTAGCCCAAAGTCGCTATTTGCTCTATAAATCCAGACAAAAATGGACCAACAGTCAAGAAGAAAGAGCGAAGCTATTATTTGAATTGTATCCTGATATTAAAAAAGAATATGCTTTATCACAGCAATTATGAACTATGTACAACAGTAATAAAGATAAGAATGTGGCGATGTTAAAATTAGCGCATTGGTATAGAAAAGTCGAGGAATCAGGTTTTAAAAACTTTAATATCGTTCTCAAAACCATAACCATCAATTATAATTCAATATTAAACTACTTTAATAATCGAAGTACAAATGCATCGGCTGAGTCATTCAATGCAAAGATTAAAGCATTTAGGAGTCACTTTAGAAAAGTGCGTAAAATCGACTTTTTTTTGTTTAGATTATCTAACCTTTTTGGATAATCCCCAACTTTTGAACTTGATCCATTTAAAGACCTGAACATTTAGTTAATTTATTGACCTAACAACAGCTTCAGAGAGATCTTAAGCTGTTATTTGCAATGTCCTTTATACTGAAATACATTCGTACAAAAAAACCTATGAAGCTAAAGCGACATAGGTTTTATAAAACTAACTAAACTTATTCAAAACAACAAACTATCTATTTATTATGAAGTACTAATTATTAATCTTCAGATACTAAAGGTCTTTCAATATCCATCGCTACATCTAACAAGACAGCTACACCTTTATCGTTCAGCATTGTCATATTTAAAGTATCTAATGAGGCTAATTTTCTTGATATTAACCCACTGAATTGGTTGTAAGAAATATTCATTTCTTTCAAATTATTTAATTTTTCTAAATCAAAAGGAACTTGACCATCCATCTGGTTTTCAAACAAACTAAGGTTTTCTAACATTTTTAACTTTGCAATTTCGGCACTCAATTTACCTTTCAATTTGTTACTGCTCAACAATAAAGTTTTTAACGTTGCTACTTGATAAAGCGAACTTGGTATTTGCCCCTCCAATTCATTATTAAAAGCAGCCAAAGTTTCTAAATTTTTCAGGTTTCCTATTTGAGTTGGCAACTCACCAGAAAGTCTATTCATATAAAGTTCAAGAGTAACTAACTTATTCATCTCTCCTACTGAAGATGGTATGTTACCTGTCAATTTATTAAATGAAAGATCTAAAACTACAAGTTCTTTTAAATTTTCCAAAGAAGCTGGAATCACACCCGATATCTTATTTTTATGTAAATTCAATTTTTTCAAATCAGTTAGATTTACAATTTCACTCGGTATTTCACCAACAAGATTATTATCTGATAAATCTATCGACACAACCTTATCACCTTCCAAAACAACACCATACCAAGTAGATATAGGGGAAGATAAATCCCATTTTGTATTCCAATTAGCTCCGTTTGTAGCAGTATACAATTTCAAGAGTACTGTTTTATCAGAAACTGAAACTTCTGCCAACACTGTAATTGATGCAAAAACGGTTAGTAATAGAGTGAAAATATTTTTCATAATCTTGAATTTATACTAGTTCGAATGTTTAAATATACACACTAAACAGATTATCGACAAATAAAATCGATGAACTACACCTATATGTTAAATTAAAAACTATTTTTCTTACAAAGAAAACGTTTCTACAATTAACAAAGTAAATAGTATAATAAAATCAACCAGCTTTGAACTAACTTTTTGTAAATCAATTTTTTAGTATTCCAAACTGTTATCATATTCAAAAAAAAAAAAAAAAAAAAAATGGAATAATCTAGATAAAAGAGCGGGAAAGGTTAAATACAAAATATAAGGCATCAAGATGTGTGTAATTTTTACAATTGAAGCATTTATTGCTTTTTTTATTAAAATGATGCATCCGCTTTTAGTCATCCAGCAATAGCTTCAAATGAGCAGACCTTTAAGTAAAACAAGAGGCAAAAATCTTTTGCAGTCATTATAATTTCTAGCTATAGAAATGTATTACCTACTTACCGTGGAAGATTTCACGGTGCTATCGCCGCGCATTTATAGAAATAGGAATAATTGAATTCAACGTATTGTTCTAAAAAAAAAGAAATTGGGAATAAAATTCAATTTCAAATGAGGTTTATAATTTTGTGGACAGGCCAAAATATTTACTTATGTAATTAAATTTCGCCTCATTCTATCTTAAAGAATAGCGTCTTATTTTATACTAGCTCAATTGCTTTTGCTAAATTAAAATCCTTATCTGTTAAACCGTTAGCATCGTGGGTCGACAGCCTAATATTTACTTTATTATACACATTGAAAAGTTCTGGGTGGTGATTGTGTTTTTCAGCTAAAATCCCTAACTGCACAATAAAACCTAGCGCTTGACTAAAATTCTTAAAAACAAATTTCTTTTCGATTCCATTATCATTAAACTTCCAATCCTTTAAATCTTTTAATATTGGTTGAGCTGTGATTTCGTCGTATATATTCATAATTTTAGTTTTTATTAAAATTAGTTAAAATTTATCTAATTGCTTTGCAATTTAACTTTATATATTAATTTAGACAAATATTAATTTTTTGATCCATTGAGCTCTACTTTTTCCTTCCAAATTTATTCTTCGGTTAAAAATATTCCTTCAAGTTGGGATTCTTTGGCGGTAACCAATATATTTCTATCGCGTGATTATTTAGAAATATTAGCGATTTCTGCTCCAAAAAATATGCACTGTCATTTTATTGGAATGTTTCAAAATGAGGAATTGGTCGGGATAGCAGTCACGCAGTATATTGACTTGAGTAAGCTAAATTCCTTTGGAGAAAGAGACCACTGCCTAAAAACAATCGTACGTGACTTTGTCTTTAAAAACCTTAGCTCAAATGTCCTAGTACTGGGTAATAATATGCTGACTGGGCAAAACGGATGCTATTTTAGTCAAAAACTACCCGCTTCAGAAGGATTAGCTTTATTAAAAAAAGCAACAGATGAGCTAAAGAAAATTTTCCGCGCAAACGGCACAAAAATACATCTTACAATCTTTAAAGATTTTGCCGAAGAGAGAGTTCAGTATTTTAAAATTCCCGAGTTTAACTCATTTTTCCAGTTTACAACCCAACCGAATATGATTTTTGACATTAGGAATTCCTGGTCTAATTTTGACGATTATATTGCAGACCTATCTAAAAAATACCGAGACCAATACAAAAGGGCTCGAAAAAAAGCCGAAGGAATTTCTAAAAGAAAGTTGTCTCTAGAGGAAATCACAACTTACAATTCAAGAATCTATGAATTGTACATGAATGTAGCCAAAAACGCTCCTTTCAATACCTTTTACTTAACTGAAAATCATTTTAAAACTTTAAAAACAGCATTAAAAGACAAGTTCTTATTTTACGGGTACTTTGTTGGAGACGAGTTAATTGGATTCAATACACTGATAAAAAACGGAAAAGATATAGATACCTATTTTCTGGGTTATGACGAAGTCTATCAAAGGGAAAAAATGTTGTACCTGAACATGCTTTACGACATGATTGGTTTTTCAATAAACAAAGGATACAGCCGTATTATTTTTGCCAGAACAGCTTTAGAGATCAAAAGTTCTGTAGGAGCACAACCTATGGATATGTTCGGGATGATGCAACATAGTAATTCTTTTATCAATCTGTTTGTCTCAAAAACGTTCAGCTATTTTGAACCAAAAATGGAATGGAAGGAACGAAACCCATTTAAATAATAAGCAGTTAAGGTATAGCTACTTTTAACTTTTTTGGAGAAATAGCCACGTTCAGCTCTGTCTCTCTACCACAATATTCTCCGTCAATTTGAAAACTTACTGGTGAATTTAATTTGATATTTGCCTTATCCGTTGAAATGATCTCGATATCACCAGTTTCTACTGGTATATTACCTGCAATAATTTTAGCAAAAATGGGCAAATCCAGATTTTTCAAAAGCACCAATTCAAACTTTCCATCATTCATGATTCCCTGAGGGTTAATAACAACTCCTGTTCCGTATTTTTTAGAATTAGCTATAACTATCATTTGTGCTACACATTCAACAATCTGACCATTAGCTGTAATTGTTGCGGTGAAAGGATCTTCTTTGTCAAGCAAAGTATTAAACACTTGTAAGGCATAACCCCACTTACCATGTATGGCGCTACTCTCATAGTTTTTTATGAGTTCTGCATTTAGCCCAAGATCACTAAGGTGCAAACTTTTGTTGCCATTTATAAGTATCATATCCATTTCCATAAAAGCATTATGAAATGCTACTGGAATGTTATCTTCTAATTTTTTAGGAATATTTAAATCAGTTGCCAAACCATTAGCAGAACCAGCAGGTATTATCCCAAAAATAACATCTGCATTTTCCAACGCTTCGGCGACTAATTTTATAGTTCCATCACCTCCTGCCACAACCACCCTTTCTGGTTTTAATGTGTCGTATAGCTCTTTTATTTTAGCAGTATCATCATCGGCTGTAGTAGTATAAATCACAATATTTAAGCCTTCCTTATCTGCAAACGCTGAAGTTGCTTCAATAATCTCTGACTTATCCATTCCTCCCGAAACTGGGTTTACAATCAATAGGATATTCTTTTCCACCGTTTTATTTCTTTTATTGATTAAAAATAATTAATTTTCAACATACTCCAAAAGTAGTAAACAAAATGAAACCAATCCTAAAATTATATCGTGGTTATGCAAATGAGCAAGAACTAATTGTGATGGGACATGTTTTTAAACCAACAACAAAAAAGGATTACGATTTTCTTTCAAAAAGTTTAAAAAATGCAAGATCTGTAATCAGTATGTTTCGGATTAAAACACAAGCAAATGCAGACGTCTACCTAATACACAACAACACAAAAATACACACAAAAACACTAGATGATGGTTATTTTAAATTTTGCATCCCGTTAGAAGAAACTACTCATTACGGATGGATTGACTACGAAGTTAGTATCATTTATAAGAATGATACAATTGTAACCAAAGGAAGCTATAACAGACCCAGAATAGGTAATTTAGGAATCATATCTGATATAGACGATACGTTTTTAGTTTCTTATACTCTGAACCCTTTTAAAAAGTTATACCATCTCTTATTTAGAAATGTCCACTCTAGAAAAGTTTTTGAAGATGTTGTTCCGCATTTCCAAGCTTTAAGTTCTGAAGGAAGAGCGGGTAACGAGGAACTAAATGCTTTTTTTTATGTTTCAAGTAGTGAGTGGAATTTGTATCGATTTCTTATACTATTCACCGAAATTCACCGCTTACCCAAAGCTGTTTTGCTGTTAAAAGATATTAAAACCAGTTTGACTAATTTCTTATGGACCGGAAGAGGTGGTCACAATCATAAGTTTGAAAAAATAAAACACATTTTAGAATTCTATCCTAATTTACAGTATGTTTTGATAGGTGATGATTCGCAGCATGATCCTTTTTTATATGAGGCCATAAGCAAGATTTTCCCTTTGACCGTGAAAGCAGTTTATATACGGCAAACTGGGAAACATAAAAAAGAAAAGATAATCAAAGTGCTTAAAAACCTGGAAACCTTAGATGTTTCAGTTTGTTATTTTGAAAATAGCGCACAAGCCATTTCACATTCTAAGAAGACAGGTCTAATTTCCTAATGAACACGATATCTCTTGGACGGACACCACAGTAGCCCAGATGGCAATGAAATCCTTTTACAGCCTCGTTCTATTTTTTCTTAGACTAAAAGAGCGACCTACGGAAGCTCCTTTTAGTATGTAGAAAAAACAAACGAGACCAGAAAGGATGGAATGAACAGCTGGAAAAAGCTACTCAAAAAATTTAAAATAATATATTAATTAAGCTTTGTCGATTTCTTCTTGAACATTTTCCCAGTCCAAAAGTAATTTATCCAAATCTGCCTTCTTTTTATTATATGCTTTGAAGAAAGAAGCGTCTTCAATATTTTTATTGTAATTTGAAGCTAACATTTTATCATCATGCTGAATGTCTTTTTCTAATTGCTTAATTTGACTTTCCACTTTGCTTAGACGATTCTGCAATGCTTTCCCCTTTTTTTGTTCTTCATACGAAGCTTTATTACTATCCTTGGGAGCGGCAGCTTTAAGAGCATCTTTCTTCTCGACCTCACGCATATTCTCTAAATTACGCTGCTCTAAGAAGTAGTTAACATCTCCTAAGTATTCTTTTATCTTTTGATCTCTAAACTCATAAACAATGTTAGACATTCCCTGAAGAAAATCCCTATCGTGCGAAACTAGAAGTAGCGTTCCTTCATATTTTTGTAATGCTGCTTTCAAAACGTTCTTAGATTTAATATCCAAGTGATTTGTAGGCTCATCCATTACCAATACATTTATAGGCTGTAAAAGCAATTTACAAAGTGCTAGACGGTTTCTTTCTCCTCCTGAAAGGACTTTTACCTTTTTCTCAACATCGTCGCCACGAAAGAGGAATGACCCTAGCATATCACGTACCTTAGAACGGTTAGTATCTGTAGCGGCATCTTCCATAGTTTGTAATAACGTAATCTCACCATCCAGATACTCTGCTTGGTTTTGGGCAAAATAACCTACTTGTACATTATGACCTAACTTTATATCTCCTTCATATTCAAATTCATTGACAATAGCTTTAATAAAAGTTGATTTACCTTGTCCATTTTGACCGACAAAAGCAATTTTACTTCCGCGCTCTACTAACAGTGAAATATCTTTTAAAATGGTTTTATCACCGTAGCTTTTTGTTACTTTTTCAGCTTCGATTACAACACGACCAGGAACCTTAGAAAGCGGAAAAGAGATATTCATTACAGAATTATCATCCTCATCTACTTCGATACGTTCTATTTTATCCAGTTTTTTAATCATCGATTGTGCCATGGAAGCTTTGGATGCTTTGGCACGGAATTTCTCAATTAATTTTTCTGTTTCTTCAATTTTTTTGGCTTGATTCTTTTGTGTAGCCAATTGTTTTTCGCGAATTTCATGACGCAATTCTAAATATTGAGAATAAGGTTTGTTGAAATCGTATGCTTTTCCAAGGGAAATTTCAATCGTTCTATTAGTCACATTATCTAAAAACATTTTATCATGCGAAACAATTACGACAACACCTATATAATTACGCAAGAAACTCTCCAACCAAATGATACTTTCGATATCAAGGTGATTCGTTGGCTCATCCAGTAGCAAAACATCATTAGCTTGCAGTAAAAGTTTAGCTAATTCGATTCGCATTCTCCAACCTCCAGAAAAAGTCTCTGTTTGATTATTAAAAACTTCTCTTTTAAAACCTAAACCTAAAAGAATTTTTTCAGTGTCACCAACATAGTTATAACCACCCAATAATTCAAAACGATGCGTATAATCGGATAAGTCTTCAATTATTTTAGAATATTCCTCACTTTCATAATCAGTACGGGTGACTAATTGATGATTGATTTCTTCTAATTTTTTTTCTACTACTTTTATATCGACAAAAGCTTCATAAGCCTCTTCTAAAACTGTACGGCCCTGCTCAAAATCAATATCTTGACGTAAAAACCCCATTCTCACATCTTTTTCTTGAGAAATCACGCCTGTATCAGGAAGAAAGTCACCAGCCAACATTTTGAGCATTGTAGATTTACCTGCACCATTTTTACCAACAAGACCTACGCGGTCTCCGGCACCCAATCGAAAGGTCACTTCTTCAAATAAATAGGAACCTCCAAACGAGACAGATAAATTGTGTATATTAAGCATGTATTATGATTTTATTCCCTTTCAAATTTGTAAATTTGTCACTCCAAAAAAAGGAAAAATTAAATTTTTTGCAAATGTTAAAAAAAGGATCCAAATTATATAGCATTTTAACAGGAACTTGTCCAAAATGTCAGAAAGAAAGTATGTATTTAGACCCAAATCCACTCCATCTGGGTAATATCTTAAAAATGCATGAAAATTGCAGCCATTGTGGATTAAAATATCAAATCGAACCTTCCTTCTTTTATGGCGCTATGTATGTCAGTTATGGACTAAATGTAGCTATTGGAATAACTGCGTTTATAATTTCATATGTACTATTAAATTCCTCTCTAAAAGTAGCTTTTATTTCAATAATCGCCTCTCTAATAGTTCTATTTCCATTTGTATTACGATGGTCGAGAAATATATATATCAACATGTTTGTCTCCTATGATCCTAATTTCAAGCAAAAATAACATTATCTCTGTCCTTTAGGCTGGAACCTTTTTATGTCAATTGCGGCATCGAGAACGATGTCATTTTCTATAGCGTCATACAAGGCCTTAGCCATAGAAGGGCCTAACATTACTCCTCTTGTCCCTAATCCATTTAAAATATGAATTGTAGGATGCATGGAGTGCGTTCCCACCAATGGTCTTCTGTCTTTTACTGTTGGTCGAACTCCTGCAAAATGTTCGATTATTTCAAAATCACAGCTAATAATTTCTTTTATTCTATCTACTAATTCCAGTTTCCCTTCTTCAGTCGCTAAGTCTGTCTTATCTTTCCAATTATAAGTTGCCCCCACTTTAAACAGATTATCGCCTAACGGCAGTATAAAGACACTTGTGTTCATAATAACATCAAGATCAAGCATAGGGGCTTTAATAATGAATAACTCCCCTTTTGTACCATCTAATGGTAAATGCTTAAAATAAGGATTAGCATGCATCCCAAAACCCTCTGCAAAAACAATATGTCGAGCCTCAATATCTTTGTAACGTACACCTCCAGATACAACTTCGAGTAATTCATAATCAAACGATTCTCCTAGGAATAAATCATTTCCAACAAGGTACTCCCTATATTTTTCTAATAAAACAGCTGTATCAACATGACCTGTTTGTAATACTTCTCCATAGTTGTAAGGCGAATCAATTCCTGAATATTTTTTGGTAATCAATTCCGTGGATAAAAATGGTGCCAATGAAACTTTATCAGAAGCTGCAAACCAATTATTTTGTTCTTCAATGGAAAAAAACTTCCTTAGAATAGGTTTCTTAAAATCAACTTTAGTTTTTAATTTATCTTCCAAAACACTATAGAACTCTTTCATCACGACTAATTGTTCTTGCGCCTGCCAAACTTCGCTAAAACGCTTAAGAATTACAGGGTTGTACAATCCGCCAGCAATCCTGGAAGAATTTTGGGAATTATTATCCAAAACCAAAATTGTCTTACTATTGCGTATTGCAATTTCAGCAAATCCAATACCAGCGAGACCCGAACCTATAATTAAATAATCAATCATCCTATAAGAGTAAAAGTTAATATAAAAACACAAAGAAAGAACATTAAAAGAACCAAACTTAAAAATTCAATATAAAAAAAACTCTCATCAATTACGACAAGAGTTTCCTTCTATTTAATAAAATATGAAATTAGTAATTCCACATATCTGATTCAAAGTCACGAATTTTTTCTTTCACTCTTTCTGATTCTAACAATTGATTCTGAGCATTGTCTTTCATGTACTCATCTATTGCTCTATCTCCATATACATTTTCTTCTTTGTATATAACGCTATTAAAGTGTCTGGAGTTCAATATTTGGTCAAAAGAAATTGGCATTGCAGAGTTAGCATCGTTAAAAGCTTTTGCTTCATGTAAAACCTCTCTCGCCGACGGGAAGAAAATCCAAAATAACTCAATATAATCTTTCTCGTCATTGTTCATTGTATAAACATCTGGCGTAACCGGACAAATACCCAACAATCGATATTTCAATTCACTTTGACGTTTATCAAAATACCAATATCCTTTAATCTTATACTGCGTAACATCCTGAGCTGTCAAATCTGACCGCATGATATATTCAGGAGAAACACTCATTCCTGCATTTACTTGCTCTCTACCCGCATCAGTTGTATCAACACGAGACAAAGATGCCTGAATGTCTTTGTACGACTTTTTTGTATTGAAGTAGCTATCAGAATACACTTCAGTAATAGCACCACTTTTTACAGCTTTTGTAAGTACGTCATATAATGAACGTCTGTTAGAACCAATATTTGCGGTATCAATAGGAAAATATAAGGCAAAATTAATTCTCTCATTAAGATCTATAATCTCCCAAACAGTTTTACCCATCAATATATCCCTATCATGCACATAACCATAAGCCAAAGGCTTATCATTGTCTGATATTAGTTGAGCAGCAGTTTTAAGACCTATCTCGCTTGGTGTTTTTGCATTTAGCAAATTAGATTGTGCAAAAGTAGCACATCCTCCAGCAATGGAAATAACAACTATTAAAAAATTTCTAACATTCATCATAATGTGATTATAAGATATTGAAGTAGCCTTTTAAAGCAACCTACGTATTATTGTATTTCAAAAATAACTGGAGCTGTTCTTGGTAATAAATAACTACCTGCACCAACAAGCTTCGTTTTAATCTCCGAAATAGTAACTTGATCTCCTCTTCCCGCTTTAGAAAGAACAGCCTTACATTGTGCATTTAATTTATCTCCTTGAACAACAACTGTTGCTTGCCCAGTAACTTTTAAATTAAATCCAACTACGTTCAAACCAACTTCAAAATCAAAATCTTCCAATTTAGCACCAATTGTAGCAATCTCTAAATTTGATTTAGGTCCTTTTACGACACCTGTTTCTCCTCTAATTGTACCTGTAGGTCCCGGAATTCCTTTGATTCTAAATACTTTTTTATCAGTAGCAACTTTTCCGTCAGACATTTTACCTGACACACTAATTACAACTTCATTTCCTCCACCTGGACTCATGTTGTATTTCCCATTACCTGCTTTAGACAAACCAGGAGCTGAAACAGAAACATCGCTATCAGATATACCAGCAAATGAAATAGACATTGGATTAACAACACCTCTATATACTACATTCATTTTATCTGCTGAAATCGTAGCAGAATTAGGTCTTGGAACAACTACATATTTTCCTTTAAACGCAAGAGGAACTGTTTTCCCATCTTCAAGAAAAGAAAATTGACCTGCTATTGTCTGCTCTCCTACACCACCTGCCGTCATTGAAATCACAGCTTGACCATTAACAATTTTTCCTGGACCTGAAAAAGAAGTTGGTTTTGTATTCCCATCATATCTACCAAGTACCACTTTACCAGTAACAGTCTCGCCTTGGAAGTAAGCGTTTTTATCGAGTACAACAATCGCTTCATAATTGCTATAAGATGCCGCAGCAACAGCCGCTTTACCTAAAGCAGAGCTATAAACATCTGATTCCGCTTTGTTAATATCATTTTGCCAAGTTGAAAGCTTTGCTATAGTTGCAATAGCTGGAAAACCTTTGAAATGATATGATAAAAATTTATCTTTTAATCCTTCTTTATTCTTTACATCTGAAACGTCAAATTTACTTTCAACTTCTTTAATAATTGAAGCATATTTTGCATCTGCTCCTAGTACAGACTTCATATCTGCTTTATACTTATTGATAGTAGCTATAATTTCGGTCCCCTTTTTTGAGTAACCTTCACCTTCAAACCAATCATCAATATTATCACCCTTATCCATATCTTCATAAGGCAATTTTCCAGTTTCAGGGTCTATTTCAAATCCTGTACCAGCTTGTGTTTTTAAAGATGCTATATAATTAAAAAAATTATCTGTTATTGTTTTTACTTTATGTGCTGTTTCTACTGCTACTATAAATTCACCTTTTGCTTCTCCAGCTTTTGCTTCTAATGCTCCTAAAAGTTGATCATTAGACAATTTTGAACTTTCATTTGATGTTTCAAATTTCTCATTCATCAATCCAAAACCTGAAATAACTTCTTTTGATACATTCATTGCCAACATAGCGATAAAAACCAGATACATAAGGTTTATCATCTTCTGTCTAGGGGTTAGTTTTCCTCCTGCCATATTTTCTAATAATTAGTTAGTTGTTTGTTTATCTAGTTCGAAACTAATTATCCTTTTTTACCCATTGCAGAAAGCATTCCACCATAAACATTATTCAACGATGACAAGTTAGTTGTCAATGATTGCATTTGTTCTTTTAATTTTAAATTATTTTCAAGAACTTCTTCATTGATTTGTGCATTTCGAGAAGCACTTTGCAACTGTACTTTATATAAACTGTTCAAAGATTCCATTTGCGCTGCCGCCATAGTTAACTCTTCACTGTATTTTTGCGTAGAAGCCATAGATTCAGCAGTTGGAGCAATACTTTTCGCTGCTGATTCAAAATTCTTGATGCTGTTTCCTAAACTTGACATTAATTCCCCATCAATTTTAGCATCTTTCAACATAGCGTCTAATTTTTGCGATAACATTCCTTGCGAATCAGAAGGCGCTTCCACTCTTTTTTTCGTTTCTGTTTTTATACCATTCGCCAACTCCGGATAAACCAATGTCCAGTCTAACTCATCATCAACGGGCTCAAATGCTGAAAGGGCAAAAATAAAAGCTTCTGTCAACAATCCCACTGCAAGCATTCTTGTTCCTGTTAACGGTCCAATTTCAAAGTGAATAATTTTGAATAAAGCGCCAACGATTACAACTGCAGCACCCATTCCATATGCGAAATTCATTGCTTTTTTACTTAATAATGCCATAATTTTTTTTGATTTAAGGGGGTTTTTTTTATCTGTTTTTAATTTTGGTTCCGTTTCCGGTTGTTTGTAATCCCATGTAATCCTGAACGGTTCTAAATCCGATAAAACTTCGTGCAGAATCAGCATATTCGAAATCTCTTGTACTTACTTGTAGGAAATAAGCAACATCTTTCCATGAACCTCCACGAACTACCTTACGTTTATTAGAAGCATCTAAAACATTTGGGTTCATTGAGGAAACATACTCATATGCATTGGGGTCGTAAGAAGAGTCTGTCCATTCTGAAACATTCCCTGCCATATTATATAAATTGTAACCATTCGGTTCGTAAGATTTTGCTTCAACAGTATACAATGCCTGATCTGCTGCATAATCTCCCCTATTTGGTTTAAAGTTTGCAAGAAAGCATCCTCTGTCATTTTTAGTATAAGGTCCACCCCATGGATATGTAGCTGACTCTAAACCTCCCCTAGCTGAATATTCCCATTCTGCTTCCGTTGGCAATCTAAATGAGTTTATTAAATCATGTCCTTTTTTCTTTGATTTAATATAACTGTTTTTATTTAATGTTCTCCAAGCACAAAAAGCTTTTGCTTGTGTCCATTTTACTCCTACAACAGGATAATCCCCGTACGCTTTATGCCAGAAATAATCATTGTGCATTGGTTCATTATAGGAGTAAGCAAAATCTTTAATCCAAACAGTGGTATCTGGATACACTTTTACTTCTTCTGTTTTTATAAAATCTTTTCGTTTCCCAACTTTAGCTTTAGCCGCAGCTTGAATATCCATCCAAGAATAACGAAATTTTAATTTATCAACATCAATAGTTCTTAATCCGTTGTATGAAGCCTCTTGTGGTAAATACATAGAATCCATTACTTCCACATAATACTCATCTGGATATAATTTAGGGTCTCTAATTAATTTTACTTTTTTATTAAGCTTTCTTCCAGCATAAGGATCGTCATCTGTACCAATACTATAATAGTTATCATACATATACTTGTCATAAGCAGTCATTTTTTCAGGATCTGAATCGTTAAAAGCAAAATCACCTATACTACCTGCATTTTTTCCCTTACCTTTTGTATCTCCGGCTTTTATACCACTCATATCTGCAAGAATAGCTAAACGAACTCTCATGGTAGAATCCTTAACCCATTCCACAAATTGACGGTACTCACTATTTGTTATCTCCGTTTCATCCATATAGAACGACCTAACAGTTACTGTTTTAGTAGGAGCGTCTTGTATTGAAGCAACATCATCATCAGATTTACCCATAATAAAAGCACCACCAGGCACTAATGTCATACCATATGGTTTCTCAGGATGCCATTTTTCTCCTTTAACTCCGACCAACTCACCTTTGTCACTTGACTTACCACAGCCTGCTAACAGTGCCAATATTGCCATAAATGCAATGAACTTCTTCATATAAATGCGGGTTATGTATTCATTATTTTTAAAGTTTGTAAACCTATTTATTATTTTTTAAAAAAACAATACTTTTAAACTAAACATTCTTTTTAATAGAATTAATTTAGTTGTATAAAATTCTTCTTTTTAAATACTGTTTTTACGCTGTGCCTTCCACCATCTTTCCGGCAATTCCTGATTACATGCTCCCAAATATTCATCGTAAGAACATGGTAATAACGTATTCCTCTTCAATTTATTATTGCCATTTGAAATAAATGGTATTTCAATCCACCATCTATCCGTTTTGTCACTTTTATGAAAAACTAGCACTTCATCTTCTAGAGGCACAATATATTTAATATAATTTTCTCGACTCCCAAACGGGTACTCATTAGATCGATAATGAAATCCTTCTATAAAATACCAAATGATCTGGGCTATTAGAACAGATTCCTGAGCTGAGTTATTATGATTGAATATTCCAAATATAGACACTTTATCACTAATTCCCGCATATCTTGATAAAGAACATATTTCTTTTCCGTTAAAACCGTTAGGTGCAAACGTATCAAAATTACCAGAATCAGATGACTTTACAGAATTCAAATCAAGACTAACTACATCTGCATCTCTAAATACAGGCTCCGCTAAAGCAATATTATTAGAAATCTCTCCTAATCTGTAACCATCAAAAAATAACTTCTCAATTAGATCAATCTCTTCTTGAGAATTATAATAAGTCTGATACCCTATATTACAAAAATTAAACAGATTATTGGGCTCGTCAATAATTATTTTAGTCAAATAAGACGAAGCATAAACCTCATCATTTTCTTTTCCAAAGTCAAATTTACTGTCTATTGAAACTAAATTTACCATCTGTTCCAATTCATCAAACGCTCTATAAAGTGCAAATGTTAAATCTTGTGAGCCACCAATAACTAAGGGTATAATTTTTTTCTTAATTAAATTTGAAACTACTTTTCGCAAAGCAAAATAAGAGTCTTCTATCGAATTTCCAGCCAGAATATCTCCTAAATCAGCAATTGACGCATCCCAGTTACCCGGAAACATAGTATATAACTCTTTACGAATTGCAGATAAATCGACAGCTTCTGTTACTTTACCTCCACCGCGGTTCTCTAAAACCCCGATTACAGCTATATTAATCTTATTTAAATCCGGAAGCTGGTCTTTTGTATGAAAAACTACTTTACTCCCCAACTGCTGGGATGTCAACCCTTGAACCAACTCAAGAATTTCATTATCAACAGCTTCTAAAAAATCAAATTCCATTCTATTTCTTTTTTGCTACAGGTTTCTTAACTGCGGTTTTTTTAGTTGCTGCTTTCTTAGCTGGTGCTTTTTTGGCAGCCACCTTTTTTGCAGGCGTCTTTTTAGCTATCATTTCTTGAACTTCTTCTAGGGTCAATTTTGTCGCATCAACTTCTTTAGGAAGTTCAATTTTTATTTTTCCTTTAGTTATAACAGAGCGTCCCCAACGTGCTTTTTCAACCAAAATTCCTTCCTCTTCCCAGTTATGCAAAACTTTATCAATATTTTTCTGCAATTTGTCTTCAATCAATGCTTCAATATCTGATTGCGACAAATTATCAAAATTATATTTCTTACTTACATTGATAAACAAACCATTCCATTTTATAAAAGGACCAAAACGACCAACACCTTTCTGCACACCCTCACTTTTATAAACCGCTATCGGCGCATCAGCAATTGCTTTCTCATCAATCAATTCTTTTGCTCTGTCAAAATCTACATCCAAAGGATTTTCTCCTTTTGGCAAGGACACAAAAGCAGCTCCATGACGAATGTAAGGACCATAACGACCATTACTCACCTCAACTTCTTCTTCTTTATATACTCCCAAATTTTTTGGAAGTAAAAACAAATTCAACGCTTCTTCCAAACCAATATTTCCAATATTCTGATCAGGCATTAAACTAGCAAATTTCTTTTCTTCGTCATCTGCTTCTCCAATTTGAGCCATTGGTCCAAATTTCCCTAAACGAACAGAGACTTGTTTTCCAGTTTTCGGGTCTTTTCCTAGAATTCTTTCTCCGCTTTCTCTTTCGGCATTTGCTTCTACATCTTTTACCGTAGGATGAAATTTATCATAGAATTCTTGCATCATCTCTGTCCAGTTCACATTTCCTTCTGCAATTTCATCAAAATCCTGCTCTACTTTTGCGGTAAAATTATAATCTAAGATATTACCGAAATTCTTCACTAAGAAATCAGTTACGATTGTCCCGATATCTGTTGGGACTAATTTTCCTTTATCAGAACCCGTATTCTCTTTAAGTAACTTCTCTTCTAATTTCCCGGATTGCAAAACCAATTGCGTATAATTACGTTCTTGACCGTCAAGATTTCCTTTCTCAACATAATTTCTGTTGATAATGGTAGAAATGGTAGGCGCATAAGTTGACGGACGACCAATTCCTAGTTCTTCTAGTTTTTTAACCAGGGAAGCTTCTGTATAACGTGCCGGAGCTCTTGAGTATCGTTCCGTTGCAGTAATATAATTATTTTGAAGTTTTTCATTGACTTTCATCGCTGGCAACATTCCTTCTTGCTCCTCTTCATCGTCATCATGACCTTCTAAGTATACTTTTAAGAAACCTTCAAAAAGTAAAACCTCACCAGATGCCGTAAAAATTTCACTATGATTGTTTGCTTCAATTTTTACGTTTGTTCTTTCCAGCTTTGCATCACTCATTTGCGAAGCCAAAGTTCTTTTCCAGATTAAATCATATAAACGAGCTTGATCTCTATCGATATTCACGGTATGACGTGACATGTCTGTGGGACGAATTGCCTCGTGCGCTTCCTGTGCTCCTTTACTCTTATTAACAAAAGTTCGAGGTTTAGAAAATTCTTTCCCGTACGATTTTATGATTTCTGCCTCAGCAGCTTCCATTGCATCCTTAGAAAGGTTTACACTATCCGTTCTCATATAAGTTATAAGTCCAGCTTCATATAAACGTTGCGCTAATTGCATTGTAATTCCAACAGGCAAATACAGTTTTCTTGCCGCTTCTTGTTGTAAGGTCGAAGTCGTAAAAGGTCCTGTTGGCGATTTTTTTGTTGGCTTTGTTTCTAAATCCGCAACCTTATAAGTAGAACCGATATTTTTATTTAAAAAAACTTCCGCTTCTTTTTTAGTATTAAAATTCTTCGGAAGTTTTGCCTTGAAAGATTTCCCTGATTCATTGGTAAACTCGGCAACAATAGAATAACTTGCTACAGCATTAAAGTTCTGAATATCTCTTTCACGCTCTACAATTAAACGAACCGAAACAGATTGCACACGACCTGCTGAAAGTCCGCCTTTAATTTTTCTCCATAAAACAGGAGACAATTCATAACCTACTAATCGGTCTAAAACACGACGAGCCTGTTGTGCATTTACTAAATTATAATCAATTTCACGTGGATTATCAATCGCTTTTAGAATAGCGGTTTTCGTAATTTCATGAAATACAATTCGTTTTGTTTTTGCTTTATCTAATTTTAATTCTTCGGCAAGATGCCAAGAAATAGCTTCTCCCTCGCGATCCTCATCACTTGCTAACCAAACCATTTCGGCTTTCTTAGCTAGTCCTTTTAGCTTGGTTACTAAGGCTTTCTTATCAGATGAAACTTCATATTTAGGTTTAAAACCATTCTCTACATCTACCCCAATTTCTTTAGAAGGCAAGTCGGCAATATGCCCATAACTTGACTCCACCTGAAAATCACTTCCTAAAAATTTCTCGATTGTTTTCGCCTTTGCAGGGGACTCCACTATTACTAAATTCTTTGCCATTGCTCTATTTTTCTGGGACAAAAGTATCTATTTTTTTTAAATATAGTGCTTTTGGTAATTTTAAAAGTGTTTTTTTCTGATAGGAAGCTTCAAAATATAGGTGCGATTCACACTTTTTTTTGCCAAAACAAACGTAGAAATACAACCGAAACATTTAATCACAACATATTTGAAGTAGGATTATTTAGAGAACCAGAAACAAAATAATAAACCTGCAATTCACCAGCTATAAATACATTAATTCGAATTTCTCTTCTCCTTTCATTTTAGTTTCTACATTAATACCATAATCGGTAAGAAGTATCTCTATTTTGCTAAAACCTCAGCTATTCATTTTTGTCACCTCAGCCATAATGACAACATGCTTAGCAACTTTAATCATAGTATAATTTACAAATGCATCCAAAACATTTAAAGTACTCAAACCAAATTCTAAATGGATAACAGCTGTTCCTGAAAATAATATTTTGCAAGTAAATTGGGTCTCAGGCTGAAGTCGCACTGTTTCAAATACCACCTCCCAATTGTGCCGCATCTATTTTTATTCCTCTAAAACGTTCTAAAGACACTTTTAACGAAGGTGCAAATACGCTCAATTTTTAAAACCAATTACTCCCCATGTGTGAGAAACAAAAGCTTCTCATTTTCTAAAAAATTAAAATCCTTTCATATGGCGTGGGCTGGAAGAGTATGTGTTGTGTAGAAATTTACCACATATCCATTTTGTTTTAATTCGATAAATAAATCCGCTTGTAGTCTGTTGACAAAAGTTATACTACCTATTAAACAGTATAATTGATGGTAAGAATAGCCATTGTAAAATTCACTTTTTTTTTGGTTTCGTTTTTTTTCGTTATCTTTAAAATCCTAAAGTAATTTGATATAAAAAAAATTATAACAAACTCATAATGAATAGACTAGAACAGTTAAAAAAACTAAAACAAACCACTGAATGGGATGTAATCGTAATTGGAGGCGGGGCTAGTGGACTTGGCACAGCGCTAGATGCAGCAAGTAGGGGTTACAAAACAATTTTACTAGAAGCAATAGATTTCGCCAAAGGAACCTCTAGTAGAAGTACAAAATTAGTTCACGGAGGTGTTCGTTACTTAGAACAAGGCGATATTTCCATGGTAAGGGAAGCTTTAAAAGAAAGAGGATTAATGGCTCAAAACGCCGCGCATTTAGTTAAAAACCAATCATTTGTAATACCTAATTACAACTGGTGGGGCGGTTATTTTTATACCATAGGACTTACTATTTATGATCTGTTAGCCGGAAAACTAAGTTTAGGTAGTTCTAAATATATTTCAAAGAAAAAAACCATTGAGCTACTTCCAACAATAAAGCAAAAAGGCTTGGTAAACGGCGTCACCTATCACGATGGCCAATTTGACGATTCCCGATTAGCCATAAATATCGCACAAACTGCAGTAGAAAATGGCGCTTGTGTTTTAAACTACACCAAGGTCGTAAATCTATTGAAAGACGACGAAAACCAAGTTACGGGTGTTCAAGTAGAGGATCTAGAATCTGGCGAGAAACACGAAATAAAAGGCAAAGCCATCATCAACGCAACAGGTGTTTTCACAAATGCCATAATGAAACTGAACGATACTGTATATAAAAAATACATTGTTCCAAGTCAGGGAATTCACCTTGTATTTGATAAATCTTTTTTGCCAAGCGATTACGCATTGATGATTCCAAAAACAAGTGACGGAAGGGTTCTGTTTGCAGTGCCTTGGCACAACAAAATAGTAGTAGGAACTACAGACACCCTAATGAAAAAGCACAGTGTAGAGCCAATTGCATTAGAAACTGAAATTGAATTTGTCTTAGAAACAGCACAAAGATACTTAGCAAAAAAACCCACAAGGGCCGACGTTCTATCTGTTTTTGCAGGGTTAAGACCATTGGCTGCACCAGACGAACCCGGAAAAAGCACCAAAGAAGTTTCCAGAAGCCATAAAATAATTGTTTCCGACACAGGACTAATAACAATAACTGGAGGGAAATGGACTACTTATAGAAAAATTGCCGAAGACCTCGTAAACAAGGCGATACGAGTACGACATTTATCAAAAAATAAATGTAAAACGGAGCATGTTTCTATTCACGGAAACAAAATAACGAACGCAATAGATCGGGAAAACCACCTATACATTTACGGAACAGATATCCCTAAAATAGTGGAATTACAAAACAAAGAACCCGAATTAAAAGAAAAACTACATCCAAATTACGACTACACCATGGCAGAAGTAGCTTGGGCAATTCGTTATGAAATGGCTAGAACAATTGATGATGTTTTAGCAAGAAGAGTACGCTTACTATTCTTAGATGCCCGTGCAGCAATCGCTTCATGTGAAAAAGTTGCGCAATTACTGGCAAAGGAATTGGGCCATGATGAGACTTGGACACAGAACCAAATAGCAGAGTTCAAAACTCTCGCTAATGGATTCCTCCTAACAGAATTTAGGAAATAACATCATTAAGTAGACAATCATGCAAAACAAATTAATCTTAACACTAGATCAAGGAACAACTTCCTCCAGAGCTATCGTCTTTAACCATGATGGTGAAACGGTAAGTATTTCTCAAAAACCATTTGAACAGATATTCCCAAAACCTGGATGGGTTGAGCATGACCCAAATGAGATTTGGTCCTCTCAAATTAGTTGCGCTGCAGAAGCTATCGCTAAAATAGGGATTTCCGGTAGAGAAATAGCTGCCATTGGCATCACCAATCAACGCGAAACAACAATCGTCTGGGATAGAGAAACTAGCAAACCTTTATACAATGCCATTGTTTGGCAAGATCGCCGAACAGCAAAATATTGCGATAAATTAAAAGCAGATGGCCATGCAGATATGATTCAAAAAAAGACAGGACTGGTTTTAGACGCTTATTTTTCTGGGACTAAGGTAAAATGGATTTTGGACAATGTAGAAGGCGCTCGTGAAAAAGCAGAACAAGGAAAACTATGTTTCGGAACTGTAGACACCTGGTTAATCTGGAAACTAACTCGAGGTAAAATGTTCATGACTGATGTCTCTAATGCAAGTCGAACTTTATTGTTAAACATTCATACATTAGAATGGGATACTGAATTACTTGAGTTATTCGACATACCACTAGCCATGTTACCCGAAGTAAAACAAAGCAGCGAAATATATGGACAAACCAGCACTACACTATTTTCTACAAAAATTCCAATCGCCGGTGTAGCAGGAGACCAACAAGCCGCACTTTTTGGACAATTATGTACCGAACCGGGTATGGTAAAAAACACTTACGGAACGGGATGCTTCATGCTAATGAATATTGGCGACAAACCTGTTTATTCTAAAAATAATTTACTGACTACGGTCGCTTGGAAAATCAACGGTAAAACCACTTACGCCTTAGAAGGAAGTGTTTTTGTAGGTGGAGCGGCAGTTCAATGGTTGCGAGACGGGGCAAAAATGATCAATACAGCGGCAGAAATCGAAACTTTGGCAGCGAGCGTACCAGACAATGGAGGCGTTTATTTTGTTCCTGCTTTAACTGGATTAGGTGCGCCACATTGGGACCAGTATGCCAGAGGCGCAATTCTGGGTATTACAAGAGGAACGACCAACGGTCATATAGCACGTGCGACCCTAGAGGGAATCGCTTATCAAGTATATGACTTAGCAAAATCAATGGAAGCTGATTTTGGAAAAGAAGGAAAAGAATTAAAAGTCGATGGTGGAGCAGCTGTTAATAATTTAATGATGCAATTTCAATCCGATTTGTTTGGCTCTAATGTAATTAGACCAAAAACGCTAGAAACGACAGCATTAGGCGCTGCTTACTTAGCTGGATTGGCTGTGGGCTACTGGAAAAGTGTAGATGACTTACAACAACAATGGTCTATTGACCGGGAATTTACTCCGGAAATGCCAAGAGAAGAAGTAGATAAACTACTAAAAAACTGGAACAAAGCCGTTGGGCGCGCTGGAAACTGGGTTGAAGAATAATTTTATCTCTAAAACAAAAATATGACACCATTTGTAGCAGAAATAATAGGCACAATGCTCCTTATTTTACTAGGTAACGGAGTAGTCGCAAACGTCGTTCTAAAAAAAAACAAAGGCAATAGTTCAGGATGGATTGTTATTACCGCAGGATGGGCATTTGCTGTTTTCGTAGCTGTTACCGTTGCAGGGCCAATTAGCGGAGCACACATAAATCCTGCCGTGACCATTGGGCTGGCAATCGCTGGTAAATTTGCATGGAATCAGGTAACCTATTATATCATTGCACAAATGATTGGAGCTATGTTAGGAGCATTCTTAGTCTGGCTTTTCAATAAAGATCATTTCGCTATCACCGATAATGAAGGAGAAAAGTTAGCTTGCTTTAGTACAAGCCCAGCTATCCGCAATTATTCTTCTAATTTAATCAGCGAAATCATCGGGACTTTCGTTTTAATTTTTGTGATCTTTCATATTGCTGGACCAGAACTTACTTTGAGCGCAGACAGTACTGCAAAAATAGGATTGGGTACTATTGGTGCATTGCCTGTCGCCATTTTGGTTTGGGCCATCGGTCTGTCTTTAGGAGGAACAACCGGTTATGCCATTAATCCCGCAAGAGACCTGGGGCCACGTATAATGCATGCAATCTTACCTGTAAAAGGGAGCAGCGACTGGTCTTATGCCTGGATTCCGGTAGTAGGACCTATAGTTGGGGCAGCCATAGCCGCAGGGCTACATATGGTACTACAATAACACTAAAAAAATAAAGTAATGAAAACCAAAATTTTTTGCGCTCTATTCATATGCTTAGGGTTAACTGGATACGCTCAAAAAACGGTTGTTTCAGACACAATAAACACCTCTAAAACGGAAATAAAAACATCTCGATTAGATTTTAATGTCAATCTTAGAACTAGCCATTTATGGAGAGGACTGGTCATAAACGATGGCATGACCGCCACTGGTTACATCCACTATGCCCTAAACAAAGAACAAAACTTTACTGTTGGGTTTTGGGGCGGAGCCGGATTTGATGGAAGGTACACTGAAATAAATTATTTCGTTCAATACCAGAAAAACAACTTATCAATTGCATTGTGGGATTTATTCAATACGACTGGGGTTGAAACTCCGCGGGTATTTAATTATGACAAACGAACTACCACACATCTCATTGATTTAAGAACATCCTACCGTTTTCCAGGAAACTTCCCTGTACGAATTGAAGCGGATGTATTACTTTATAGTGGTTTAAATGATCGTAAATTAAACGATGGTAATGATTATCGTAGCATACACTCTACCTATGTAGAATTAAGTTATCCACTTATTAGAGACCAAAAGGTAAATCTGAATGTATTTATGGGCGCTGCTTTTCCTATTAATGGGAGTAAGCATTTATATACTAACAAAACAGAAAGTAATTTTGATATCGTAAACACAGGTATGACGGTCACGAAAAACATTGAAATATTTGATTATAAGTTAGCTGTTTCTACAACTGCGATGTGGAATCCCGCTAATAAAATTGCAAGAATCCAATTAGATGTCGGTTTATTCTAAAGTTTTAATTTGTTGCATAAAGACTCGCTTATACTGAAAGAGAGTCTTTACTATTTTTAAAATTGTAATCTTTAGTTAGCCCAGATTAGAGTGAAAAGCCCGGAGTAAAAAAACTAAAAGTTTCTTGTTCTAGAAAAGCGACTGTAAGAAGCTCTTTCTGGGACTTTGGAAACTTTAATTCTTTACGAGGACTTGCAACGGAAAGCTGGAAAGAGCTGCACCTTTTGATTCTCAGCAGTAATACAAATAAAAACCAAAAACATTGTTAAATGTTCATCTGACATCTTGTCACATCTATAGCAATTACCGTATCTTTGCAATCTGAAAAAAGATAATGGAAAAGATAATTGAAGAAAGCAAACAAGGTGAAAGTCTTGTTCTAGAAAACAAACCTGAGAACACTAAAAAACTCTTTATAGAAAGCTATGGCTGTGCGATGAATTTTTCGGACAGCGAAATTGTAGCTTCCATATTATCTGTTAACGGATACAATACCACTCAAGTTCTAGAAGAAGCCGATTTGGTTCTAGTAAACACTTGTTCCATTCGTGATAAAGCAGAGCAAACAGTGCGAAAACGTTTAGAGAAATACAATGCTGTAAAGCGTATTAACCCGAAAATGAAAGTTGGGGTTTTGGGCTGTATGGCAGAGCGTTTGAAAGACAAATTCCTAGAAGAAGAAAAAATTGTTGACCTAGTTGTAGGGCCTGATGCCTATAAAGATTTGCCTAATTTATTGGCTGAAGTTGAAGAAGGACGTGATGCGATCAACGTAATTTTGTCGAAAGACGAAACCTATGGCGATATTTCACCGGTTCGTTTAATGAGTAATGGAATTACAGCACTAGTTTCTATCACTCGTGGTTGTGATAATATGTGTACGTTTTGCGTGGTGCCTTTTACCCGCGGACGAGAAAGAAGTCGTGAACCTCAAAGTATAATGAAGGAAATTCAGGATTTGTGGGACAAAGGGTTCAAGGAAATTACACTGCTTGGGCAAAATGTGGACAGTTATCTTTGGTATGGCGGCGGATTGAAAAAAGATTTCGCAACCGCATCTGAAATGCAAAAAGCAACTGCAGTTGATTTTGACCAATTATTAGAAATGGTAGCTGTTGGTTTCCCAAAAATGAGAATTCGATTTTCTACCTCTAATCCACAAGACATGCACGAAAGTGTTTTGCACGTAATTGCAAAACATCCAAATATCTGTAAACATATTCATTTACCAGTTCAATCAGGAAGCAATAGAATCTTGAAGGAAATGAACCGTTTGCATACCCGTGAAGAATACATGACATTGATTGATAAAATCAGAACTATTATTCCAAACGGATCTATCTCACAAGATATGATTGCCGGTTTCCCAACAGAAACAGAAGAAGACCATCAAGACACCTTGAGTTTAATGGAATATGTGAAATACAACTTTGGTTATATGTATTCTTACTCTGAAAGACCGGGAACATTAGCCGGAAGAAAAATGGAAGATGATGTAACCGAAGAAACTAAAGCACGAAGATTGCAGGAAATTGTAGACTTGCAACAAAAACATGCCTGGTCACGCTCTGAGGAATTTATTGGACAAACTGTAGAGGTTTTGGTAGAGAAAGTTTCAAAAAAATCTACCGAGGAATTTTCTGGAAGAAACTCACAAAGCATTACCGTAGTTTTCCCTAAAGAGAATTATAAAATTGGTGATTTTGTAAACGTAAAAATCACAAGCTGCACTAGCGGTACTTTAAAAGGAGAAGCAATTGCGTTGAGTGACATAAATTAAAAATACAAATAATGACAAAAAAACAAATACTCATCGCTATACTTACTTTCATCATAGGATTTGGAGGAACGTTTTATATAATTAGAACCTATTTCCCAAAACATAAAGTAGAAAAAACAGCCCTACAAAAAGACACGCAAACAAAAACTGACGAATAGACTATCTTTAAGATTATTAAGTCCCTGACTTAAAAAAAAGTTCTCTCGAAGCCAGTAAACAAAAAAAATAATGGAATCAGTTCAAAACATAAAACAGCGATTTGAGATTATTGGGAATGACCCAAAGTTAAATCGTGCGATAGAAAAAGCCATTCAGGTCGCCCCTACTGATATTTCAGTATTGGTTGTGGGTGAAAGTGGTGTTGGAAAAGAAAGCATTCCGAAAATTATTCATTCCCTTTCCCATAGAAAACACGGGAAATACATTGCGGTTAACTGTGGTGCGATACCTGAAGGTACGATCGACAGTGAACTTTTTGGTCATGAAAAAGGGGCTTTTACAGGAGCAACAGCAACGCGCGAAGGTTATTTTGAAGTAGCTGATGGCGGAACAATTTTCCTTGACGAAGTAGGCGAACTACCACTTACAACCCAAGTTAGGTTACTTCGTATTCTAGAAAATGGCGAATTTATGAAAGTTGGTTCTTCCCAAGTACAAAAAACAGATGTAAGAATCGTAGCAGCTACCAATGTAAATTTATTTGATGCTATCGAAAAAGGAAAATTCAGAGAGGATTTATACTATCGTTTAAGTACCGTTGATATTCTACTCCCCCCATTACGAGACAGAAAAGATGACATTCATTTATTATTCAGAAAATTTGCTGCTGACTTTGCTTTCAAATACAAAATGCCTCCATTAAAACTGGATGAAGGCGCAGTTCAAGTATTACAAAAATTTCGCTGGAGCGGAAACATCCGTCAACTGCGAAATGTTGCTGAACAAATTTCTGTTTTAGAAACCAATCGCGATATTAGTGCTGCTGTTTTACAATCTTATCTACCTTCTGAAGGCAGCAATTTGCCTTCGGTTATAAAGGATAAAAAAAGTGAGAGTGATTTTAGTAACGAAAGAGAAATTCTGTACAAAGTGCTTTTTGACATGAAAAGTGATTTACATGATCTAAAAAAACTTACTTTAGAATTGATGGAAAACGGCAGTTCTAAAGTTCAGGAAACTAATAAAAACCTGATTACCAAAATATATGGCTCTAAAGAAAATGATAATGAAATAGATTTTGAAGAAGAACCAAGAACAGCATTGATTTCGAGTCAAAGCAATGAAGGAAACTATCAAGAAAATGACGACAATTATCTTTTTGCCGAAACTGTTGAAGAGGAAGAAGAAGTTTTGAGATTAGAACAAAAGGAAATCGAAATGATTAAAAAATCATTAGAAAAAAATAAAGGAAAACGAAAAGCCGCTGCAGATGAGTTAGGGATTTCGGAAAGAACTTTGTATCGAAAAATTAAACAATTCGATTTATAACACAACTAAAACATCCAAAAAATAATTCGCTATTTTCCGATAGCTGAGCGAATTCTAAATTTGGAAAAGCAAAAACTAATAAATCAATTTCCTCATCCAAATTAGTATATTTGGCAAAATTGAAAATTATAAATTCGATCAAATTGGAATTTGAGTTTTCAAAAAATGGAATTTTCAATAATAAATATGAAAAAAATATATTCTTCACTAGCGCTGTTTTCTCTATTTATTTTAACTTCTTGTTCCGTGTACAACTTCACTGGAACTGGAAAGATCGATGCAAAAACATTTCAAGTTAACTTTTTTCAAAACAATGCCGCATTGATTGAACCTGGAATTGATAGAACATTTACGCTTGCCTTACAAGATATTATTCAGAATCAAACCAATCTAAATTTAGTAAAAAACGGAGGCGATTTAACCTATGAAGGCGAAATTGTCGATTATAGAATAAGCCCAATGACTGCGACGGCAGATCAAAAAGCTTCCCAAAACCGTTTGAAAATTAGAGTGAACGTAAGATTTACTAATAAAAATAAGGAAGCCGATAATTTCGAAAAAACCTTTGAATTTTATTTTGATTACGCTGCTACCGAACAACTTTCTGGCTCCACTTTAAATAGTGCGATTGACGTGATTTATGAAAGAATCACCCAAGACATATTTAATGAATCTCTCGCTAAATGGTAATCACACTTCGCAATTAGATTTAAAAAATCTGAAATCTGAAACTTAAAAATGAACGTAACGTCTTATACAGCCTTAATCAATAAACCAAACACTATTTCGGAGCTAGATACTTTAGCTTTAGATAAAGTGCTGGATGAATTTCCCTTTTTTCAAAGTGCAAGAGCTTTACGATTAAAAGGACTATACAACCAAAATAGTTTTAGATATAATTTTGCTTTAAAAGTTACTGCTGCACATACAACCGATAGAACGATCTTATTTGACTTCATAACTTCAGATAGCTTTATCGCAATTCAAAACGATTTGTTTGATAAAAAAGCGTTGGAACTTCTAGATATCGATGTCATTGACGGCGAAATAATCTCCCCTCAAGAGATTGTAGAGCCAAAAAAGAACACACTAGAACAATCAATCTTAACCTCTATAAAAGGAGTTTCTGCTGTTGAGATAAATACTGAACTAAATCCTACAGAAGAGAAACTAGCCATAGGCACACCATTAGATTTTTCTAAGAACGAACAACATTCTTTCCAGGAATGGCTTCAGCTATCTAGAACACAGCCTATCGACAGGGAGAATAAAAAAACAACCATCCCAAAACCAACAACACAAAACGAAGGTCAAAAGAAAAAAGCAGCATTAATAGATAAGTTTATTGAAACGAGCCCGAAGATATCTCCAGTTAAACACGGAGTAACATCCACGGTTCGAATTGATATAAACAGGGACGATCATTCTTCACTAATGACTGAAACTTTAGCAAGGGTATATTTAGAACAAAAAAAATATCAAAAAGCGATTCAAGCTTATGATATATTAATTTTGAAATATCCAGAAAAAAGTAGTTTCTTTGCAGACCGTATAGCGGATATTAAGATTTTACAACAAAATAATAATTAAACAATGAGCACATTTTCAATTTTTTTAGTTTTAATAACAATAGTTTGTTTTCTATTGATTGTAGTAATAATGGTTCAAAACCCTAAAGGCGGTGGATTATCATCTACAATAGGTGGTTCTCAAATGTTAGGTGGAGTACAAAAAACAACTGACTTTTTAGACAAAAGTACTTGGACATTGGCTACAATACTAATCGCATTAATATTATTATCAAGTTTAAGCTTCACAGGAACATTAAGCGATACAGATTCTAAAATTATTGACAACACAGAAACTGCAGCTCCAGTTGCACCTGCTACACCAATACAAGACGTACCAGCTACAAAATAATTCATCACATATATTATAAAAAATGCCAGCCTGACAAAGCTGGCATTTTTTATAAGAAATTATGTCAGTTAAATAAGGGTGGCATAATTTCTGACTTTCAATACACACTAATATAATTAAAAAATAAAATCATGGCTTTAAACATTAAACCACTTTCTGACCGCGTTCTTATAGAACCAGTAGCTGCTGAAACAAAAACTGCGTCAGGGATTTTTATTCCAGATACTGCTAAAGAAAAACCACAAAAAGGAACTGTTGTTGCAGTTGGAAATGGTACAAAAGAACTTACAATGACTGTAAAAGTTGGAGACAGCGTTCTTTACGGAAAATATGCTGGTACTGAATTGAAATTAGAAGGTAAAGATTATTTGATAATGAGAGAAGATGACATTCTTGCAATAATATAATTGCAGAAATAAATCTAAAATAATACAGGCAAGTATAAACTTGTCTCTTCAAAAAATTTAAAAAAAATAAAAGAAATGGCAAAAGATATAAAATTTGATATAGAAGCTCGTGACGGATTAAAACGTGGCGTTGATGCATTAGCAAATGCGGTTAAAGTTACTCTAGGGCCAAAAGGTCGTAATGTAATTATTGGAAAATCATTTGGTGGACCAACAGTAACAAAAGATGGAGTAACTGTAGCTAAAGAAATTGAATTGAAAGACCCATTAGAAAACATGGGAGCTCAAATGGTAAAAGAAGTAGCATCAAAAACCAATGATTTGGCTGGTGACGGAACTACAACTGCAACTGTTTTAGCGCAAGCAATTGTAAAAGAAGGATTAAAAAACGTTGCGGCAGGAGCAAATCCAATGGATTTGAAACGCGGTATCGATAAAGCGGTCGAAGCTATTGTTGCTGACTTAGCGAAACAATCTCAAGTGGTAGGTACTGATTCTGATAAAATCAAACAAATTGCTTCTATCTCTGCGAATAATGACGAAGTAATCGGTGAGTTAATCGCTGCTGCTTTTGCAAAAGTAGGAAAAGAGGGTGTTATCACCGTTGAAGAAGCAAAAGGAACAGATACTTATGTAGATGTTGTAGAAGGAATGCAATTTGACAGAGGATATCTTTCTCCGTATTTTGTTACCAATTCTGAAAAAATGGAAGTAGAATTAGAGAATCCTTATATCTTGTTATACGACAAAAAGGTTTCTTCTCTAAAAGAATTATTACCAGTTCTTGAACCAGTTGCTCAATCTGGAAAACCATTGTTAATTATTGCTGAAGATGTAGATGGTGAAGCACTATCAACATTGGTTGTAAATAAATTACGTGGAGCTTTAAAAATTGCTGCTGTAAAAGCACCTGGTTTTGGAGATAGAAGAAAAGCAATGCTTGAAGATATCGCGATCTTGACTGGTGGAACTGTAATCTCTGAAGAAAGAGGATATACCCTTGAGAATACTACCTTAGAAATGTTAGGTACTGCTAAAAAAGTAACTATCGATAAAGACAACTCAACGATTGTAAGTGGTGCTGGTGAAGCTGACATGATCAAAAATCGTGTAAACCAAATTAAAGGTCAAATGGAAGCTACAACTTCTGATTATGACAAAGAAAAATTACAGGAACGTCTAGCTAAATTAGCTGGTGGAGTTGCTGTTCTTTATGTTGGTGCTGCTTCTGAAGTAGAAATGAAAGAGAAAAAAGACAGAGTTGACGACGCACTTCACGCAACTCGCGCAGCTGTAGAAGAAGGTATTGTTGCTGGTGGTGGTGTTGCATTATTAAGAGCTAAAAATGTATTAAGCGCTATAAAAGCAGACAATGCAGATGAGGCAACTGGAATACAAATTGTATCTCGTGCAGTTGAATCACCATTAAGAACTATTGTTGAGAACGCAGGTCTTGAAGGTTCTGTTGTTGTTGCAAAAGTAGCTGAAGGAAAAGGCGATTTTGGTTACAATGCTAAAACAGATGAATATGTAGACATGCTGAAAGCTGGTATTATCGATCCTAAAAAAGTAACACGTGTTGCGTTAGAAAACGCTGCATCAGTTGCGGGAATGATTTTGACTACTGAATGTGCTTTAATTGATATTAAAGAAGAAAACGGTGGTGGAAACCCAATGGGTGGCGGTATGCCAGGAATGATGTAGCATCAAACAAACCCTTTTATATAAAAAATCCGTCCCGTTTAATAATGGGACGGATTTTCTATTTATACAGATCTGCTAAAAACCACAAGTATCAGTCCTAAAAAAACAACATGTGTAACATTGAAAAATGCTTCCTCATTTACCAGAAAAAAAATTAACCACTGAATGTCTTTTGATTGATATTAAAGAAGAAAATGATGGAGGAAACCCAATGAGTGGCGGTATGCCAGGAATGATATAATGTTTTGTCGAAAGACAAAAACAGAGCTGAAAAGCCCGAAGTTTATCGCTTCGGGCTTTTTTTGTGCCTATTTTTGGATCAAGGCTGTACTTTTCAAGTTTTAACAAAATGTACAGCGTAAACTGTATATTTTGTTAACGTTTAAAATAAAAAAAACAAATATTATTTCTTTATTATACTTTCGAGATGGAAAGAAATTTCATGCATAAAGTCTTTAATTCTGTAGGATTATATATATATATATATATATTAGCTACATGAATGGCAAAAAAAATGTTAAAACACACATATATATGTTCTCCTTGCTTTTATTTTTACAAATTATAAAAACAAAATAGTAACAACAGCTCAGGTTAAAATTAAGCAAACAAGTTTTTTTGTTGATGCAAAAAATAAAAATGCAGTTGACTATTATCGGAACGAGATTGAAAGTACCGTTTCGCTATTAGTCTCTCAAAAACAAATTATAAATCGAGAGTTAAACAAAAACGAAAGAGCAGCAATCATAGCAATTGCATTTCCAGAGGTCATACGATTTAACTCGTTTAGTGATTTAATTGAAACCTCTTCCAATAGAATATTATACATCAACAGAGGAAAAATGGCTTCTGATTTTTCGATAGGATATTTCCAGATGAAACCCTCTTTTGTAGAAGACTCGGAAGAGTTTGTCGCTAATTCTGAAAACTTAGAAAAATACAATTTTATTGTAATTTAGGATAAAGATGAAAAGAAAAGCAGAGAAGAAAGAATTAATCGTTTAGAAAACGTGCAATGGCAGTTGCGGTATTTAAAGGTATTTTATCAGGTGCTTGATGAAAAATACAAAAATATTGCCTTTAGAAGCAGAGATGAAAAAATTAGGCTTTATGCCACAGCTTACAATTATGGATTCTAGCAACCTGAACAAGCAATAATCAAGTATCAAACCATAAAAGTATTTCTGTACGGAAAAAACTCGAACAAAAAAAAATTGGCGTTTGCTGATTTTTCAATAGATTTTATAAATACATACTCAACCATTTTTAACCAATAAACTGCTATAAACTATGAAACAAAACAAAATAGTATTAATTAGTGTGCTATTCCTATTATTGACAAATTATTCTTGCCAAGTGAAAGAATTGTAACCCATTTCAACTGTAAAAGGTTCGCTTGAAACTACGAAAAAGGTAAGTCCTGCTTTTTTTAAACACGATTTAAGCAGTTACAAGATCATACCCATCTGGAAATCGGCAATAACATTTGAAAATACAGAAGCTGTAGAAGTGAATTTTACCTTGGATAAAAAAACTTATAAGCCATTATCTAAAAATGGAAAAATTAGTGGGCGACAGCGATTATTGCTTACATTTGAAAAGGAAAAATTAGAGAAACCATTATAGAATATATTCCATCAGATACATTTATGGGAGATATAAAAGAAATCAATAGCGGTAACTTTAAATCAAAGCAATTTGATGGCGAAGTTTCATTTAAAAACCCAAAAGACAATTATACTATGGTCTGGGTCTTATCAAAAGGTGTTGTAAATAAAAAATTAAAACGGACGTCGTCAATCACAAAACAAAAAAAGACATCTAAAACAGCTACTAACCTAGGCTACGTTTGTGCTGACCGTGAAACTGAATATGAAGTTTGTGTTGGCCCAGGAGGAGAGGAAGTTTGTTCAAACTACACATATAGTGTTTATGAATGTGAATGGATAGACGAGCCAGATCCAGAAACACCACCCCAAGAAGATCCTTATGACTGTGCAGTTAATAATAGTTGGCCTTGGTGTCAAGATGGTGGTGGTGGGGAAGACCCTCCTCCTCCAGCCGATCCACTTAGCGCCCCTTGTGATAACTTAAGAACAGTTTTTAGTGACATTAACCCAGAAAATATAAAATCACAAATTGATTGGCTAAAGGAGAAAGTGAATGCTCCAATTAATAACTTAGAACACGCCGTAGAAGTTCAAAAACGTATGAATCCTGATGAAACTTATAGATATGAATACACTCAGATTTCCTCAACTAATGAATTTTCAGTAGAGATATCAACGGGATCTACTTATATTGGTAGCATTCATAGTCATCCAGAAAATGGTTACGATATGTTTTCGTTTCAAGATATAAAAACATTATTAGCTACTTATGATAACGCAAGTTCTACCAGAGCTCGGGATGTTTTTCTTTCGATAGTGGTTGAAGACAATACTACTGGGGAAGCACTTATTTATACCCTACAGATTGACCAAGTTGCTATGCTGCGTAGTGAGGTTAATGCGGTATGGAATGATCCAAAATATAGTGGGTTTTCCGAAGAAAAAAAAATAAATTTAATACACGCTGAGCAAGCACAGAAATATGAAAAAAGTAATAATCAGCTAGAGAAAAGTTTTTTAGAGCAATTTAATAATTATGGGATTTCTCTTTTCAAAGGAGGCAATACACTAAATAATTGGGATAAACTAACGCTAAATCAATCAACCATAACAAAAACCCCTTGTCAATAACATATATAATTATGAAAAAAATTAACCTTACACTTTTGTTCATTGTGCTTACAATATCTTGCAAGGCACAATCTCCCGTATTTGATATTGAAGATCGAAATAATAGAGTTCCGGAAATTCAAGGCTTTTATATTAAAGACACAACTAACCAATTGAATGCCTATGAAGGCACTTATATTTATACCAGCGGTACTACTTCGCTTAAAATTGTATTACAAAAAAGGACAATGTACCAACTATATTCCGTCCCCGGTATTCGTTACGACGATTTAATTATTGGCGAATACCAATATATAAAAGATGGCATAGAATTGATAAATACACTCTATAAATTAGACCATCAAAACAATCATAGCATCACAGCAAATAGAATCTTGATTGGAAATGAATTGGGGTGCAATATTTGTGCCCCATCTGAAAAACGATTAGCTGGTGGTATTGTAGATGAGATTACACATAATTCGGGCGATATCCAAATCCGAAGAGTAACTGTAAATAGCCAAGCTGCCATTGAAATTTGGATTGGCTGGAGGATGCGTACTTATAAAGAGGGCACTCCAAAACCCGCAAAGCCCTATTTTGGTAGTTACATTACTTTAATAAAGCAATAGAATAAGATTTAGTAAAAAGGAATCAATCCTGCTCTAAAATTTTTTAGCAAGATTTTTCTTGTATTATTTTATAATTGCTATAATTTTTTTGTGTCTTGCTACAGGGATTCAAATCATATCTCGTGCAGTAGAATCTCAATTAAGAACTATTGTAGAAAATGCAGGTCTTGAAGGTTTTGTTGTTGTTGCAAAAGTAGCTGAAGAAAAAGGTGATTTTGGCTACAATGCTAAAAATGACGAATATGTTGATATGCTAAAAGCTGGTATTATTGATCCTAAAAAAGTAACACGTGTTGCGTTAGAAAACGCTGCATCTGTTGCAGGGATGATACTAACGACCGAATGTGCGTTGATTGACATTAAAGAGGAAAATGCAGGCGGAATGCCAATGGGTGGCGGTATGCCGGGAATGATGTAATTCCAAACCATTTATCATAAAAAAATCCGTTCACAAAAAGTGAACGGATTTTTTATTTAGTATAATAATGGAAATATAAACTAACCTTTAAAACTGATTATTCTATTTTTAATCTTCATTTACTTTACTTTTTTTAGCTAATTTAAGCAATACAGGAGAAAGAGTTAACACCACTAAACCAATAATTATTAATTCAATATGGTTCTTTAAATCAATTTGATAATTATCCAATAAGAAACCATATAAATAGTGTCCTGCAAAAATTAAGGTAAAAGACCAAAGGAAAGAACTTACGATATTGTAAAACATAAACTTTTTTTTATCCATAGTTACAATACCTGCTACAATAGGAGCAAAAGTTCTAAATATAGGCAAGAATCTAGCAAAAATAATAGCTCTACCTCCATGTCTCTCAAAAAAATCTTTTGATTGTACTAGATATTTCTTCTTAAACCAAAAAGTATCCTTTTTATTATAGAGATAATATCCGCTTTTAGACCCAAACCAATACCCTACTATATTACCTAAAACACCAGCTATTGCTACCGAAGTAGACAATATCATAACGTTAATAAAAGCACTGTCTATAAAAAGCACATTTTCTATTAACTCTCTATTATAAATTCCTGCCAAAAAAAGTAAACTATCACCCGGTAAAAAGAAACCAGCGAACAATCCTGTCTCTGCAAAAACAATAAATAACACAATATAAACACCTAGTTTTATACCGTTTACATCAAAATGAATGTAAAAAAGAGGGTCTATTAAATTCTTCCAATCAAAACTATTCATTCTTTGGGGTTTAATGCTTAGATTATTAATGCGTGAAAGTAGGTATAAATAATATTACCCACAATTTATTGCATAATTTTAAATTTTAATTAACTATTGAAGCATCATTTTAAATGAATTAGACCTTTAGATCGTCATCCCTTTTATTAGCTGAATATTTTTGACATTGGAAGTTTGTAATCAATATAACACAATTCTCTTTTTCTTAGGTACAATACTCTTTAAATTATCTTAAAAACAAAGCCCAAAGAGAAATCTTTGGGCTTTGTTTTTAATTCCATCTACAAAAAAATTTAGAGCTCAAATTCCTGTCCCATTAAAGGTACAGAACAATCAAACCCATAAACCTCTTTTACTTTTATACGAAGTTCATCTGCTGGTTTATTTTCACCATGAACTAAGAATACTTTTTTAGGTTTATTTTCCAATGCCGAAAGCCAACTGAGGAGTCCTTTTTGATCCGCATGTGCTGATAGTCCTTCTATTTCTAAAATATTTGCTTCTACGGGGTAATATTTACCGTAAATCTTGACTTCCTTGGCTCCTTCTACTAACTTTCTACCTCTTGTGCCTTCTGCTTGGTATCCCACAATAATGACGGTTGTTTCAGGTAAACTGATGTATCGTTCTAAATAACTCAAAACTCTCCCTCCCGTCACCATTCCACTTGCAGCAATCACAACTTTTGGTTTTTTATTATAAATTGTATCAATCGTTTCCTTATAATCAGTAATCATCGTAAACATTTTATTTATTGCTACACAATCTTCCAGAGACAACTTATGCCATTTTCTGTTTTCAAAAAAAACATCAAAAGCACTTACTCCCATTGGAGAATCTACAACATACGGAACATCAGGTATTTTACCTTCTTCTTTGAGTTCCCAAAGTAAATACATAATCATTTGTGCGCGCTCCACTGCAAAGCTGGGTATAATAACTGTCCCGCCCTTTCTAAAAGTATTATTAATATACGTTTCTAATTCTAACTTGGGGTCAGTATCCGGATGAAGACGATCCCCATACGTACTTTCAAGAAAGATATAATCTGCTTTTTTAGGTTTTGTTGGAGCATACATTAAAACGTCATTATCCCGACCAATATCTCCTGAAAAAACTAATGTTTTATTTTCGATTGTTAACTCAATACTGCAGGCCCCAATGATATGTCCAGCATTGACAAAAACCGCCGAAATTTCAGCATCTAACGGCACTGGCTCATCTACATTAACAATTCTAAAATGAGGGAAAACCTTTCGAGCCTGTTCTACATTATAAAGTGGCTCTGCGACTTCGTGTTTAGAATACTTTTCTTTGTTTGCTTTCTCAGCTTCCTCTTCTTGAATTTTACCACTATCTAAAAGAATAATCTCCGCAATTTCTTTTGTAGGACCTGAACAATATATTTTTCCTTTAAATCCTTGATCGACTAATCTGGGCAACCAACCGCAATGATCTAAGTGTCCATGTGTTAAAAGCACACAATCAATAGAGGAAGCCAAAACTGGTAATGGTTGCCAATTTAGTTCCCGCAAAGGCTTTATTCCCTGAAACAGTCCGCAATCAATCAAAATCCTTAACCCGTTGCTTTCAACTAATGTTTTAGAACCTGTCACAGTTCCTGCCGCACCTATAAACTTTACTTTCATGTTCCTACTTTTAAAATTAAAGACATACTTACTTCACACATCTAACTAACTCCCTTACTTCTTTTAAAACATTTTTAATTCTGTTAGCACTTAAACCAATTCTTTCTAATTTATCAGAATTATTTATTAGTTCTTTTGCCAATATTACATCTAGTATTAATAACTTGTCTTTTTCTGCCAGAGACAATGTTGTCAAACAAGTCACAGGATAAAGACAATCAATATCATTTTTAGTTTTCAAGTTATTGTCTTTTGGGTAATCCCAACTTAATAAATTCATGCCCGAACATTTTGAAAAATCTACCGCATCAGATGTAAATCGATTGTTGGTTACAATCCAGCATTGTTCAATGCTTTCATTCTTCGCAAAAACGATTTGCTTTCTTTCTTTCAAATCATTAAATCTCGAAAAAACATATAATGGAACTTTTACATCTGATTTATTTTCTCTTGCCGAATGAAACTTACATTCAATCATTGACAGCACATCGTCTTTCTTAATCAAAACATCAATTTCATGTGAAATACATTTGCCTGGCAAAATTAAATTGGTAGTAGTTTGATAGCCATCAGCAATAAATAGTCGCGCAATATATTTTTCGAAGAAAAAACCGGCAGGACCTAGTAATTGTAGACCCGATCTTAAATTATATCGCGCAGCATGTGAATTGGCTTCTTTTTTCAACAAAGCAAAAGCACGTTTGTAAATTTTTTTTGTAGAAATTCCCTCGTAAATCTCTTTACTGATTTTATGTAAGATATCCTCGACCGCTGATTCGTCTGCTCCTGATTTCATAAGTGATTTCCTGAGTTTCTCAGGATTGAAATCAACAATATCTCCAGAGTGTTTAATTATTTTCATACTTACAAAATACTGATTACTATACTACTAAGCCTACTGTAAGATACGCAAAACAAATCGAATATTTAGCCTTATATTAAAAAGCATCAATAGATAATTAAAAACGAACAATCTAATTATAAAATTGGAATTACATCAACCTCCACCTTTACTTTATGTTCTCCTGAACTAAATATAATTCCTTTTAATGGAGAAATATCGGAGTAATCTCGACCATAGGCAGTAACAATATGGCGTTCTCCTGATATTATATTATTTGTAGGATCAAATTCGCACCAGCCCATTTCAGGAACATAAACAGAAACCCATGCATGAGAAGCATCAGAACCCTGCAGTTTTACCTTACCTTTTGGAGGAAGAGTCTCTAGGTAACCACTTACATAACGAGCAGCAAACCCTAAACTTCTTACACCAGCAATCATCAAGTGAGTGAAATCTTGACAAACTCCTTTACGGAGTTTTAAAACTTCATTTAATGGTGTATTTATTGTAGTTGCTCCTGAGTTAAATTCAAATTCTGTGAATATTTTTTCAGATAACTTAGCAACTGATTCGTACAGTGATTCATTGGGGTCCAAGCAAGTCTGTGCAAAAAGTTTAATATCTTCATCCCAAAAAATAAAAGGGCTTGGAAGTTGAAATTGTAGTAATTCATTTTTTAACGCCAATTTAGTGTTAAACAAATTTAACGCTTCAGAACAGGTGATAGCATTAGCTACTATTAATTTTGGCGGAAAAACTTCAACAATACTAGTTGCAATAACCTGCAAAACTTTATGCGGTTTTAGAATCGAAAAATAATATTGGGTGTTGCCAAAATAATCTTTTCGAGCATATAAATTTTGTGGATTGGGTTCTATTGTCAATTTAAAATCTTCACAATTTTGCCTTTCTGAACTTATAGGATGTAAACAAACAATACATTGATAATTATGAATTGAATCAATGTAAGTATAGGTCGTTTTGTGTACTAATTTATATTTCATCAGAATTATTTTTATCTGTGGCTAAAAATGAAAGTTGCATCACTGAATGATTAAAATATAAACTTGATAAGCTACTAGTTACCGATGAAATTAGTTCAGAAACGGTGTTGATAGTGCTATCTAATGTCTCTCTAAAATTATTTTCGTCAGCTTTTTCTAATTCCTCAGGGTCAATTAATTTAATTATTGTACTTGCTTCTAACACTTTCTTTTCAGCAATACTCAATTGGTTAAACTCTGATTTTTTTGGCAAATTGGAAATATTATAAGCAAGCGTATCTAAAATATAAGCAAGTGTGTAAGGCGAATTTTTTTCTAGAAACAGCATGTTTATAACTGTAACTAAATTTAAGTGTGATTTGTAATTACTTCGATATTGAGCTAATAAGTTATGGTTTTCTAAAACAGATTCTAATAATAACTGTTCTACCTCTTCACTTCTTTTAAAACAAAATAAAGTTTGAATGACTGAAACAAGCGATAAAAATCGTTCAATATTTTTTCCGGCTTCAAACAAATAAAAACCATTTTCTCGCGGTAATGTTTCGTAAGTGTTTCCGTAAAATGCCATTAGTCTTATGTATAATTTATCTAGACCGTGAGTGGTTTGGCTAATCTTTTGTTCGTCAGACGCTTTCAAACTAACTAAACTTTCTTCTATTAAATAGATAATTCCTTTAGTATCATTATTCCATTTTTCACTAATATGATTGATTGTATATAAAAGCGACTGGACATTATAACTTAGCGAGCCTTCCTTTTTTGCATCTTTAATCAAAGGAATCAACTCTGCCAAGGGCTTTTCAAAAGCAGCTTCATCTTCTTCTCCATCTTCACCTACAAAGCCAGGATAAGTTTGTGTAAGATGCGTAACCGCTTTAAGTAAAACAACTAAAAATTCAGGTTGTTTTTTTCCATGACTACTTACATTTTCATTCAATCGATTAAAAATTATTTTCAAGAAACTAGTTAACACCAATGTTCTTTCAGACAACCTTCCTACCCAAAACAAATTTTCAGCATTTCTACTCGTCAAAGCCGTACTCATAGAAATCTGATTGGTTTTTTTAATTTCTATAATATCATCTTGCTGCTCTTTTGGCTCTTCTAATTCTTCCAGATTATCAGAAATAATCCAGGTATCTTTTGAAATCCCTCCAAATTGATTTGAAATCTGAAATTTATCCTCTACAACTGAACTACGAGTAAGCCCACCTTTCATCACTTTATAATTGCTCCCATCAGAAATTAAAAAAGCCCGAATTACAGCTAGTCTTGGCAGAATTTCGCCATCGATTAAAGAAGGCGTAGTCGACAAACTTACTTCTTCTTGCGCCACGTACTCCTTTGGATTACTCAAAATAGTAGCTTTGAGTTCCTTTAATTGTTCTTTATTTAACTTTCTTCCATAAACAGATTTAAAACCTAAATCTCTATTGGTTTTTTTTATAATTAATTTGGGTAAATTATTCAGAACATAAGTTAACTCCTTAGTTTGACCGCACCACCAAGTAGCGGTGGAATTCATGATTAGTGGCTCTTTCAATAAAAACTTACAAGCATTTTGAATAAATGCCATAAGCCCATGATTTTCTAAAACCGAAATTCCAGGAGGATTAATAACAGCTACATTTCCTAAGCGCATTACTTGTAATAGTCCCGGAATTCCTAGTAGCGAATTTTTATTAAGTTCTAACGGATCGCACCACTGATCATCAATACGCTTAATGATTACATCCACGCGCTCTAACTGGTCAATTGTCTTTAACCAAACGTACCCTTCACGAACCAATAAATCACTTCCTTCAACTAACTTAAACCCTAAATAGGAAGAAAGATAAACATGTTCAAAATAGGTTTCGTTTCCTGCTCCTGGTAATAAGAAAACCACATTTGGATTTTCAGCATTATTACCAAGTTTCCCTACCGTTTTTTGCAATTCAATAAAATACGGACCTAACTTACCGCGGTGAATATTTTTATTAAGTTGCGGAAAAACATTTGCCATAACAATTCTATTCTCAAGAGCATATCCTGATCCTGACGGTGATTGAACGCGATTATCTAATAACCACATTTTGCCATCCGGACCTCTCGCAATATCACATGCTAAAAGTGAAAGCTGGTGAAATTCGCTATGCTGTATATCGAAACAAGGTCTTAAAAAACCTGAATTATTAAAAACTAATTCTGCGGGAATAATATTGTTTTTAATTAATAGCTGCTCCCCATAAATATCCTTGTAAATCAAATCCAATAAATTAGCTCTTTGAATAAGTCCCTTTTCAATTGTAGCCCATTCAGATTGATGAATTACAAAAGGTATCGGATCTAATTTCCATGGACGAACTAATTCGTTCTCTGAGTCATAAACATTATAAGTAACACCGTTTTCCTTGAGTTTATTGATGATTTCCTCATTTCTAATCCCTAATTCATCTAGCCCTACAGCTTCTAAAGTAGCAAAAATAGTTGCCCAATACGATTTTACTTCGCCACTTTTATTTATAACCTCATCATATGAATTTATTGTTTTTTTATAGGAATCTAAAAAAGATATAGGTGTATTCATGCATAGTTTTTGTAAGGCGCGAATTTACAGCTTTTTTTAACAAATTCATCATGTTATATTCTAATATACAGTACTTTTGTCTAATGAGTTTTAGAATCAAAGCAGACCTTTTCTACGATGTATATGCTTCAAGCACATGCATTTTTAACATTCAAGCATTAGGAAATTCTTACAATCAAAAAATTATTTCAGAGTCTCTTGAAATAACACCTAACTTGCCTTTTAAACAGTTCTCTTTACCAGATTCAAAAATTAGGTTCATTACAGTTCAAGCCAATGAATTCGTCCCCTTTCAGATATGTTACCAAGGAGAAATAGACGTTAAATTCAAAACCATTAGCAAAAAATCTCTTTTTAAAAACACTTCTATTTTTGAATTAGACAACAAAATAGTGCCTTATTTGTCTCCAAGCAGACTTTGCCCTTCTGACAAATTAATGAAATTAGCGTTTAAACTTTTTGGATATTTACAATCGGATATCGAGAAAGCTGTTGCTGTAAATGATTGGATATTTAACAATGTCGATTACGTACCAGGAACAACTGATGCAAGCACATCCGCTTATGACACACTGAACCAACGGGAAGGTGTTTGTAAAGATTTTGCTCATCTTGGCATTGCTCTTTGTAGAGCTTTAAACATTCCTGCAAGATATTTTACCTGTTACGCAACAAATATTAATCCGCCAGATATTCATGCTTGTTTTGAGGTTTACATAGGCGGACAATGGATTATTTTTGACCCCACTCGCTTATCAAATATAAGCAGTTTAGTTAAAATTGCTCATGGGAAAGACGGGTCAGATGTTGCGGTTGCAAATCTTTTCGGAAATGCTTCTTGTACGTATATGAATATTGAATGTGAAAATTTGATTGGGGATTTAAACCCTGTTTATTCTTCTGATGATTTTTTTATTTCTTATTGAAAAGAACTTAATTTAAATTATCCATAAATTTTCATTCCCTAAATTCTCATTATCCTATATATTTTTTTATTTTATGAAAACGTATATTAATAACATATTTTTTAATTAAATTGTCAAAAACAAAATACTTACATCATGGCTGTTAAAATTGCGCTTTCCCACAAAACAACTTATACGTTTGACCGCAGTGTTAAGTTATTCCCACATGTTTTTAGACTACGTCCCGCAGCACATTCAAGAACAGCTATAGAAGGCTATACTTTTAAAATATCTCCAGAAAATCATTTCATAAATTGGCAACAAGATCCTTTTGGGAATTATCAAGCCCGTATCGTCTTTCCTGAAAAAATTAAAGAGCTAACGGTAGAAGTGGAAGTAATTGCAAAATTGCAAGTTATTAACCCATTTGATTATTTTGTAGAAGAATATGCAGAGGAATTTCCTTTTACATATGACCCAATGCTTCAGCAAGAGTTAACCGCTTACCTAAATTTAACCGAAGAAAGCCCTATTTTTCTAAAATTTATGGATGGTTTAAAACTAAACAAATCATTACCAACAAATGATTTTTTAGTCTCAATCAATCAAGCCGTTTACAAAGAACTTAGTTATAATTTACGAATGGAAGTTGGGGTGCAAACACCCGAAGAAACCTTACGAATCAAGAGCGGATCTTGCAGAGATTTTGCTTGGTTATTGATTCATGTTTTACGCCACTTTGGATTAGCTGCACGATTTGTTTCTGGATATATTGTACAATTAGCTCCAGATGTTAAATCTCTAGACGGACCTTCTGGACCTGAAAAAGATTTTACAGATTTACATGCCTGGGTTGAAGTCTATTTACCAGGTGCTGGATGGATTGGGCTTGATCCAACTTCCGGCCTTTTTGCAAGTGAAGGACATATCCCATTGTGTTGCACACCTCATTATGAAAGTGCAGCGCCTGTAACTGGTGCGACAGAAAAATGTGAAGTTAGCTTTGATTTTGAAAACACAGTAACCCGTATACATGAAGATCCACGCGTAACAAAACCCTATTCTGACAAGCAATGGGAAGACATTATGCAAGTAGGAAATGATGTTGAAAAAGATTTAATTGAAGGTGATGTACGCTTGACCATGGGTGGAGAACCCACTTTTGTTTCTATTGATGATTTTGAAGGTGCTGAATGGAACACTGCTGCAGATGGGCCACTGAAACGAAAACTAGCTTATGACTTAGCACTTCGTTTAAAACAGCGATTCGCCCACGGAGGGTTTATCCATTTTGGACAAGGAAAATGGTACCCCGGCGAATTATTCCCTCGTTGGCAATATGCATTATACTGGAGAAAAGACGGTTTGCCGTTATGGAAAAATGATGCTTTAGTAGCAAAAGAAGGAGATACAAAATTCACCTTTCATGATGCTGAAAAATTTGCAACTGAACTTACTAAACATTTAGGAATTGATCCTAAAAACGTAACTCCAACTTATGAAGACCCAATTTATTGGGCTTTAGAAGAAGGAAAACTTCCTGTTAATATAGACCCTTTAAAAGTAAATTTAAAAGATTCTGTAGAAAGACACAAGCTAGCGATGCTTTTAGAAAAAGGCTTGAATAATCCAGCAGGATTTGTTCTGCCAATAAGAAAGGACCATGTCGCTGACAATTGGGAAAGCTGTGCTTGGGAATTTAGAAGAGGAAATTGTTTTTTAGTTCCTGGTAACTCCCCAATTGGATTGCGTTTACCATTAGACTCGCTTCCAAAAACTTCTAAAAACAAGAGAGAAATTGTTGTAGACAGAAGCTTATTTGAAGATTTACCTGCTCTAGGTGATTATGATGAAAAGGTGAAAAAACGTTACGGAACTATTTCGAAACTATTTGAAGCAGCAAAAAGAGTTTTATCCAAAAAAGAAGAGAAGCAGAAAAAGAGCGAAGAAAAAGACGAAACCGTATTTGAAGTTGACACTTTTATTACAGCAATGTGTATAGAAGAACGTGATGGAATGCTATATGTTTTTCTACCGCCAACCGATTATTTAGAAGACTATATCGACTTAATTACTTCAATAGAAATTACGGCAGAAAAATTACAAATGCCAGTACGAATTGAAGGTTACCAACCTAAAACCGATTATAGAGTTGAGAAAATGATGGTTACTCCAGATCCTGGTGTAATTGAAGTGAATGTGCATCCCGCAAAAACGTGGCAAGAAATAGTTGATAACACTTCTGCTTTATATGAAGAGGCCTTTTTATGTCGTTTAGGAACAGATAAATTCATGGTTGATGGTCGTCATACCGGAACTGGTGGAGGAAATCACGTAACATTAGGAGCTGAAAAGCCAGAAGACAGTCCGTTATTAAGAAGACCTGACTTATTACGAAGCTTAATAACGTATTGGCAACATCATCCCGTTTTAAGCTATTTATTCGCAGGCCCTTTTATTGGACCTACGAGTCAAGCACCTCGAATAGATGAAGGAAGAGATGAGAAGCTATACGAAATGGAAATTGCCTTTGAACAAATTCCAAAAGACAAAGAAGTTCCCTTTTGGATGGTGGATCGAATTTTTAGAAATTTATTAACTGACATCACGGGAAACACGCATAGAACTGAATTTTGTATCGATAAATTATATTCGCCAGATTCATCAACGGGAAGATTGGGTATTTTAGAGTTACGCGCTTTTGATATGCCACCACACAAACATATGAATTTAGTTCAAAATTTATTAGTTCGTGCATTAGTTGCTAAATTCTGGAAAGAACCTTACGAGAAAAAACTAATTCGTTGAGGAACTGAGTTGCATGACAAATTTTTACTTCCTCATTTCGCTTATTTAGACATGATTGACGTGGTGAACGATCTAAAAGATTCTGGATATAACTTTGACATTTCTTGGTTTGACCCATTTTTCGAATTTAGATTCCCACATCATGGTAATGTTACGATTGATAATGTTCAATTAGAAATCCGATTAGGAATAGAGCCTTGGCACGTACTTGGAGAAGAGCTTTCTAGCACGGGAACTTCACGATTTGTAGATTCTTCATTAGAACGTTTGCAAGTTAAAGTCTCTGGAATTGTACCTGACCGCCATATCTTATTATGTAAAGGATGTAGAATTCCATTAAGGAGCACAGGAACAAAAGGAGAGTACGTAGCTGGAATTCGCTACAAAGCCTGGAATCCACCATCCGCATTGCATCCAAATATTGGTATTGACGTACCGCTAGTTTTTGACTTAGTTGACACTTGGAATAATAAAGTTATTGGTGGTTGTACTTATTTTGTCAATCATCCTGGAGGAAGAAGTTTTGACACCTACCCTGTAAATAGCTTTGAAGCAGAATCAAGAAAAATGAGCCGTTTTTGGGATTTTGGCCACACACCTTCTACAACTATTGCAGAAATAGGAACAGAAGCAATATCAAATCAAGCCGCGACTTCTAGATTTTTAGTAGAATCTAAATCAGAACTTAAACCTGACACTCCTATAGAGCTTATTAATCCTGAATATCCTTATACATTAGATTTAAGGCATTACTGGAAAGCAAAGAAATAGATAATAAAAACACATCAATTGTATGAGGATCTGCAAATATTTAAAAAAATCTAACTTAAGATGCTTTAAAATATTTGCAGATTTTTAATTTTTATAAGAATCAACAAAACTATCTACTTAGCTTTTGATAATAAAATGCTGGGATAAACAAAATCACAAAAATAGGCTGAATAAGAAATCGGCGGACATAAAAAAGCATCAGATTATTATGAGCCCCATAGAAATAAATTATGATGTAGAATAAGGAAACTAAAACTAGAAAGAAAAAGGCATACAGCATCGAAGCAAACTTAATCATCCCACTATCTTTAAAAAGTACATAAATTAAACCTAGCGACAAAGCTGTGTTTAACCCGTAACGAAACAGCAGTCCCATAGTTAACTGAAAAGAATCAAAAGAAGGTAATGGCAAAGTATTAAAATCACTTTTAAAATAATTCAAAAAAGGGTCGTAAAACAATTGGTATTCGTAAGCCCGCACCACAGCGAGCAAAACGACAAACACTAACCCCAAAACAATTCTTAACTTATGCAACAGCATCTTTTTTAGCATATAATGAAAATTTACGCACCCAAATTACCCACAAGATAAAAACTACGCCATAAATAAATAGAGGAAACAACACGCCGTGTAGCAAAGATTCTTGCTTTGGAAAATAATAAATTAAGACCGTCAGTAAAGCAATTCGTATCACATTTAATATATAAATCACTACACTTCCACCAAAAATAAAAAGTAAAGTAGGCTTCAACTTTCTTGAGAATGAAACAACAAATGCAATAAATAAAATAATAACACTAATAGCATTGCACCCTTCTATAATCCGGGCAACGTACCTATTATTATAAATTAATTTAATAAATGTTTCCGCTGTATTTTCTTCTATAGTTATATCAGCATGAAATAAGCCCAACAACTGTTCCGTATTTCTCGCTACTAATTTAGTAACAGAATCAATCCTATTATCTTCGAAACTACTCAAAAAAACTTGGTACAGCACTGTAAGAATTATAAAAGTAAAAAAAAACTTGCTCAAAAAAAGTAAGAAAGGTTTGTAATGAATAAAATGTTTTTTCAAAATCTATTTTTTAACAAATTTATATAATTTTTAAACGGGACTTTAAATACTTTTGTATAAAAATCAGAAAATATGACATTTCAGGAATTACAACCAAAGGTAACTGCAATTACATTAAATACTAGTCTTTCTAGAGACGAAAAACTCTTATCCGTTTGTCAACTATTAAAGGACAATGTAGAATATTACAACTGGGTTGGGTTTTACTTTGCAAACCAAGAAACCCAAACACTTCATCTGGGATCTTATGTAGGAGCAGAAACGGACCATACAGTAATCCCTTTCGGAAAAGGAATTTGCGGACAAGTTGCAGTTTCTAATGACAATTTTGTCGTTCCAGATGTTGCGGCTCAAGACAATTATATTGCCTGCAGTTTTACGGTAAAATCAGAAATCGTAGTCCCTTTGTTTGTAAACGGAGAGAATATTGGTCAAATCGACATAGATAGTCATGTTATTGATCCATTCACTGAAGCTGACGAACGCTTTTTAGAATCTGTAAATAAAGAAATTGCTAAGTTGTACTAATAGTATTAAATTTATTTCTTTATTAAAAACATTTATGAAATCAAATTTACATCCCGCTTTATTATTTTTAATTCCCCTTTTATCATTCTCACAAACTCCAGTTAGTAAAATTGTTTACTATGATTCTATCTGGAAAGAATCAACAGAAGATAATTATAGCTATTATAGAATTATAAAAGGACTATTATACTGACAAGAATACTTACAAAATTCTTAATTATTATAAGTCAGGAGCTTTAGAAATGGCTGGAACATCTAGCAATAAAGACTATTTAATAAAAGAGGGACAGTTTGTATATTACTATGAAAACGGCAATAAAAAAACAGTTTCAAATTATATAAAATCTAGACCAAGCGGAAAACAGTACAAATGGTATGAGAACGGACAAACCAAATCTGAAATTCAATATCCAGAAAATCAAAAAGAGACTAGCTCCGATTCTAAAGTTAATCAATTCTGGAATACAGAAAATGTTCAAACAGTCATTGATGGCAATGGAGATTATGAAGATTTAAATGATGGATTTTTCGAAGGTGGAAAAATAAAAAATGGATTTCATGATGGAATTTGGAAAGGACGCAGCAAAAAACCAAACTATACTTACGTCGAAAGCTATGAAAACAACAAATTAATATCAGGAACAAGTATTGACTCATCAAATACCGAACACACTTATAAAACAGTTTACCAAGCTCCTGTACCAAAAAAAGGAATGAAAAATTTCTATAGCTATATTGGAAGAACAATGAGAATTCCAAAAGTTGCTCGAAACACAGTTTATGGAAAAATATACTTAACATTTGTAATTGAAACGGATGGCAGTATCGTTGAAGTCAAAATTATAAGAGGCCTTGGCTACGGGTTAGATGAAGAGGCAACTAGAGTTTTAAATAATTACAAAGAATGGATTCCGGGAATAACCAGAGGAATACCTGTAAGAGTTCTCTACTCCCTTCCTATTACAATTGCAAAATAATATTAATTATTAAATTTGTTTTAGATTTCTCCAAAATAAATAGTACTTTTGCACCCGTCTTACAATAGCTGTGAGACATACATAAAAATCATTAAACAAATATTGGAATGTATTTAACTAAAGAGATTAAAGAAGAAATCTTCGCAAAACACGGAGAAAAAACAAACACAGGAAAATCAGAAGCTCAAATTGCTTTGTTCACTTTCAGAATTAGCCACCTAACAGAACATTTGAAAAAAAATCGTCACGATTATAACACAGAGCGTTCACTAGTATTGCTAGTTGGAAAAAGAAGATCTTTGTTGGATTACTTGAAAAAGAAAGAAATCAACAGATATCGTGAGATTATCAAAGTATTGGGTATCAGAAAATAATCAATACATTAAAGAGGCGCGAGAGTGCCTCTTTTTGTTTTATATATAATAATAAAAAAAGTTTGGTTTTTCATTGGGTTTTAGGCATTAACTACGCAAAACAACAACTACAACACAACTAAAACCCATGTTTAACTAAAAAATTAAATTTATGATTCCACAATTATTTGTAGAAACTATCGATTTAGGTGATGGAAGAAACATCACAATCGAGACAGGTCGTCTAGCCAAACAAGCTGACGGATCTGTATTAATAAGAATAGGGAAAACTGTTATTTTAGGTACAGTTGTATCTTCAAGAAAAGCAAGTCCTGGTATTGACTTTTTACCTTTAACGGTAGATTACCGCGAAAAATTTGCTGCAGCAGGACGTTTTCCTGGTGGTTTCTTCAAGAGAGAAGCAAGACCAAGTGATAGCGAAGTATTAACAATGCGTTTAGTAGACCGTGTTTTACGTCCGCTTTTCCCAAATGACTACCATGCAGAAGTGCAAGTTATGATTCAGTTAATGTCTCATGACGAAGATGTAATGCCAGATGCATTAGCAGGTTTAGCAGCATCAGCAGCTTTAGCATTATCTGACATTCCTTTTGAAACATTAATTTCTGAAGCTAGAGTTGGTAGAGTTGATGGACAATTCATCATCAACCCAAGCCGTGCTCAATTAGAATTATCTGACATCGATATGATGATTGGAGCGTCTATGGATTCTATCGCAATGGTAGAAGGTGAAATGAAAGAAATTTCAGAAGCGGAAATGGTAGAAGCAATTAAATTTGCTCACGGACATATCAAAAACCAAATTTCGGCTCAACTGCGTTTGCAAGCTGCTTTTGGTAAAAAAGAAGTTCGTACATACGAAGGAGAAAGAGAAGATGAAGCTATTTACGCTAAAGTAAAAGCAGCATCTTACGATAAAATCTACGCTATTGCAAGCAAAGGTTCTTCTAAACAAGAACGTACAGCGGCATTTGACGAAGTGAAAGAAGAAGTTAAAGCTTTATTTACTGAAGAAGAATTAGCAGTAGATGGAGAATTAGTTTCTAAATACTTCAAGAAAACTAACAAAGAAGCAGTTCGTAACGTAACCTTAGATTTAGGAACACGTTTAGACGGAAGAAAAACTACAGAGATCAGAGATATCTGGTGTGAAGTAGATTACTTACCATCTGTACACGGATCTGCATTGTTTACACGTGGAGAAACTCAAGCATTGGCTACAGCAACTTTAGGAACATCTAGAGAAGCTAACCAAATTGACTCTCCATCTCAACAAGGTGAAGAAAAATTCTACTTGCACTATAATTTCCCTCCTTTCTCAACTGGTGAAGCTCGTCCTTTAAGAGGAACTTCAAGAAGAGAAGTAGGTCACGGAAACTTAGCGCAAAGAGCGTTAAAAAATATGATTCCTGCTGATTGTCCTTATACAATCCGTGTGGTTTCTGAAATCTTAGAATCTAACGGTTCTTCTTCTATGGCAACAGTTTGTGCTGGAACTCTATCTTTGATGGATGCTGGTATTCAAATGATTCGTCCAGTTTCTGGAATCGCTATGGGATTAATTACTGACGGAGATCGTTATGCTGTATTGTCTGATATTCTTGGTGATGAAGATCACTTAGGAGATATGGACTTTAAAGTAACTGGTACTTCTGTAGGAATTACAGCTTGTCAAATGGACATCAAAATTGACGGTTTGAAATACGAGATTATGGAAGCAGCATTAGCGCAAGCTCGTGATGGTCGTTTACATATCCTTGGAAAACTAATCGAAACTTTGGCAACTCCAAAAGACGATGTTAAAGCTTACGCTCCAAAAATTATTACTAGAAGAATTCCTAATGCTTTTATTGGAGCATTAATTGGACCTGGTGGAAAAGTGATTCAAGAATTACAAAAAACAACTGGAACAACAATTGTTATCAATGAAGATCCAACTACTGAAGAAGGAGTTATTGAAATTCTAGGAACAGATCCTGCTGGAATTGAAGCAGTATTGGCTAAAATTAAGTCGATCACTTTCAAACCACAAATGAATGAAGCATATGATGTGAAAGTAATCAAAATGCTTGATTTTGGTGCAGTAGTAGAATACCTAGAAGCTCCAGGAAATGAAGTATTGCTTCACGTATCTGAGCTAGCATGGGAACGTACAGAAAATGTTTCTGACGTTGTCAACATGGGCGATGTTTTTCAAGTGAAATACTTAGGTATGGATCCAAAAACAAGAAAAGAAAAAGTGTCAAGAAAAGCACTTTTGCCAAGACCTCCACGTGAGGAAAGAAAAGAGTAATCAGATCTTAGTTTACTAAAGGTTTATTTATAAAAAACCCCATTTCATTCATTTGAAATGGGGTTTTTGTTTTAAAAAAAAGAAATAAAAAAATATCACAAAATTCCGAAAATACTTATATATTTGTTAAAAACCTTTCTTTTCAACAAATTAAAAATACGTATGGCAATTTTAAAATTCCTAAATCGATTACGTTCTGTTTTCTTATTATCTCTAATTTGTAATACTTTTATAGCAAATAGTCAGACAAACCAAGAAGAATCGCTACACAATTGGTTTGACAACATAGTAGGTCGGAAAAATTTAGATATAAATAATGGACCGTTCTATACCGATACTTATAAAACAATTGGAACAAATAACATGTACCTTACTACTAATAAATACACTATTGGTAACATCAATTATGAGGGACAAAATTACTACAACGTAAATATTAAATATAATATTTACAAAGATGAACTAATATTAAATCCCTACGGAGAGTCTGAACATATTGGTATAACCCTCATACAAGATAAAATAGACTCTTTTTATCTCAATAATAAAAACTTCGTTAAAATCAATCAAAATGAATCTTCCTTAGCTCAATTAACGACCGGCTATTATCAACTAGAAAGGATTAATGACAATTTCAACTTTTATATAAAACATCAAAAAAAACTTGCTAAAAGAATAAATGATGATGGAGTGTATTATAATTTTCCAGAAGACAATCAATTTTTCATCTCCTTTGAAAATGTTTTTTACAACACAGACAGCAAAAACGATATCATAAAAATCTTTCCACACCAAAAAAAAGGAATTAATGATTTTTACTCAACGCATAGAAATTTGAAAATAGCTGACTACAGTCAATTTATCATAAATCTAATGAAATATATTAATATTTCTCAAACCAATACAACCAAATGAACCAATGAGAAAACTGCTGTTAATAATATTTATTCTGATTTCCAATCAAATAGTCCTTGCTCAGGAAACAAAAGATAAATTCTCATTTGAATTTAAAAATTCTGACTTGACAACCATCATTCAAACTATTGAAAATTCGTCCTCTTACAAATTTTACTTTAAACCAGAATGGATCCAAGCAAATAAGGAATTAGTAACTGCCAGCTATACTAACATTTCTATCGAAGAGTTACTGGATAAAACATTTAGCACTACAAATATTAATTTTCTGATTCTTGACCAGAAAATAATATTAACAAACAATAACCGAATTCACGATAGTCTACCGTCAAACTATTTTGCTACTTCAAATTCAAGTAGCTCAGACAAAGCGAGTGACAAAGGGTTCCAAAACCCAATATTTTATAAGCAGTATGATTCAATTAAGAATTTTGGTTCAAAAAGAAACGCATCTATTAAATTTATCGGTAAAGAATCTGACATAACAAACAAGATAAATTGCACTTTATCTGGATATATAAAAAATGGAGCTACTAATAAACCTGAGCCAAATGTCTACATAAACATAAAAGGGAAAAATATAAGTGCTACAAGTGACAATCAAGGCTATTATACATTACAAGTCCCGATAGGTATTAATATTATAGAAATAAAATCAATAAACTACAAAAACATTACGCAAACAGTAATGGTTTATAACGATGGATTGCTTGATATAGAAGTTCAAGAAGACACCAACTTATTAGATGAAGTAATCGTAAAAAACGGAAGGGCAAAAACTACAGAAACTGTTATTTCAGGACTGGTTTCCATCGATTTAGTAGCTATGAAAAATGTTCCACTAATACTGGGAGAACGAGATATTTTAAAAATAGCAACTACTTTCCCTGGAATAAAAACTACTGGAGAAGGTTCTGCTGGATTTAATGTAAGAGGAGGAAAAGAAGACCAAAACTTAATTCTATTAGATGATGCAGTAATGTATAATCCGCAACATTTTTTAGGATTTTTCTCTGCTATAAATCCCTATACAGCTCGAAAAGCTGAAATCTATAAAGGAAGTATTCCAGCAGAGTTTGGAGGTAGATTATCTTCAGTATTCGATATTACAACAAAAAATGGCGATCCAGATAAATTCTCTGGTGAAGGAGCCATAGGTCCCATAACATCAAATCTAACTATTGGTACTCCTATAACAAAAGGAAAGTCTAGTATTCTTCTTGGAGCAAGGGCCACCTACTCTGATTGGATATTAAAATCTTTAGACGATGAAGATTTGAAAAACAGTCAAGCTGGTTTTTATGACGGAATTCTTAAGTACAACAATACTCTCAATGAAAACAATTCCCTTGAGACAACTCTTTACTATAGTCATGACCGTTTTAGCATTAGTTCTGATTCTGTTTATAAATACAGTAATCGACTTGCATCTGTAAAATGGGACCATGATTTTAACAAGAGAAACAAAGCTGCATTAATTTTTACAAATAGTGAATACAAGTTTAATATTGACTACAACTCAAACAACACCAACGATTTTGATTTTGGATACAAAGTAAATGAATCACAATTGATGTTAAAACTCAATTATTCCCTTAACAAACAACACACGATTTCTTACGGAATATCAAGTAAATTATATAATATCTCTCCAGGTTATCAACATCCCACAAATCCAGATGCGACTTTGATTTCGACAGACATTGCAAAAGAAAAGGCATTAGAATCTGCCGTTTATTTATCTGACAGTTATAAAATAAGTAAAAAATTACTAATCGATTTAGGATTAAGATATTCTTTTTATGCCTCCATGGGAGAAGCAGATGTAAATATATATCAGCAAGGTCTACCTTTGAGTGATGAAACAGCAATAGGAACTAAACATTACAATAATAATGAGTTTATAAAAACCTATGGCGGAATAGAGCCCCGTTTAGCAGCACGCTACTTTATCACTGATGACTTTTCGATTAAAGCAGGTTATGACATGACCAGACAATACATCCATCTTCTATCAAGCAATACTACTCAATCACCAACCGATACTTGGAAATTATCTGATACCAATGTCAAACCACAAAGCGCAAAACAATTTTCGCTAGGACTTTATAAAAACATAAATACTGCCGATATTGAACTTAGCTTAGAAGGCTATTATAAAACGTCTGAAAACATTCTTGATTATAAAGTGGGTGCTCAATTATTATTAAACGAAAATGTTGAAACAGAATTGTTGCAGGGTAAAGGAAGAGCCTATGGAATTGAGTTGTTATTAAAAAAACAATTAGGCCGTTTAAATGGATGGATTGGATATACCTACTCTCGAACTTTTATCCAACTTGACAGTGAGTTTAGCTCTGAAACAGTAAACAATGGCAACTACTTTTCTGCCAATTTTGACAAGCCTCATGATTTAAGTGCCGTTTTAAATTATAAATTCACAAAACGTTATAGCTTATCGACTAACTTTTTATACCAAACTGGAAGACCAATAACCTATCCCATAGGAACCTTCCATTATGGCAACTCAGACTACACTTTATACAGTGACAGAAATCAATACCGAATCCCTGATTACATCCGTCTAGATATAGGTATAAATATCGAAGGGAATCATAAAATAAAAAAGCTAGCGCATAGTTTTTGGAATATATCCGTCTATAATGTTTTAGGAAGAAGTAATCCGTATTCAATTTATTTTAATACTGACAAAAACGGGGAGGTAAAAGGATATAAAACATCTATTTTTTCAATACCTGTACCAAGTATTACTTATAATTTTAAATTTTAATCATCAAACGATTTTAAAGAAATGAAAATATACAACCTTAAATCTATATTATTGTTACTTCTATTAGTAACCATTTTTAGTAGCTGTACTGAAACATACCCCTTACTAACTAATACATACGAAGAAGCAATTGTTGTCGAGGCTACTTTAACAAATGAGCTTAAAAATCAAGAAATAAAAATTTCTAAAACTGCTCGATTTGAAGATGATGGAGTGCAAACCGAAAAAGATGCCATAGTCATCCTTAAAGACAATCTCGATAACCAATATAAATTTAATGAAAAATCTGGCATTTACATATCCCAATCTGTTTTTCAAATTTTGCCCAATAGAGAATATACCTTAGAAATTAAAACTACTGACGGTAAAGTATATCAATCGACTCCAGAAACTCTAACAACGGTCACTCCCATAGGAAGCATTATCCCAACCATTACTACAAATAAAGACAATGAAATTGGTGTCCAAATTAATGTTAACAGTTACGACCCTACAAACACTTCAAAATATTACCGCTATGAATATGAAGAAACATATAAAATTGTAGCGCCAAGATGGTCCTCATTGAAACTAACAGCAACTGGACCCGAATCTATACAACTGATACCCAACTCAATAAATACAAGGATTTGTTATTTAACTAAAAACTCAACAGATATTATATTACTAAATACAAATGACCAAACAGAAGACAGAGCAAACCTCCCAATTAGATTCATAAATCAAAATAATTATATCATAGGAGAAAGATATAGCATCTTAGTTAAACAATACGTAGAAAATTTAGAAGCTTATAATTTCCATAAAGTGATGAGAGATATATCGAGCTCTTCAAGCGTTTTATCTCCAAAACAACCAGGTGTAATAACCGGTAATATAAGATGCATTAGCGATTCTAACACGAAAGTTATTGGCTATTTTGATGTTGTATCTACTTCTTCTAAAAGAATCTTTTTCAATTACAATGACTTATTCCCTAGCCAACCAAAACCTCCTTACATTGTTGAATGTGATAACATACCATTTTTCTTCTGCTTTAGAGGAATTGACTGTTCAGGACCTAGCATGATCTATAACATCCAAAATAACTTAATGAGTTATATTTCTAATGAAAGCTCGAATTATATTTTAACCCCTGTAGAATGCGGAGATTGCACATCATTTTCATCTAATAAAATACCATCATTTTGGACAAATTAAAGCACCTAATCCTATTGTTTGTATTAATTAATACACAATTAACTATAGCGCAAGAAGTAATCACCGTAGATGAGACACTATTTATACATATAAATACAACTACACTCGTTTCTGGTGAAACCCTATTTTATAAGCTCTATTGTATAAAAACCACAGATAAAACGCCTAGCCTAGTTAGCAAATTAGCCTATGTTGAACTTATAGACAACAATAATAACTCTGTATTTAAGGACAAAATATTCCTAGAAGACGCAACGGGCGAAGGAGATTACTTTATACCTACAACTCTACAGACCGGGAATTACAAACTAATTGGCTATACAAGTTGGATGCTAAATTTACCCGTTTCAAAAATGTTGCAAATAGACATAAAAATTATAAATCCATATCAAACAAATGAAACTGGCTTTTCAACAAATAAGCTAAGTCAGAAAAATTCAGATAGCTTAACAATTGCAAAAAATACAATTTATCAAGAATCATCAGCAAGTCAAAAAAGAGGAATAGAACTAAACAAAAAAACTTATACTAATAGAGAACGAGTTACTGTAAAAATCACCCCTTCAATTATAAATAACGAAAGTGGAAGTTATTCGCTTTCTGTTAGAAAAGTAGATGAACTACCTACAGTAAATCAGACTACTGCAAATGAATTTACTAAAGTCTCCGCTACCACAAACCCAGATAAGCTAGACGCTCAAAAAAAGATAATACTACCTGAACTTCGCGGAGAAATGATTTCTGGAAGAGTAGTATCAGTAAAAGAATCTGACAATCTTCAAAACATAACTATTGCATTGTCACTGCCTGGAAAATCGGCTGCTTTTAAAATTGTAGAAACAGATCAAACGGGGCATTTTATTTTTAACCTAAACAAGGCCTACTATAATCCTAATATAGTTATGCAGGTAATAAACGAACATACAGATAATTATACCATTGAGCTTGACAAACCCAATAACCCTGACTATTCTAAATTAAGTATTCAGTCTGATTTTACCTTATCAGCTAACCTGAAACAAACATTATTAGACCGCTCTATAACAAACCAGATTGAAAACGCCTATTATCAAAGAAGCAAAGATAGTATCAGCACACTAAATGATTCAAATCCATTTTACTACCCCCTTGCAAAAGAGTATATCCTTGATGATTTCACCCGATTTCCAACATTAAAAGAAAACCTCACAGAGATCACTAAAGAACTATATTATAAGAATAAGAACAACAATTACTCTTTACATGTAAATGATTATACTGTATATCCACAATTACCTGAGCCGGCATTAGTGTTAATTGATGGTTTGCTTTTACAAAATGTAAACGAACTCTTTAATTACAACATGAAAAATATCTATAAGATTAGTGTTATTGCGGGAACATATTATATAGGCCCTCGTTTTTTTAATGGGTTAATCAGCTTTACCACTACCAACAATCAATTTACAAGTGATATAAAAGAAAGCTATATTTTGAAACCATCAACCCAAAGGCCTTCAATTAAAAAACAGTACAATAAAATTGATTATTCAGATATCAAAAAAAATGAAAGAATTCCCGATTATAGAAATCAGCTTTCATGGATACCTGCAGCTGATCTCAACAAAGAGATTTCATTCTACACATCAGATGTTACAGGCACATTTGAAGTTACCATTGAAGGTTTTACAGAAACTGGAAAGGCAATTTCACTTAAAGAAACATTTAATGTAAAATAAATTCACTCTTTTGTAACTTTTTTGCAACTTCATACGTATAACTACTTGTACACTTAAAAACTGAGGACACAAAAATCATGAGACAACTTAAAATCACCAAGCAGGTAACTAATCGTGAAACTGCTTCATTAGACAAATATTTACAAGAAATTGGAAAAGTTGACCTTATTACCGCTGACGAAGAAGTAGAATTAGCACAAAAGATTAAAGCTGGGGATCAAAAAGCCCTTGAAAAATTAACAAAAGCAAATTTACGTTTCGTTGTTTCGGTAGCAAAACAATACCAAAATCAAGGATTAACACTTCCTGATTTAATTAACGAAGGAAATCTAGGTCTTATCAAAGCAGCTCAACGTTTTGATGAAACGCGTGGTTTTAAATTCATCTCCTACGCTGTATGGTGGATTCGTCAATCAATATTACAAGCTTTGGCAGAACAATCTCGTATCGTTCGTTTGCCTTTAAATAAAATTGGTTCTATCAATAAAATCAACAAAATGTATGCGTTATTAGAGCAGTCTAACGAGCGTCCACCTTCTGCTGAGGAAATTGCAAAAGAACTTGACATGACAGTAAATGACGTAAAAGAGTCTATGAAAAACTCTGGTCGTCACTTATCAATGGATGCACCTCTTGTTGAAGGAGAAGATTCTAACCTTTACGATGTATTACGTTCAGGTGAATCTCCAAATCCAGATAGAGAATTAATCCACGAATCTTTACGTACTGAAATCGAACGTTCATTAGAAACATTGACTCCAAGAGAGGCTGATGTAGTTCGTTTGTACTTTGGACTTGGTGACCAACACCCAATGACTCTTGAAGAAATTGGAGAGACTTTCGACCTAACACGTGAGCGTGTGCGTCAAATCAAGGAAAAAGCAATCCGTAGACTGAAACATACTTCTAGAAGTAAAATACTAAAAACCTACCTAGGTTAAAAATATTCCCCAATTAAAATCTTTAAACTATTAAACATTTTAATTCAAAATGAACAACAGTTTGATTGACTGTTCGTTTTTTGATTGATGATTGAAACTCCGGCTGATTACCGGAGTTTTTTATTTTAAATTAGTTTTTTAGATGCTCAAACTTTACTATTCAACATTACAAGTGTGTTGCCTCTATTTTTTAAGCTCGGATTTTGAAAATTAAGCTCATCAAACTCCTTCAAAAATAAAGACAGACCACAGTAATTCCATACACAAACTCAACAATTAGATAAAAATAAATTAACAGGTAACACTAATATCAAACACATTAATTTATATCTTTAAATTTTAAAACCAAAAAATCTGATATGAAAAAACTTATTATAGCTCTTACTTTGCTAAGTATAATTGCTTGTAAAGATAATGAAGTAAAAAAAGAAGAGCCTAGTTTAATAGAAGCTGTACAAAATGTTAACAAACTGAATAAAGCTGCAGACTCGATGAAAGAGTATGAAAAGCAAACTGAAAAATTAAAAAAAATTAAACCCGTTTCTAACGAAGTATTCAAGCAGGTGCTTACTGAAGAATTAGGAAATCTGAAAAGAAGCAGTTTTAACGCAGGGAATGCCTCAATGGCGGGGTTAAGCTCCTCTGACGCAACATATGGAGACAGCAATGATAAGAATGTAAAAATCTCTATTTTTGATGGAGCAGGTGAATCAGGAAGTGCATTAATAGCAATAACTCATATGTCAATTGCCATGGACACAGAATCAATTGAGGGTACTAAAACTAAAAAAACAGAGGTAATCAATGGTGTTAGATCCATAACAGAAAACGACACTAATCCTGATTCATATAAGAGATCTTCGATAACTTTCATTTATAATGATAGATATCAGGTGAGCCTCGAAGGTAATAAAATGCCATTAGAAGAATTAAAGACTTATATACAAAAACTTAATTTCTCCAAATTGCCATAAGATATAAATTGCAATTTATAAAAAAGCAGTAAGGGTATTTAGAACATAAATTTGTTTTGAATACCCTTACTGCTTTTAATGCCTTTTCAAAATTTTATTATTTTAAAATCCTATTTATCTTAAAGTGATTTTATTTTTAAAAACTATCTTTGCAAAAACAACACCTATTACAACTACTATGAAAAATACACTTATTGCACCTTCAGTTTTGGCTGCCGATTTTGCTAACCTGCAACGGGATATCGAAATGATTAATAATAGTGAGGCCGATTGGTTCCACATTGATATCATGGATGGAGTTTTTGTACCTAACATCTCTTTTGGAATGCCGGTACTTGAAGCTATTTCACGACATGCAAAAAAAACAATAGATGTCCATTTAATGATTATCGACCCAGATCGTTACATTAAAACTTTTGCAGACTTAGGAGCAAATATCTTATGTGTACACTATGAAGCATGTACTCATTTACATAGAACATTGCAAGCGATTAAAGCCGAAGGAATGAAAGCTGGAGTTGCTCTAAATCCGCATACTAGTGTTGATTTACTCGAAGATGTTATTAATGACATTGACTTAGTTTGTATTATGAGTGTGAATCCTGGATTTGGCGGACAATCATTCATAGAAAACACTTATGATAAAGTAAGAAAGTTAAAAGAACTTATCAAGCGAAAAGGAGCTAATACTATTATTGAAATTGATGGTGGTGTTACCAATAAAAATGCAAAACAACTTGTAGAAGCTGGAGCAGATGTTCTAGTAGCAGGAAGTTATGTGTTTAAGGCCGCTGACCCAACTGAAACGATTAAAGATTTAAAAAAACTAACAAGTTTCTAAAGAAATAAAAAGTCCCAATCTAATCTTATAGATCGGGACTTTATTTTTACCTCATATACCATTTCACTACAGATTCATGAACAGCATTATAAAGTTCCACAATTGATGACATTACTTTTAGCCAAAACCTGTTACTTGCTATTTATAATTGCACTGTCAAAATAACAATCGTTTTTAATATCATTTGATTTCTCATTGCATACCATTTCATCTCAGTTTCCATCGACTTCTTTCAAATTAATTATACAACAGCTCTTACGGAAAACAGCTTTGATTTAACAGTGCTATTTATATAATCACTCACCGAAATCCCTATAAATTTTTTGAAGTTTTTTGAAAATGTAAATCGTGAATTAAACAAGCATTTTTCACCCAATGAGGCCACTGTGTAGCTATCAAGATACCCTTCCTTAATGAGTGATAATGCATAAGTTATTTTTACTAGATTACTAAAATCATTAATGGAATAGTGACAATAGTACTTGAATACAAACTCTAAATGACGTTTTGGTATTATTAAATTCTTGGACAAAGTACTTACGGTTAAAGTTGTCGTAGTCAACATAGGGACTGATTTCTGAAGGATTTGAATATCCGAAATAATGAAATCGATTCTCTTTGAAATAGTACTATACACTACTTTGTCTTTTTCTTCCACTGGCTTTAAAAGCTTTCTACTCCATACTAAAAACTCTGTTGACTCATTTAAATGCATGTTTTTCAACAAATAGTGTTCTCCGAATATTACAATTGGATTTTTAAACATGTAAATAAGTAGCAATAACCACAGTAATGATGAATACCTATAAAACGAACCTAAATTCATTTGAGCATTCGTTCCGCTTAATAAAAAATAATTAGAATAAACGAATAATAAAAAAGTTAAACTAATCATTAATAGTAACCAGGTCTTTATATGACTATAACTAATCATCTCAAGCATTGATGTGTTTTTTCGATACATAAACTTCTTGAAAAGAATAAGAATCAATATAAAGTAAAACGTAGAGTAGAAAAAAAAGAATATATAGCCGATTTCATATACCATATTTACAAAAACAAACAGTGTTGGTAAAATAAAATGTAAAAGTTCGTTTTTAAGTCGATCGTACCCTTGAATTAATCTTCTAAAGAATAAATAATAAATAGGAACAATATACAAAGCTAGAGATAATTTTTTCTTTAATGGGCTATATGAATTTTCTATAAGACCTAAAAATTCAATGCTGTAAATAAACCTTTGTATGCCTACAATAAACAAAATAAGCACAAAATAGATATTCGTCTTATGGTTTTCAATTTTATTAAAAATCATAAAACATGCGATCAAAATGCATAAAAAACCGACGAATAACGATATAAGGTCTAAAAACATGTGTCAAATAATCAAAATGTGTAACAAATATAAGTTTTGTAAAGATAAGATGTTGTTTGTATACTAGTATTATTGTTATTTGTTGAAAAATAATCAAACCCTCTTTTCTCCCATGAAAAAAATCTACCTAACCCTCTTCGCTTTTATCGCTATTGTTTTAACTACAAATGTCAATGCTCAAACGAATGTAACTTCTTCAGGAATGTCTATCCAAGGAATTGCCCGTGACGAAACCAATGCCGCAATAGCTAACATAGATCAGCTGGCATTGGTATTTACCGTTTACTATTTAGGTACTGGTAATAGTGAGCAAACTATTCTTACTAAAACCGCCAATGTAAAAACTGATAATTTTGGCGTATTCTCGTATGTATTGGATATAGACCAATTACAATATAATCAAATCAACACCCAATCTGCTTATTTGAAAGTGGTGCAAGGTAGCGTGGTCTTTTCGAACGAAAAATTACAAGCCGTTCCTTATGCTATTTTTGCACAAAACGGGGTACCTACTGGCTCTATAATGCCTTTTATAGGAACTGTAGCTCCTAATGGCTGGTTGCTTTGTAATGGAAGTACTTTTGCCGATAATGCAAATACAGCTAATTTGAAAGCATTATTAGGTAGTACGACTACGCCTAACCTAAATGGAATGTTTTTACGTGGAACTGGTACAGCAGCAAGTGGTAAAGTTGGACCTGCTTTAAAAGCGGTACAACAGGATGATTTAGGACAGCATTTACACTCAGTAAATCTGACTACTAGTACTAATGGCCTCCATGATCATAGTAATAATAGTGACTACAATAGAGCCTTAAAATATGATGGAGCAGCAACGGCTAATAGCACTGATACTTCAAATAATACGACGGAACCCAATCTATATTCATCTAAACAAATAGTAGGTGATGGAAATCACAACCATTCTGTTTCAGGTAGTACAGGCAACACAGGAATTACTGAAACCCGCCCAATCAATTATGGTGTAAACTATATTATCAAAATATAATCCTAATTGGCTTTGCTTTCCTATTTCTTACTATCCTAATAAAACCTACACATGACGAAATACATTTATGTGCTATGCTTACTGCTGTTAAGCTATAGCACGCTATTCGGTCAAGAACAAAAAGGGGTTGCCACTGTAATTAGTGCTGCAGCTTCTGAAAAAGAAAATCTCAATCTCACCTTAACGCGAAAGGTAAATGGCGTAGACAAAACATTTACCATACAAAGAGTAAGTTTACAAGTGGGAATGCCTTATATGGGGGTGACTGATAAGCCATATACCAATAACCCTACACAAAATTACACGAAAGATTTAGGTTTTCCTTGGGGAATTCGGTATCGATACAATACTTTTTCTGAGGATGCTTTTACGGTCTCTAAAGGTTATTTCAGTGATCGAATTGAAATCAACTGGGATATAAAAATGAACCGGGAAAAAATTATAAGTATATCGGTCTATCGCACAGAAGACATAGACAGTCCTAATCCAAATTGGGGGAAATCATTAAAAACACTAGCCGCAGATGCAGGTACATTTGTAGATACCAATATTGAAGGAGGTAAATTATATCGTTATAAAATAGCCGCAAAAGGAGTTGAAGTGGACGGTTTAGAAATTATTTACAGCACGTACATAACAGGAATAGGCTACAGAAACCCAACAGGCGTCATCACCGGTAATGTGAGTTATACTGGTGGAAATCCAGTAAAAGATGTCTTGGTTGTTGCCAATCCAACTGGCAGCAAACTAAGTTTTGGAAGTTCGTTAAAAGTACCAGCTGCGGGATATATTTCTGTACCGAGATTGAATAAAAGTTTAAAAGACTCCATTAGCTTACAAACATGGGTAAAACCTGAAACTGCTTTTAATAATGATGTATTAACTTTATACAGATTAGAAAGTGATGTCACCGAAAATTTAGACTTTAAAGTTAAAATGGCTTTGGTTGGAGGTAAAAATATACTTACTGTCTACTTAGGAAATCACAACATTACCTTGAGTGATTATATGCCAAGTGGTGAAATCGATAATAAAGGTGATGATATTTTAATACCAATTACTACTATAAATACTTCATTTACTCATTTTAGCGCGGTTATAAGAGACAATAAAATACCAGAACTTTATATCAATGGACGAGAAATCTCAGCAGCTTATGTGGCTAAAATGAATAGTATTTTTTCCCAAAACACCTTAACGGGTAAGCCCCCAACCGCTGCTTTTACAACTTCAAATACAACAATCAAATTAAATACATCGGTTAGTGGACATCCACAAACTTGGATTCATTATAAAATGGGTGGCGGAAAAACCGCTTATCTAGATGAATTTAGGGTGTGGGAAACAGCATTAAGTTCTTCCCAAATCAAACGAGATTATCGTCGTTATTTAAACGGAAACGAAGCTTTTCTGAACACCTATATTAGTGCCAATGAGAAAATTGGTGATTATGCGTATGACATGGCCCATACTGGTTTTAACTTTCATGGGAATGATGCCAAACTTACCAATTCTTTATTGACAACTGCGCAAACACCAAGCTTTGACAACAATACTAGCAATATCCCTACTAGCAGTCAATTGGGCGTTCTTGGGGTAAGTGATGAATTTGGGAATTATGTGATATCAGCAGTGCCTTATAGCGGTAATGGCGATTCATTTACGATCGTTCCTTCCTTAGGGAAACACGAATTCAATCCTACTCAGCAACTAGCCTTTTTAGGTGTTGGTTCTACGGTAGTAAATAGAGTTGATTTTACGGATAAATCTTCATTTGTATTTAAAGGAATTGCCGTTTACGACAGTAGAGGTGTTTTCCCCACTACTTCTGACGCTCCAATTACAGGGGACATTAAGGACGATGAAGTGTACAATGCCTACATAAAAGGCACTGTAAAATACCAAAAAGGAGAATATTGGGCCGAGAAAGATGCTACAGGAAAAATCACAAAATTAAATAGATATGCACAAATACCTGTTCCTGGTGCTTTTGTAAGTATTGATAATGTGCAAGCTATTGACGCAAATAATGTAGCCGTACAAACAGATATTAATGGTCGCTTTACCTTACAAGTGCCAATAGGCCAACATGCCATTAGTTTAACTAAAAGCGGACATACTTTTGATTTCGAAGGAAGATATCCCGCTAAAGAAAGCTCGGTAGTAAGTGGAGTAACCTATTATAGCAATACGTATCAAGACTTTTTTGAAGATCGAGATGAACCTATAACTTTTATAGATAACACAAAAGTTATAGTGATCGGTAGGGTTGTTGGAGGGACGATGCAAGCTGATAAAAAAATTGGCTTTGGTTATGACGGTAAGAAAACCTATACGTATAAAGATGCAGACAACATTAGTAGAACCACAATTTACACTTCTGAAAACAATATTGGTAAAGCACAACTAACTCTTGGTTACTTACCAACTGGCGCAACCAGTGTTACACCAGAATATAAATCTACCTTTCTAACCAATGTAGATACAGGTGAATACCGTGTTTCTTTATTACCCTTAAGCTACATGCTCTCTAAAAATGATTTGACCTTTACCAGTGGTAGAAACCCAAACAACACGCTACTTTTGGATGCTGATAGAAACATTAATTTCACTTCAATAAAAGGGGTACAATATCCAAAGTTTGTTCAAGGAAAAGATACCATTATTGGGCAACCTTATCAGGAAGTATTGAAATTTACGTATATCGCAAAACCAACACAAAAGGTATTAAGCCAAACATCTGACAAAACGATCCTTTCCGGCGGTACTACTTTCAACATAACAGCGCAGCAAACCACGCCAATTTATACCCAATTTGGCGATTACAGCATTCAGGTTCAAGGTCAGGAGTTGTATTATAACTATGATAAAAGTGTAACGTCACCCGTTGTGAACACGGTTCCAGTAGAAGGTGGAACATTAATTGTAACCAATAATCTTGCTTTAGAAAACAGTGAAAAATTAGTGGTTTCGGCCACTGATCCTAGTATATTGATATACACCTTTAAAGGAGGAACACCTAACACTGATGCGGCAAGCAATTTTAAAAGAACCCTAGATTTAAAATACCGATCCAACGGCGTGGATTATCCTCTTACGGGTTATAAAAGTGATGGTATTGTGATGGGAGGCGTTGCCGATGGTTCGCAAACCTTTGTTACCGCAGGTCCACAACTACCGGATATTATTTTAAGAGACCCTCCAGGTTCGGGCAGTTCTGCCACTATTGAAAAGGGATCTTCTTTCAGTTTTTCGAAAGAAAACACATCCAGTTCAAGTAATGGTACCGATTTGAATACTACTATTTCTCTCGGATTTAAAATGAGTTTAGGAGGAGGCTTGGCTGGACCTGTAATGGAAACAGAAAGCACCAACGATTTAACTACCGGGATAAGTACCGAACAAACTTCCACCAATGGAAAAAGTGTATCCACTACCTATAGCTTTAATCAAACGATTTCTACAAATGATGAAGCGGATTGGGTTGGAGGTGATGCAGATTTGTATATCGGATCGTCAGCGAATCAATTTTATGGAACCTATAACGAATTAGTAACCTCAACTACAGTTAATTCAACACCAATTTTGGTTGCCTACGCATCTGGAACGGCATCAAATGCCACAAAATTATACCCTAAAGTAAATAAAGCGATGTACTTTAATGAATCGCCAGAAAAGACCGTGTTTATGTACACGCAACATCATATCTTGAATGAAATTATACCTCAGTATTTAGATATTGTTAGCCAAATTGAATCTGGTGCTTTGGTTGAAAACCAGAATGGTGTGCTTAGCAAAAGTGCTTATAAATCGTCAATCAATCTTTGGAGAAAAATAATTCTGAATAATGAATTAACAAAATACCAAGCGCTTAAAGATAAAGACAAACTAAAAGCATCATTAAATTCCATTATAGAAAGTTTAAAAGACCCGGTTACCAAAACTTTATCCGACTCAGCTAAGCAGCTTAAAGATTTATTAAATAAGACTTTTTATGAAAACATTTCTTTTGATTCTGGTATTGGCGAACTGACCAAAAGTTTTGAAATTGGACGTTTAAGCAGCAGTTCCTATTCTTATGAATTACAGCTAGACGCTTCGGTTGTTGCATCTGTAGGTGCTACTTTTAACGAAACTGGTTTTGGCATGGAAAGCAGTACGAGCAGCGGTTCTGGAAATGGCAGTTCCTCTGAAGATAGCAGTGACGAAACCACAAACATCAGCTATACGCTAAAAGACCATGACATTAACAATATATTTAGTGTTGATGTAATCAATGCATTTGATGGCAATGGACCTGTTTTTATCACTAAAGGTGGACAAACCTCATGCCCTTATGAAGGAGCAGCACTCACTTATTTTTACAATCCTACCCACCCCAATGTCACCAATCCTTCAGCTACAATTATAGATTTGCCTGAAACTTCTCGTGTGCCTTTGACGGTAGCCACAATTGCTTTAGAAAAACCTGAAATAACAGTAGTCGCATCCGATGTTGCTGGCATATATGATGGTAGAAATGCCGAATTTATACTCCAGCTTCGTAATACTAGCACGGCAAATAAAGATGCTACTTTTAAATTAGTAGTAGATCAAGCAAGCAACCCAGACAATGCTGAAATCAATATTGAGCCTAATGGAACTTTTATCAATATTCCAGCTGGAAAAACGGTTTCATACACCATGACACTCAAGAAAGTTAAACAAGATCAGTTTGACTATAAAAATATCAAAGTGTCTCTAGAATCTCTTTGTGACGAAAATGCCACAGCTAATGTGCTCGTGTCGGCTAATTTTGTCCCTGCTTGTTCTCCAGTAGCTATTATATCTCCATCGAACAACTGGTTATTGAACAGGAATACAGCATTTACTACGACAACTACTAAACCTATCAATATCAAGTTAGGAGATTTCAACACCAGTTTTGCCAGTTTCCAAAAAATCAATTTAGAGTACCGATTAAAAGGTACACCAGATTGGATTGGTTTAAGAACATTTTATAAAACGCAGCAAGATTACACTATTGCTTATACTGGTGGAGATACCAATATAGAATTGATTGTTGGTACCGAATTAAATTATGCTTGGGACATTGCTGCACTGGGTTTAGCCAATGGAAACTATGAGTTAAGAGCTCGCACTAGTTGTAATAACCAAACTGCCTTCGAATCTAAAATCATAGAAGGACAGGTTGCTCTTACCGCTCCGGTACTTTTTGGCACACCAACTCCAAAAAACGGAATCTTAGGTTTGGGAGATGATTTAACTTTACGATTTAATGAGCCTATTAAAACCAATGGCACTGTAACTAAATTTGAATTTTTGATCCAAAAAAACCAGAGTCCTTCGGCACATGAAGTATCACTCGCTTTTAACGGTTCAAACAATACGGCAACCATAAATAAACCTGCTATTACCACTGGCGATTTTAGTATCGAGTTTTGGTTAAAAAACAGCAGTCTTGCTGGAACTTCAACCTTATTAACCCAAGATTCTGGAATCAAAGTAGAATTAATAGACAGCAGTTTAAAATACACTATTGGCGGTCAAAGTATTAGTACAACTATCGCAAAAGACAATACATTTAATCATTATGCACTTTCTTATGATGCTACGGCGAAAAAGCTAACCGTCATAGAGAATGACAAAGAAAAAGCAACAAAAACGCTTGACGCAAAATTAAGTTTCACGAATGAGAACCCTATTATCTTTGGAGGAAACACTTTCAAAGGGAATCTTCACGATATACGATTTTGGAAAAGCAATATTAGCAGAGAAGCTTCTGTAGCCAATATGAACAGCTCCTTAAATGGTAACGAAACGAACCTGATAGGTTATTGGCCAATAAATGAAGGTAGTGGATTACTTGCTAATGACTTGGCTCGATACAAACACCTTGTTATTGCTAATACCAACTGGGATATTAGCCCAAAAGGGACCGCTTATGCTTTTAATGGAAGCAATTACTTAACCCTGTCAGAGGCATCCAAAGTAATTATTTCTAAAGAAACAGATGCTACACTTTCTTTTTGGATGAAAACCAACCAAACAGCTACAGCAACTCTTTTGTCCAACGGTAAAGGAGATGATACTGATGCTCTGGAAGGCAATGGATTTAGAAACAAATGGGCGATAAGCTTGAATGCCAATGGTACCCTAGAATTACGTGCTGAAGCAAAAACATTTTCATTTGGTAATGTAAAAGTAAACAACAATAGCTGGCATCATATTGCATTAAGTTTATCCAGAAATGGTTCTGTAAGAATGTATATTGATGGGAATCAGCTAGAGTCCTATGCTAGTGTGGATATAGGCGGATTTTCTTCTTCCACTATCTTTATTGGAGCTCGTGGACAAATCAGTTCTTCAAGCATAGACCAAAAATATGTGGGCTTGATAGACGAATTGTGTCTTTGGGAAACTGCTCGTAATGCAGATCAAATAAAGGCGGATCAATATCATGAAATTGATTATAAAAGTACGGGACTCCTACTTTATTCCACTTTTAATAAACCGGATATTACAACTGCATCTGGGCCTAAATATTACTATCCGCTAAACACTTTTGAAAAAACAAGCACTTATGCTTCATTAAACAATAGCGCACTTGCTTTTACAGATGAAACACCCGCTATTAAACCGCTTCGACCTACCGAATCAATTGTGGTAAATGCGGTGATTAACGGCGATGCAATAGCCTTGAACCCTCAAATTACCGATTGGGCAAGCATTGAAGGAAAAGTGGCTTATATTACCGTTTCGAATCTTAATGACATGGCAGATAACAGGCAGCAATCGCCCGTTACCTGGAGTGCGTTAATTAATAAAAACCCTATGAAATGGTTTGTAGAGGGGCAAAATGACATTGTTAATTTAGTAAAAAGAGCCAATGAAAGCCTCAGTTTTGACATTACCATTATTAACAGAGGAGGAACCACACAACCGTACAACATAGAGTTGCCTTATTGGTTAACATTGACTGCAAGCTCTGGAACTCTTGCACCAAACACAAAACTAACGCTCAAAGCGACCGTTGATAATAATTTGGCTATCGGAAATTACAATACCATTTTATCTTTAGCTACTAGTTATGGCTATAACGAAAAGTTGCAAATAGACTTAAGGGTATTAGAAAAAGAACCAATTCTTGATTTAGATCCTAGTAAATTTAGTCAATCAATGAATATCATTGGAAAAGTAAAAATAGACAACATTTTTACAGATGATCTTTACGATAAAGTAGTTGCCACCGTTAACGGCGAAATTCGTGGCGTTACTAGTGTCGTTTATGACGCAAGTTTTAAAGAGTATTTTGTTTATCTAACGGTGTACAGTAATGAATTTAATGGTGAAACGATTTCATTCTATATCTGGGATGCTTCTGACGGAAAATTGAAAGAGGCCACTATGGACAGTAAATTTGCTATTCCCTATGTGCCTGACCAAATTTCAGGAACATATACCAATCCTTCTATTTTTGATAACACAACAGTAACTGGCCAACAATTAGCCCTTAATCAAGGCTGGACATGGACTTCTTTTAACGTAACCGATGCTCGATTTGGTAATTTAAATGCGCTTACGTCAAACCTTGTTTTGAAAACATCCGACTTAATAAAGTCAAATGCTCCAGCGCTATTTGATGCTTATGAGGTTAACACAACTAATTCAGCCCAAAGCGGATGGTCAGGAACTGTTTCTAGTAATGGAGGAATTTCAACCAATAACATGTACAAAATCAAATTATCGACGGCTCAAAAGTTAAACACGAAAGGCGTCCCTGTTGATTTAAATACTTGGTCTTTTAGTTTAAACCAAAATTGGAACTGGCTCCCTTATGTGGTTTCTAAAAACACACCAATAACGGATGCGTTAGCTAACCTAAATGCGAGTGATGGCGACCTTATAAAATCACAATCGGCATTTGCCATTTACAGCCCCTCGACAGGATGGAAAGGTTCGTTGACTTATTTAAAAGTGGGCGAAGGATACATGTTAAACACCAGTGTAGCACAAAAGATGACGTATCCTGAATACTTGAACAGAGCAACTAATAAAAAAATAGCTCAAAACAAAGGATTAATAAGCGATACAGAAAATGAGGTTTTGACCAATCAGTATGCTCAATTTCCAAATACCATGAGTGCAGTCGTAAAACTACCCAACGGCTTTGAAAATCTGACTTTTTATAATGAGGATGGCCAATTAAGAGGAAACGCTACGACTCAAAATATTGAAGGCACCAATCTGGCTTTTATCACTATTTTTGGTAATCAAGCAGAAACACTGAGAGCCTTTATTGGAAATGGAAACAGCGCACAAGCTACAACTAAATCTATCAGTTTTGCGTCAGATGCTATATTAGGTAGTCTTTCTAATCCAGTGCTAATTGAGCTGTTGGACGAGAAAATAAGCATCTTCCCCAACCCTTTCTATCACGAACTTGAAATAGCAATTGAAACCAAAGAGAAAGGCAATGCTGAACTAATGATTTACAACATGCTCAGTCAAATGGTATATAAAAATACTTTTAAAATAAATTCAGAAAAAAACATTTTAAAAATACAACCCGCTATTCCAAGTGGTGTTTATCTTCTTCAATTGCAAATCGCAGGCAAAACGATAATCGAAAAAATAATAAAGCACTAAAATAAAAATTCCGTGACAAGCTGATTTAAAAATTCATGACACGAAAAAAAAACTTTAATATGAAAAAAATAGTCTTTTGCTTTATACTAGCGTTACTTCAGTTTACCAACATGAGGGCACAAGCACCCACTTGGTCAGTGAATGAAAATGATTATCAGTATACGATGACCTTTGTAGCAAAACTTAATGTGGATGGAAAACAATTAACGAATCCAAAAGACAAAGTAGCTGCCTTTGTTGGTGCTACATGTCGAGGATTAAGTGGTGTTACCTATGTCGCAAATGAAAAAACCTATTATGCTTTTCTGACGGTATTTTCAAACACACAAGGAGAAAACATAAGCTTTAAACTGTACGATAGTGCAACCGACAAAATTGCCACGGTTAGCAAACAAGTTGTATTTACAGTAAATGAGCATAAAGGGAATCTATTTCAATCTTACAGCATAGCAGAACCTGCGCTTAATGACAAGTCCGAAATTCTAACGTTTGATTTTATGGACACTAAAAGTGTCTCATCAGTTATTAACAGTGGTAAGATCAACATCACCTTGTATGAAAGTTACGCTTTAACTGCGCTAAAACCAGTATTCACCTTGAGTAAAGGTGCGAAATTGTTGAAAAACAGAATTGTACAAAAATCGGGGGAGATTACAGATAATTATTCTTCAACAATAACATATGAAGTCCTGTCTGAAGATGAATCAAGTCTGAGTAATTATGCGGTTGTTATAAATCAAACCGCTACTCCAACCTTGTTCTATAAAAAAGATGCCGTTTGTGATATAGATGGTGTGATAAAAGTGGTATCTGTACAAGAAGGTGCTTCAGTGGTACTAACAGCTAATGGGAAAACGATTTTAACCAAACAGATTACAAATGGAGAAGCTCTTTTTTCAGATCTTGAAACGGACTCTTATATAGTAACAATAGGGAATGAATGGAAGCTAATAAACATTATATTAAAAGAAAAATAACAATGAAAAAAATTAAAAAAAGCTTGAAGATTGTCGGAGCCCTAATCGTTCTTTTTTTATTCTCAGGATGCAAAGCAGATTCATTACCCTGCAGAAGTGTCCCACAAGGAGATTTTGTATTAGTGAAATAATTTTCTCAGTTAAAAACCTTGACATTAATCAAAATCAGGAAACTATTTTTATTATAACTGATTGGCTTTTATTAGCCGGAAAACTAAAAGAAAAGAAGTATTCTTGATGGATTTAAACGAAATGAGCACGATAGAATATCGAGCTCATTATTATCAAAATTAATTATAAACTTGTTCAACCTTCTGGGTTCAGTATAACTGTTACATTAAAACTTTTGCAGACTTAGGAGCAAATATCTGATGCGTACACTATGAAGCATGTACCTATTTACATAGAACATTGCAAGCGAAAAGGAGCCAATACTATTATTGACATTTACGGTGGTGTTACCAATAAAAATGCAAAACAACTTGTAGAAGCTGGAGCAGATGTTCTAGTAGCCTGTAGTTATGTGTTTAAGGCTGAAAACCCTACCGAAACTATTGCCAATTTGAAAAAGTTGACAACCATTTAAAACAATGGTTTTTTATAAAACAAATATAATTCCCGTGCTTGAAGTTTAGCACGGGAATTTCTTTTATATCTCTTCTTTGTATTGCTCCACTAAATATTTTATCAAATCTGTTGTAGTAACGATGCCAACCAATGCCTCATTATCACACACTGGCAATGCATGAAATTCATTTTTAGATAAGATTTCAGCAGCTTCTTTTATAGTAGTTTCTGGAGAAATCACAATTATATCTTTGGCCATTACCTGTCCCACAGAAAACATATTAAATACAATAGACTCCACATGCTGTGCTTCGTTATCGACCGCATCAGCATAGGACACTCGTAGCAAATCAGTATAACTGAGTAACCCTACTATTTTGTATTCATTAACAACTGGAATATGCCTAATATTATGCTTTTTAAATAAGGCCTCGGCTTTGGTTAAATTATCCGAAAGATTCAGCTTAATTATATTTTTAGTCATAATTACGGACACTGGTACATTCTGTTTCATGACATCATCGTTTTTAATTAAACTTAAATTTACAACTAAAAACGCAAATCACAACAAACTGCCACAATCAAAAATCGATAGCGATCAATAATTTCACAATTAGTAAGGGTGTAGATATCTTTCTAAAAACCTGAATTTTAGGAATTAGAATTTTTTTCGTCGAAATTAATCATCTCCCTAACATAATTATAAAGCTCTGGGAACTCTTTCTTGAAAACGTGAGGTGTTTCGAAGAAATGTTCTAAAATCACGGCCAAAAATTCCACTTGGTTTGTATAAGCATAAATCCTGAAGTAATTAGAGGAGATAACCTGCTCCAGTATCTTAGGTTGTACTAAGTATTCTTGTATTTTAACATAAGTACTCGAAAAAACAACACCGCTTTGATCCCTACTCTTCAAACCATGAAAGTACAGAGCGTGAGCAAACTCATGTATCCCTAAGTTTAGATTGTCATTATCGCAATAATATCCTTCCTGAAAGTCTTTCCATGAGAAAACCACAGCTTTCAATCGTGGATTAAATTCGCCCTTGTGGTACTCATTACGTATTGTAGACAAATAAGGTTCGGGATAAATAATTATTTTATTAAAAACGGCAATCAGATAATGTCGCATCCCAAAAGTCAACATTACATATGTAGCAGCGATTACAACTTTGCTATGCTCTGTTACAATAAAATCACCTTTTCCAAAAAATTTGTATTTAGCGATAAAAGTAGCCGTACGATGCTCAAAAAAAAGCTTCTTCTTAGCCGATAAATTTTGGTAAAAAACACTTTCTTTCCTTAAAACAGCTCGCTGTCCAGGATTAAGTTTTCGCTTAAACGGATACCAATGAATATAAAGCGGTTTATTAAAAATTAGCACATATACTGGTTCGACAATTAATATGACGACAATAATGCCAAGCAGAACAATTAGAAAAAATTGAATAACACTAATCATCTTTACTTTATTTGTGGTGTTGCATCTTCAAAACTATCATATTTAAAAACAAATAAGCAACAAAATGGTAAAACTTATCTTTCAAATGTTACTTTCATTTTATTGGCCACGAAAGGATTTAAACCTGCACCCTTAACCACTTAACAGACATCTTAAATAACTCCACTGAAATAACAAAAAAACAAACTTAATAATCAATAAATCATGCATTTACAAACTTTTTTAAAGACTCTAAACAGTGGCACAAATAGAATACATTACTAAAATAGTTTGGCAAGTTCTAAAAACAAAAAAAAAACACAAACCTTTACTAATAAAGAGTTTGTGTTGTTAAATGTGGCCGCGACAGGGTTCGAACCTGCAACCCTCAGAGTCGAAATCTGATATTCTATCCAGTTGAACTACGCAGCCTAATAAATTGCTGATTTTGGATTAACAAATCTCGATTTTAGAACTAAAATCTTTGAACCTATTTTCCAAATTCAGCAACTATATCTTAAACTAAAAGTTTCTTTACAATTGCAGAGATTGTTTTTCCCTCGGCAGTTCCTCCAAGTTGAGCTGACGCTAATCCCATCACTTTACCCATAGAAGCAATTCCTGAAGCACCTGTTTCAGCAATGATTTTTGCAATTACTACTTCAACTTCTGCTTCGCTCAATTGCGCGGGTAAGAATTTCTCAATTACTGCGATTTGTGCCAATTCTGGTTCAGCTAAATCCATACGGTTTTGCTCCGTGAAAATTTTAGCACTGTCCTTACGGGTTTTTACTAATCTTTGAAGTAATTTAATCTCGTCTGCTGACGAGATTTCTTCTTTTGAACCTGAAGCTGTCTGAGCTAAAAGAATTTCAGATTTAATCGCTCTTAAAGCTTCTAAAGCTACTGTGTCTTTAGCTCTCATGGCAGTTTTAATATCGTCCATGATTTGTACTGATAAACTCATTTTTGTTTTTATTTGATTAAGCAATGCTGCTTAGTTTACTTATTAGTGATTTGCGCAAAAAGCTTTTTTCATTTGCCCCTGATGGTAGTGAAAAGCCTTTTATGAGAAATTGCGTTTTTTCTTGAACTTAAAAAGCGACCAAAGGAAGCTCTTTTAAGGACTTTGAAAAAAGCATTTTTGAGAAAAAGCTTGAAACGACAGCAGGATTTAGGCTCATAAAATAAAACCCCACATTGTGTGTGCGAAGATAAAAAAAATAACCCGAAAATTAAATTCAATTTTCGGGTTAAATCATATTGGTTTATGTGAATGTTAATCTACATTGTCATGTAAAAAAGAGTTGTTAGAACGCAACTGTAAATCGTTGTTGCTATCAGTCCCAACTGAGATTCTCGAATTTGTATTGTTTGACTGTGTATTTGAAATATCTATCCCTAATCTTTTATAGGCAGGTTCTTTTTCGTACTCATCAATTTTAGAAACATTGTTATGAAACTTATAATTGAATTCTTTTAGTTTCTTTCTTCTCTCATCAGCTCTAAGCTTCAAAGTTTCTTCAATTGTCATTTCCATAGGAGAAATTTCCTCGAATCTAGAAGGCGCCTCTGTAGTCTTATCAACTTGCTTCATTGTAATATTTAACTCTGCAGGAATGACTTCTTCCACTACTTTTGCTACTGGTTTAGATGTCGAAAAATTATCCTCAGCGTCCATATACTCTTCAAGAGAATATTTGATAATTCCTTTGTCTGTTACTTCAGTCACAGGCACAAATTGAACTGGTTGATTTACCTTAATCTCACGTGTTTCGTTAGTCACTTCAAACAATACTTTATCCTCTTCCACTTTTTGTACTGGTTCAGGTTTGTGTATTGGCAAATCAAAAGAGAAAGTAGTTTGTTCTTGTCTTTCTACCGCTTTAGGCTGTTGTACTTCTTTTACTTCTGCCGCTTTTGGAGAAGTAAAAGTGAAATCAATATCCTTAATAGGAGAAACGATTTCGAATGTAACATCTAAGTTCTTAATAAACTCAGACATTGCCATTAAGTCTTCGTTTCCTGCAACAGGAACAATAGCTTCTGGAGTTTCATCGTCTTCTACTAAATCAAAAACAACTCTATCATCAGAATTTGAAACCGTTTTCTCAGCATTTAAATCAAATGCCGCTACTGTATTCTGTGATAGATTATGAACACTTCTTTGCTCATCCTCTAATGTATGAATTATTTTTTTTGGCTCTGTATTTACAATTCCGTTTTGTTGTTCAATATCAAATCCAGTAGCGATAATAGTAACTGCAATGGCATCACCCAATGTTTCGTCTTCACCAACACCCATAATAATATTGGCATTGTGACCCGCTTCATTTTGAATATGGTCATTAATTTCCCCTATTTCATCTAAAGTGATTTCATTAGAACCTGAAACGATGAGCAACAATACGTTTTTGGCACCAGTGATTTTATTATCATTTAGTAAAGGAGAATCTAAAGCAGACACAATCGCCTCTTTGGCTCTGTTTTCACCTTCGGAAACAGCCGATCCCATTATCGCAGTTCCGCTATTAGACAAAACTGTCTTAGCATCACGTAAATCGATGTTTTGAGTATAGTGATGTGTTATAACTTCTGCAATTCCTCTGGACGCAGTAGCCAAAACCTCATCCGCTTTTGAAAACCCAGCTTTGAAACCAAGATTTCCGTATACTTCTCTTAATTTATTATTGTTGATAACAATTAAAGAGTCTACTTGTTTGCGTAGTTTCTCGATTCCTATTTTAGCTTGCTCTTGACGAACTTTACCTTCAAATAAGAATGGAAGTGTTACAATACCTACAGTAAGAATTTCTCTTTCTTTAGCTAATTGTGCAATTACTGGCGCAGCACCTGTCCCGGTACCACCACCCATTCCTGCAGTGATAAAAACCATCTTGGTATTGCGATCCAACATCTTTTCGATTTCAGCGATACTTTCTATAGCTGATTGTTGACCCACGTCAGGATTTGCTCCTGCACCAAGTCCTTCAGTTAAGTTCACACCTAGCTGAATTTTATTAGGAACTGAACTGCTTTGTAATGCCTGAGAATCAGTATTACAAACAATAAAGTCTACTCCTTTAATTCCTTGTTTAAACATGTGGTTTATAGCGTTGCTTCCGCCTCCACCTACACCAATTACTTTGATTACATTTGATTGGTTTTTTGGTAAATCAAATGAAATACTTCCAAATTCTGAGTTGCTCATCATTTTATTTGGTTTTTGATATTAATTATTAATTGTTGTATTTTTTCTTTGGGTCGATGCCCTTATTCTGCGTTATCTAAAAAATCTTTAATCTTGTCAACATAACGATCAAAAAATGATCTTTTTATTTTGTCTCCAGTAGATTCTTCTTTATTCGCTTTAGTTCTTGTTTGAACCTCTTCCTCTTCCTCTTCTTCTCTTCTATCATAACTTTCAACAACAGGAGCGCGATAAACCGCTGCTTTTGGTGGAGCTATCTCATCCATTCTAACTGCACTTTGTGTTTTATTCTCAATGCTGTTCATTACTAGTCCTACTGCTGTTGCATATAATGGGCTAGAGAATTCTTCGTCAGAGTCACCAGCTAAATGCTCGTTTGGATATCCTATTCTGGTATCCATCCCTGTAATGTATTCTACTAACTGTTTAATATGTTTCAACTGCGCACCACCACCTGTAAGAACGATTCCTGCAATTAATTTCTTGCGAGGGTCTTCATGTCCATACGCTTTGATTTCCGTAAAAACTTGCTCCACAATCTCCACAACACGTGCGTGAATTATTTTTGACAAGTTTTTTAAAGAAATTTCTTTTGGCTCCCTTCCTCTTAATCCAGGAATAGAAACAATTTCGTTATCTCTATTTTCACCAGGCCAAGCTGAACCAAATTTTACTTTTAATAATTCTGCTTGTTTTTCGATGATTGAACATCCTTCTTTTATATCATCAGAAATCACATTTCCTCCAAAAGGGATTACTGCCGTATGGCGTATAATTCCGTCTTTAAAAATAGCTAAATCTGTTGTTCCTCCACCAATATCGATTAAGGCAACTCCAGCTTCTTTTTCTTCTTGACTCAATACAGCGTCAGAAGATGCTAATGGTTCCAATGTCAATCCGGACAATTCAATTCCTGAACTTTGGATACAACGCCCCACATTTCTAATTGATGATGCTTGTCCTACTACAACGTGAAAACTAGATTCTAATCTTCCGCCGTACATTCCTATAGGCTCTTTGATTTCAGATTGACCATCAATTTTAAATTCTTGAGGTAATACATGAATTATTTCTTCCCCTGGCAACATGGCCAATTTATTCACTTGATCAATTAGAAGTTGAATATCAGCTCCTCCTATCACTTCTTCAGGATTATTTCTACTGATATAATCCGTATGCTGAATACTGCGTATGTGTTGACCTGCAATACCTACTACAACATCCTTAATTTTATAACCTGAATTATTCTCAGCTTCTTGAATTGCTTGTTGGATTGATTGAATGGTTTGTGTAATATTATTTACCACTCCTCTGGCAACACCTAAACTTTTAGATTTACCAACTCCTAGAATCTCCAATTTACCATATTCATTTTTCTTGCCTATCATGGCAACGATTTTTGTAGTCCCAATATCTAGACCCACTGCAACATTCTCTTTTTCCATTATCTATTTATTTAGTGCAAACTACTTGTTTTGTAAATCTCAGGTCAATTTTTTTATACTTATACAACGAACTGTCTAAAACTGCTTTTTGAAAAAATGCTTTATAATCATTAAATTTTTGCTCCATATCTGAGGAATTTCCAAAGTCAATTTCATAATTATAATTCCTATTCAACATTTTCAACCTCCCGCCAGGCATAATTTGAACAGCAATGATGTTTTTTTTCAAAAAATCATCGTCATAAATTAACCGAAATAACTGGGCATATTTTTCGCTATTTTTTATATTAATCTCCCCCGAAACAAGTGGAACTCTGGCCGTAAAATTAGTTGACAATGGCATTACACCACCCTCGTAATCAATGTAAAAAGAGCCATTCCCATCCAAAACCCGCGCCACCGGAGTCTTTTGTTTTACTACTGCTTTTAGAACACCATCAATACTCACAAATACATCTGATTTCTCAATCATCTCATTTGAATTCAGTCTTCTCTCTAGCTTATTCAAATCTAATTTATCTTTTCCAATGCTTGAAGCATTCTCTTTATTTTCTATTAACAATTTATTAACCGTTTCTCTTTTTACAAAAAGAGCATTATCTCCAACAAAAACAACGACAGATTTAGTAAGTTTTCTATTCTCATTTCGATTTGCTGTAAATGAAAAAAGGAAAATTACAACCCCAATCATGAGCACTAGTCTCGTATTTGTCCAGTTAAATATTTTCATTTAGCGCTTTTTTAATTGACCCTACTAATTCACCAATATCACCTGCTCCTATAGTCACGATTACCTCAGCATCACTTTCCAGAATAGCTTCGATCATATTCTCTTTTGTAACTAATTTCTTCTTTTGACTATCCACCTTACTCAATAACCATTCCGATGTTATTCCTTCCATTGGTAATTCACGAGCCGGATAAATATCCATCAACAAAAGCTCGTCAAACTGAGACAAACTTTTAGCAAAATCATCAGCAAAATCCTTTGTTCTACTAAACAAATGGGGCTGAAAAATCGCAAGAACTTTCTTAGTAGAATACAATTCTCTCACTGCTTGATATACCGCATTAATCTCCGTGGGATGATGTGCATAATCATCTATATATACTAAATCATCTGTTTTTATCTGATAAGAAAATCGTCTTCTTATCCCTTTGAATGAAGCCAAGGCTATTGCAATCGCATCGGTTGGGGTGCCGAAATTTATCGCCATTGCGATAGCCATTAATGCGTTCATCAAATTATGTTTTCCAGGCAAACCAAAACGGAAATCTTTTAAAGTTTCAGTTGGCGTTTTTACATCAAAAATATAACTCCCGTTGTCAATTCTTACATTTACCGCACTGTAAACTGCATCTTCATTCACCGCTACAGTAACACCTTCTAACGGCAGTTCCTCCGTTATAAACAACCTACTTTTGTCTTCTACTTTATTAGCAAATTCTACAAATGACTCTTCAATCGCATCACTAGTCCCATAAATATCTAAATGGTCTGCATCCATTGATGTAATACAGGCAATATTAGGATGTAAATGCAAAAAAGAACGATCAAATTCATCAGCTTCTACGACTGTAACTGTTTTACCGTCACCTATTAAATTCGAATTATAATTTTCGACTATTCCCCCAATAAAAGAAGTAACATCTGCACCACTATCATATAGAATATGACCTAAAATACTCGACGTTGTTGTTTTTCCATGCGTTCCCGCAACTGCAAAACAAAATGTATCTTTTGTAATTATCCCTAAAACTTCGGCTCTTTTCTTAATATGATATTCCCGCTCTACAAAATAGTTCCATTCTGAATGTGTTCCTGGAACAGCAGGCGTAATAATGACCAAAGTGTTTTCGACGAAATAATCTTTGGGAACCAAATCAATACTATCTTCAAAATGAATTGCTATACCACTTTCTATTAGCTCTTTTGTTAGAGTCGTAGGAGTTTTATCATAACCAGCAACTTGTTTCCCTATATTTTTAAAATAGCGAGCCAAAGCACTCATTCCGATGCCACCGATACCGATGAAGTAGACGTTATGTATTTGGTTTAAATTCATATTGATTTAAATCTGTTTTATTTATTTCTAATTAATTTCACGATTTCGTCAGCTATTTCTTTTGTCGCTTCCGGCATCGCTAGATCCTTGATGTTTTTACTTAGTTGACTTTGCTTTGCTTGGTCTTGTAATAGCGCCTCAAAAACCAGGCTAAACTCTGAATCAAGTTCAGATTCTTTCAATAAAATCGCTCCTTTTTTATCAACTATAGCTTTTGCATTCTTTGTTTGATGATCTTCAGCTACATTAGGCGAAGGAATAAAAATTACCGGCTTCCCAACAATAGATAATTCCGATACTGATGATGCTCCCGCTCTAGAAATAATGACATCTGCAGCTGCATACACAAAATCCATTCTTTCTATAAAATCGACAACATGAACCGATTTAGAATCGTATTTTTTATAATCGTCAAAATATAATTTCCCGCATTGCCAGATTAGCTGTACCCCTTGATTTTGAATGTTTTCCAATTCCTTTTCAATCAACTGATTCACTCTTCTCGCTCCAAGACTTCCGCCTAGAACTAATAGTGTTTTTTTATTGACATCTAAATTAAAATACGCAACAGCTGCTGGTCTTTTACTATCAATATCAATTAAGTCCTGACGAACTGGATTCCCAGTTAAAACCATTTTTTCTTTTAAAAAAAATCGTTCTAAATTTTCATATGCCACACAGATTACATCTGCTTTTTTACTCAATAACTTATTCGTAATCCCCGGAAAGGAATTTTGCTCTTGAATTACAGTGGGAACCTCCATAATACTTGCCATTTTTAATAATGGACCACTGGCAAAACCACCAGTTCCTATCACCACATCCGGTTTAAACTCTTTTATAATTTGTTTTGCTTTCCATAAACTATCTGCTAATTTTAATGGAAACATCATATTTTGCAAAGTTATTTTCCTTTGTAAACCCGCAATCCACAAACCCTTAATCTGGAAACCAGCTTGAGGTACTTTTTGCATTTCCATTTTATCTTTGGCACCTACAAAAAGAAATTCGGCATCAGGAAAACGTGATTTTAATTCATTTGCAATAGCAATCGCAGGATAGATATGTCCACCTGTTCCACCACCACTTAATATGAATTTGTATTGCCTCATTGTATTGAAATTTTTTAGTTTTAAAATTAATTTAACCCTCAAAAATATTATTTATTCAAAACTGCGTTCATTGGGTTTGTCGCCTTCTCTGTAATCGAATAATCCTCATCGACCTCCTTCTCTGAATCTAATTCAGCGTCGATTAGTTTTTGAAGTGCTTCCTCACGTTTAGCAGCGTTTTTAAGCTCTTCCTCAATTTCTTCATCTTTTTTAGTAACACTAATAATAATTCCTAGCGAAAAACAAGTCATCCAAATTGAACTACCTCCACTACTTATTAGTGGTAATGTCTGCCCCGTTACCGGTAATAATTCGACTGCAACCGCCATATTGACCATCGCTTGAAATATCATTGGAAAACCAAGCCCGACGACAACTAACTTCCCAAAGAGAGTATTGGCCTTATGTGAAGCGATCACAAATCGAAACAGCAGCAATAAATATAAAATCAGAACTCCAAAACCACCTATAAGACCATATTCTTCAACAATAATTGCATAAATAAAATCCGAGGAGGATTGTGGTAAAAAATTCTTCTGAACACTTTTCCCAGGTCCTAATCCATAAATTTTACCAGATGCAATAGCAATTTTAGCTTTTTCAATTTGGTAATCATCTTCATCTGGTTTATCCGTACTGAAATTTTCTATTCTACTTTCCCAAGTGGATACTCTACTGAAAAATCGAGAATCAGGAAAAGCTTTGGCAATAAGAACAAAAAAAACAAGAAACAGAATTCCAGAACCTACAATAGCTCCAATATATTTTAATGGGTATTTCCCAATAAATACCAACATCAATATCATTGCAAAAATTAATGCTGTAGTAGAGAAATTGGCAGGTAAAATTAGAATAAGAGTAATAAAAACAGGCAACCACAGCTCCCATAACGAGGACTTAAAAGTAAGTGGCTCTTCTCTGGTTTTAGATAAATATCGGGCAACAAATATGAATAACACTACAGATGCCAATGTTGACGTCTGGAATGATATCCCAATAAAAGGAACCTGAATCCATCTACTCGCATTTGCTCCGGCAATTACAGTCCCTTTAACTAATGTATAAAGCAACAATATCCAAACTACTGGTAACGCGACTTTAGATATTGCTCTAAAATAATGATACGGCACTCTATGCACACCATAAATAATTAGAAACCCAATACAAATATGTGCTAAATGTTTTACCAAATAACCCAAAGTATTTCCGGTTCCGTGACCCAAATAAGCCAAATTACTACTGGCGCTAAAAACAGGCATAAACGAAAACAGTGCTAATAAAGCCACGAATGACCATATTACTTTATCTCCTTTTAATTTGCTTATTAGTTCCTTCATTTGTATTATTTAATTTTAAAAAAATATAATTTTCTGCTTAAAGGTTATGAACCGCTTGTTTAAATTGATTTCCTCTATCTTCATAGTTTTCAAACAAATCAAAACTGGCACATGCAGGTGATAATAAAACTGCATCTCCTTTTTCTGTTAATCGTTGTGCCATTCTAACGGCGTCATTCATATTCGTAACTTCTACCATCATATCCACTACGTTACCAAAGGCATCAATTATTTTTTTGTTATCAACGCCCAAGCAAATGATAGCTTTCACTTTTTCACGTACCAATGACATCAATTCATTGTAATCATTTCCTTTATCAACACCTCCAACAATCCATACTGTGGGCATATTCATACTATCCAATGCAAAAAAAGTAGCGTTTACGTTCGTCGCTTTTGAGTCATTGATATATTGTACATTCTGAATTTTCAATACTTTCTCAAGGCGGTGCTCCACACCTTGAAAATTAGATAAACTTTCACGGATTGTTGCTTTTCTTATTTGCATCAATTTTGCTACAGAGGTTGCTGCCATTGCATTTTTCATATTATGTTTCCCTTCTAATGCAATAGATTCTGTTTCCATTAAAAATTCATCTTGATTGATTTTTACTTCCATTTTGTTGTTTTGTATAAAGGCTCCTTCGTTGAATGTTTTTGTCAAGGAAAAAGGGATTAATTTAGCGTTTGTTTTATTATTTTCTAACCATGTTGTAATAGCCTCGTCATCTGCGTCATAAATGAGGTAATCATCCTCAGTTTGATTCATTGTAATTCTCATTTTAGAATTAATATAATTTTGATAATTATATTCGTATCGATCTAAATGATCCGGACTTATATTCGTTATGATAGCGATATGCGGTTTGTAATCTACGATTCCGTCCAACTGGAAACTGCTTAATTCAAGCACGTAAGAATCGTATTTATCATCTGCAACTTGCTCTGCAAAACTTTTCCCTATGTTTCCGCCCAATCCTACATTCAATCCTGCTGATTTAAGCAAGTGATAAGTTAACATCGTTGTCGTTGTCTTTCCGTTACTTCCCGTAATTCCTATTGTAATTGCTTTTGTGAAAGGAGCTGCAAACTCTATTTCAGAAATCACTGGAATTCCTTTCTCAATCAGTTTTTTTACAATTGGCGATTTCTCTGGAATCCCTGGGCTCTTCATGACTACATCGGCATTGAGAATTAAATCCTCTGTATGTCTTTCTTCTTCCCAATCGATGCCGTTATCTATAAGAACTTGTTTGTATTTATTTTTTATTTTTCCAAAATCAGATACAAAAACGTCATATCCTTTTTTCTTCCCTAAAATCGCAGTACCTGCTCCACTTTCTCCTCCTCCTAAAACTACTAGTCTCATACTATCTTAATTTTAGAGTGATAATCGAAAGTATCGCTAACATAATAGCTACAATCCAGAATCGGGTTACAATCTTACTTTCATGATATCCTTTCTTTTGATAGTGATGATGCAACGGCGCCATCAGGAAAACTCTTTTGCCTGCGCCAAAGCGTTTTTTGGTATATTTAAAATAACTCACCTGTAAGACCACAGATAAATTTTCGACTAAAAAGACACCACACAATAGCGGAATTAGTAATTCCTTACGAACTGCAATTGCCAGCACCGCAATGATTCCACCGATTGTCAAACTTCCAGTATCTCCCATAAAAACAGATGCGGGATAGGAATTGTACCAAAGAAATCCAATTAAGGAACCAACAAATGCAGCTATAAAAACCGTCATTTCTCCTGAATTAGGGATATACATTATATTTAAATAATTAGAGAAAATAATATTCCCAGAAACGAAGGTAAAGATCCCCAATGCCAGAACAGATATCGCCGAGGTACCCGCTGCGAGTCCGTCAATTCCGTCTGTTAAGTTTGCTCCGTTAGAAACTGCTGTGATAATAAAAATAACAACCGGAATAAAAATTACCCAAGCCCATTTTTCATATCCTTCACCCGTCCACGCCAACAATTCAGAATAATCGAATTCGTTATTTTTAAAAAAAGGAATCGTAGTAGCAGTCGATTTTTCCTCAATTGGACTCGCGGTAATAACCGTTTCTGTAGTGGTTTTAAAAACATCTCCTTTTCCAGTATCCGTTCTTACAGTTACAGCTGGACTAAAATAAAGAACCGTCCCAACAATAAGACCTAATCCTACTTGCCCAAATACTTTAAAAATACCTTTTAATCCTTCCTTATCTTTTTTAAATATTTTGATATAATCATCTATAAACCCAATTGTCCCCATCCACAAAGTCGTCACAATCAACAACACTACATAAATATTTTGCAGTTTTGCAAACAACATAACAGGCACTAGGGTAGCAAATATGATAATCAAACCTCCCATGGTAGGCGTTCCCGCTTTTTCATTTTGACCTGCTAATCCAAGTTCACGAACCGTTTCACCCACTTGTTGATTTTGCAAAAAACGGATGATTCTTTTTCCATAAATTGTAGATAACAATAACGAAAGTATAAAGGCTAACGCCGATCTAAATGTTATATATTGAAACACTCCCGTTCCCGAAATGTTTAATGTCTTGTTTAAGTATTCAAATAAATAATACAGCATATTTTTACTATTTATGAAGTTGTTCTAATATCTCTTTCACTATTTCCATGTCATCAAAATCATGACGCACTCCGTTAACTTCCTGGTAGGTTTCGTGTCCTTTTCCTGCAATCAAAATAATATCGTTTGGCTGAGCCAATTGACACGCTGTTTTTATAGCTTGCTTTCTGTCAGTTATCGCAAGTACTTTTTTATAATTTTCTGCCGCCACACCTACTTCCATCTCCTGGATAATAGTATCAGGATCTTCATTTCTAGGGTTATCAGAAGTTAGAACTACTTTGTCGCTCAATTCAGAGGCGATACGCGCCATAATTGGTCGTTTAGTTTTGTCCCTATTTCCACCGCAGCCTACAACAGTAATCAACTGTTCATTTTTAGTTCGAATGTCATTGGTTGTTTTCAACACATTTTCCAGCGCATCGGGAGTATGAGCATAATCAACAATTGCCGTGATATTTGTAGCTGAAACGATATATTGAAATCTTCCCGAAACACTTTCCAACTCAGACAACAAGCGAAGTGTTTCTAAACTATCCATTCCTAATTCAACCGCAGTACCATATATTGCTAAAACATTATAAGCATTGAAAGTTCCAATTAATTTCACCCAAACTTCATTCCCTTCAATCTTCAACAACAATCCCGATAATTGATTTTCGAGAATTTGCGCTTTATAATCAGCATATGACTTTAAAGCATAGGTGCGTTTAATAGCCACTGTATTTTGCAACATTACAGCACCATTCTTATCATCAACATTAGTCAGTACAAAAGCATTTTTAGGAAGGTTGTCAAAAAAAGATTTTTTCACATCTCTATATTCTGCAAAAGTGGGATGGTAATCCAAATGGTCATGAGACAAATTGGTGAAAACGCCACCAACAAAATGTAATGCTTCTGTTCGTTTTTGATGAATCCCGTGAGAACTCACTTCCATAAAACAATATTCAACACCTGCATCTCTCATTTCAGCTAAGTAATGATTAATAGTAATTGAATCTGGCGTTGTATGTGTTGCTTTGTATTCTATATCGTCTACTAAAATTTTAACTGTAGAAATCAATCCTACCTTAAAACCTGCTTTTTTAAATAATTGATATAATAAAGAAGCAATGGTAGTCTTTCCGTTTGTTCCAGTAATACCAACCAACTTTAATTTTTCAGATGGATTCCCAAAATAATTAGCAGCCATGAAAGCCAATGCTTTATTGGTATCTTTTACCTGTATGTAAGTGATTCCTTTTTCAAAACTTTCAGGAAACGCATCACAAACAATTGCTATAACCCCTAGTTCGATTGCTTTTTGAATATAGTCATGCCCGTCTGAAACAGATCCACGAATAGCTACAAAAACGTCATTCTTTTCAATTTTTCTTGAATCAAATTCGATTTTACCTACAGCAACTTCAGTCGAACCATGTACGGCTTCGATTGCAACTTTATATAATATGTCTTTTAGTATAATCACAATAATTCTAATGTTATAGTTGTGTTTTTTATTAGATCCTGTCCCGCTTGAAGCGATTGTGTCTTAACTTTTCCCATACCCACTGCTTTCACTTTTATTCCTAAATTTTCCAATAAAGCAATAGCATCCATTCCCGGCATGCCTTTAACATTTGGAATTGACCTTTGCTGCTTTTGCAACTTAGCAAAGTAGTTGTTGTAGTTATCTTCCTGTTTAGGGACTTTCCTATTTATATTTTTTATTTCATTTGTCGAAGGAACATCTGTAAAAATCTTTTGTGCAATTCTTTTAAAAACTGGTCCTGCAACGCCGGCTCCATAAAAATCTCCCTTAGCAGTGCTTGGTTTATGAACCACTACTATACAAGAATATTTAGGATGATCTGCTGGAAAATAACCTACGAAAGAAGACGCGTAATACATTGCTGTGCCGTCTCTTTTTCCATAATTTACTTGAGCTGTACCTGTTTTACCTGCCATCGAGAAATCTTTAGAATACAATTTAGACGCAGTTCCTTTTTTAACTACGTTAGCTAGAACTGCTTTTAACTTTTTTATTGTTTCAGGCGAACAAACTCTCGGGTTGATTACTTCTTTTTCAACCTTTACAATCGTTTTATTCCATTCTTTAATTTCTGAAATAAATTGAGGTTTCACCATCACACCATTATTTGCCACAGCATTATAAAATGTTAAAGTTTGCATTGGTGTAACAGATACTCCATAACCAAAAGCCATCCAAGGAAGAGAGATATTACTCCAACGCTTGTCTGTAGGTTGAGGAATAAAAGGGCGACCTTCACCTTCAAAATCCATTTTTAATTTCTTGTTCAATCCCCAAGAATTAACATGGTTAACAAATCGAGATGGATTGTCTTTATAATTATCATAAACCGCCTGCACCATCACCGTGTTTGAAGATAATTCGAATCCTCTGGCTAATGATATTTTTCCGTAGCCACCTTTATGTGAATCCCTTACTGCCTTTCCTGAATATCTTATCTCTCCTCCCTGCGTATCATAAACCGTACTTGTGTCAGCTACTTTATCTTCTAAAATAGCCATCATGTCAACTAATTTAAATGTAGATCCAGGTTCATGAGACTCAGCTACAGCATAATTTGTAGTTTCATAATACGTTCCGTCACTAGCTCTTCCTAAGTTTGCGATAGCCTTTACCTGACCTGTTTCAGTCTCCATGACAACTACACAGCCATGATCCGCGTCGTACTCTTGCAATTGTTTTAACAAAGCATGATGCGCAATATCTTGTATATAAACATCAATTGTAGAAATAACATCATAACCATCCTGAGGGTCAACTTCATTGACATCACGAATAGGCTTCCACTGTCCTTTTGCAATTTTTTGCTTTAGAATCTTACCGTCCTTTCCATTCAGGTATTCTCTATACGCCCATTCAATTCCCTTACCGTCAAACTTGTCTTCAGCTATTTCTCTTTCATAACCAATAGTTCGCTCCGCGATTTTACCGATTGGATGTTCTCTAACCGTTTTTTGCTCTACAATAATTCCTCCCTTGTAAGCTCCTAATTTAAACAAAGGAAATCCCTTGATTTTTATATAGTCAGTATAACTCAGACCGCGAGCGATTAAATAATAGCGATTGTTATTTGCTCGCGCTCTTCTAAGTTCGTTTTGATAAAACCCACTTGACTTACCCAAAATCGTAGCCAGAGAATCAGACAATGCTTGCACATTTTTTTCGAAATTCTCTACTTTTGGAGCAAGAGCATCAAACCTTATCGTATAATTAGGTATTGAAGTAGCCAATAAACTTCCGTCTGCCGAATAGATATTCCCTTTATTTGCAGGAATAACAAAATTCTTAACCGTTCTTTCCTTAGCTAATTTTCTATAATAATCACCTTCAACCCACTGAATATTAGTTAACTTAACGGCAATCGCAATCGCTACCAAAAAGATAGCAAACGCAACGAGATAGATTCTATATGATATGTGTTTATCTTCTACTGCCATATTTTTTTAAGAAAAGTTTTCTCTTCTTCTTTTTTTACTTTTATTTTAATTGGAGGAACAGTCGATGGGAAAATTTGCTTTTCTACCATTTTCTCAGAAACAGTAGATTCCATTTTCAATTTCATCAATTGAGAGCGTCTGTCAACAAATTCCGAACGTAGTTCTTTTACTTCATTTGTTAGTTTGGCAATTTTAAAAACTTTCTGTTCATAACGTTGCGTATTAGCAATCATAACAATAGCCAAAAGAATAAGAAAAACGATAAAACGCCAATTTTTCATCGCATCATCATCGATAAGAAATCTCGCTTTTAATATGTTATAAACACCGTTTTTCATTCTGAATTATATCTTTTCTGCTATTCTTAATTTAGCGCTTCGAGCTCTATTATTTAACTTTATTTCTTCTTTGTCCGGCACTATTAGTTTTCCAACAGTCTTAAACGGAACGGAGAAATTACCAAAAAAATCACGCTCAGGCTCCCCTTCAAACATCCCGTTTTTCATATATCGCTTCACCAATCTATCTTCTAATGAATGATATGAAATAACACTTAATCGCCCACCTGGTCTTAACACTTCTAAGGACTGCTCTAGAAATTCCTTTAAAACATCCATTTCTTGATTTACTTCAATTCGAATGGCTTGATAGATTTGAGCTAATATTTTATTCCTTACTCGCTCTGGTAAAAATTTTGCTAAAACCTCTTTTAATTCATCGGTAGTCTTAATAAGCTGTACTTCTCTTGCCTCAACAATGGTTCTTGCTAAAACTGGAGCATTTTTCAACTCTCCATAATCTAAAAAAACTCGTTTTAAATCAGCCTCATCGTACTCATTTACTACTTTATATGCATTTAAGTCATTTTTTTGACTCATTCTCATATCTAGCCCAGCATCAAAACGAGTAGAGAAACCTCTTTCAGCTACATCAAATTGATGAGAAGAAACCCCTAAATCAGCCAAAATTCCATCTACACTTTTCAACCCGTAAAAACGCAAGAAACGTTTGATAAATCTAAAGTTCTCATTAATAAGCGTAAATCGCTCATCTGGCAAAGCATTTGCCAAAGCATCTTCATCTTGATCGAAAGCAAACAGTTTCCCGTTTGGTCCCAACCTACTTAATATTTCTTTTGAATGCCCACCTCCACCGAAGGTTACATCTACATAAACGCCATCAGGCTTTATATTTAAACCATCTACTGATGCTTGAAGCAAAACCGGATTATGATATTCCATTGTCGTCGTCATTTATATTTCCCATTACTTCTTCTGCTAAATCTGCAAAATCTACGTCTTCACCATTTATCGATGTCTCGTATAAATCTTTATCCCATATCTCCACTATATTAACAGCGGAAGAAAAGACAACCTCCTTAGTAATACTACCAAAAGTCACCAAATCTTTAGGGATTAACAATCTACCCAAAGAATCAATTTCTACCATTTTTACACCCGCAGTAAACCTGCGGATAAAATCATTATTCTTCTTTACAAACCGATTCAATTTATTAATCTTAGCCATCATCACATCCCATTCTTCCATGGGATACAACTCCAAACAAGGCTGAAAAACAGAACGCTTCAAAACGAAACCGCTTTGAAGAGAAGGTGTCAACTGCTTTTTTAAAGGCGCCGGCAACAGCACTCTTCCTTTAGCATCGACCTTACATTCATATGTCCCAACAATTGTATTCAAAAGAATCGTTTTATAATGATATGAAGCAAAAATATGAAAAATATCACCACTATCTACCACTATCTACCACTTTGTTAATAAGTTTCACCACCTACAACCCAAACACCTTAGATACAAGACTAACAGATTGTCAGACTATTAGCTGTTTTATACGTTATTTAAAAGAAAACTTAAACTATCGAAATTCCCGGCTATTTATTTTCAATATTTTAACTAAAATGCCTTTTTACTTACAATGGAAAATAACTTTACAAGATCTGCTTTTAGACAATATTAAGCTTCTGAAAAATAAATACAATCAAATTGCATTAATATGCTCAAAAATTGTTTTCAAAAATTCTTTTTAATTTATTAAATCCTATATTTGTGAAAATTGAAAATCCGTATTCAAGAACATGGAAAAAAACTATAAGAAGGAAGGTAAATACAGCTATTATGAAGCTGGAGAAGGAACGCCAATTGTAATATTACATGGGCTAATGGGAGGGTTAAGTAATTTTGATGCCGTGGCTAGTCATTTTTCTGAGAAAGGATACAAAATTGTTATCCCGGATTTACCTATATATACTCAAAATATTTTAAAAACAAACGTAAAAAGTTTTGCTAAATACGTTAAGGACTTTATCACTTTCAAAGGATTTAACAGAGTAATTCTTCTAGGAAATTCCCTTGGAGGACATATCGCTTTATACCATACAAAGATGTACCCTGAAAAAGTTGCTGGACTTGTAATAACAGGAAGTTCTGGACTATATGAAAGTGCAATGGGTGATAGCTATCCAAAAAGAGGTGATTATGAATATATCAAGAAAAAAGCTGAAGACGTATTCTACGATCCTGCAATTGCTACACCGGAATTGATTGACGAAGTTTATGCTACAGTTAATGACAGAATAAAACTAATCAAAACATTAACAATTGCCAAAAGTGCCATTCGTCATAATATGGCGAAAGACCTACCAAAAATGCATGTACGAACTTGTATTATTTGGGGTAAAAACGACAAAGTAACTCCACCGGATGTTGCTGAAGAATTTAATAAATTATTACCCAACTCAACCTTATATTGGATCGATAAATGTGGTCATGCGGCAATGATGGAACACCCAGAAGAGTTCAATCGTTTACTTGAAGAATGGCTAACTAAATCCAATTTATAAGTACCTCGCCCTTAGAAGAGGTTTTACACAAAAAAATATGAAAATCAATACCGCCGAATTTGTAATTAGCAACTCCGATGTTAGCAAATGTCCAAAAGACCGTTTGCCAGAATATGCTTTTATAGGCAGGTCTAATGTTGGGAAGTCCTCATTAATCAATATGTTGACCAACCAGAAAAAATTAGCTAAAACATCTGGGCGACCAGGAAAAACGCAGCTAATAAATCATTTCCTAATCAACAACAACTGGTTCTTAGTTGATTTACCTGGATACGGTTATGCCAAAGTATCAAAGAAAACAAAATCAGTTTTTCAGCAGTTTATAACTGATTATTTCGAAACAAGAGAGCAATTAGTTTGTGCTTTTGTTTTAATCGACATTCGTCATGAAGCTCAAACAATAGATATTGAATTCATGTCCTACATGGGAGAGAGTGAAATTCCTTTTTGTATTATTTTCACCAAAGCAGACAAGATCAGTAAAGTAAAAATTGATTCTCATATTGCAGCATACAAGAAAAGTATGTTTGCTAACAATTGGGCCGAAATGCCACAGTACTTCGTGACCTCTGCAACAGAATCCTTAGGAAAAGAGGATGTTCTGAGCTATATCGACGAAGTAAATCAAGAAATTTTTAAAGGCGGTGGTCAATTCTAAAAATAGAATACGTTGATTACTACATAAAAAAACATCCCAAAGCTTAAATTTAAGCTTTGGGATGTTTTGCATTACAGAAGTAACTAATCTGACCTCCTCGATTTTTTAGGTATATATTAGCAACAATAGAAGTCTACCATTTTAGAATTTTCAAGATAATGCCTTACTAATTGTATTAACGAAGCACTATCCTTGCAGAAACTTACTTCTTCAACTCTAATTTCTCAGCAAAATATTCACAAAAATCCCTCATGGTATCTGCCATTTTCTCATCACCTGTGGCACGTTGATAAGTATCTGACATCGCTACCAATGTTTGATGAAAGAAAATTTTCATCTCATCTACAGGCATCTCTTTTGTCCATAAATCAATACGCATACTTTCTTTGGCTTTACTATCCCAAACAGACAGCATAATTGCTTTTGCCTCTTCTAATTCTACACCGCCATCTTCTGCGGTCCACATTAGTTTTTCTGGAACGCGGTTTTCATCTAACTCTACAAGGAATTTAATTTCCGATCTTTTTTTATCTGACATTACTTTTTAGGTTTGTATTTTGATTTTTCAAATATTTCTTTAGCATTTGCATCTAATAACTGTTGCAAAGATACTTCATTGTTTTTCATATACGAGCGAACAATTTGCCATCCTATCCAACCACCAACTTGACCCGGTGTTTCATTGTCTATTTCTAAATAAAATTTAGAAAAGGGAGCTGGACTTATAAAACGTGGAATCAGTTTTTGATCATCACTATAGAGCATTTCTTTTTCTATAAAATAACGCCATATATAACTCTCGTTTTCATTACACCATTCAATCTGCTCATTTGTATATCCCATTTTATCAGCATCGCTATAATCAGGCAGCAGTAGATCTTTTAAATATAATTCCTTTCCTGAATTTATCATTTTAGACAATAATTTTTTATCGGCATCTAGTACTACTTTTCGTTTGTAGAAACTAGAAACAACATCAGGCATAATCTGATTTTCCTCAAAGTTCTGCTTGATATATTCTGGAAACTGATAAAACTTATGTTCCTTTCCTAAATACATTTCGAGCGAAATAATCACCAGACTATCTGCATATATGACTTTATTATTGTAATCCATTTCAGAAATTACGGTAATCACTTTTGGTATTTTCGTTTCAGGAAAATAATACTTCACATGCTTAAAAAGCTCCTCCAGTTTGATTTTAACGGGTTCAAAATTTGAATATTTTTTCTGTACCTCAGTATATAATTCTCTCCAAAGAGGATCCTTCATTTTATCTAACCAAACCGCATCTTCATTTCCGGGAGGAAAAAAAAACGGAAACTCTTTTTTTACTTTATCCAAGTTTTTCGGCTCCGTTTCAAAAAAGACTTTATCAAAACGCTCTACCTTTATTTCCACAGGAATTTCTTCAACAGCTTTTTCTATTTTGCTTTTTTTATCACATGATAGAAAAAAGAGACATAAGAGAAGTGGAATGTGATATGTTTTCATTATTTTTTTAATTAAATTTGCCGATATAAAATCAGAAAAACAGGCGTACCCTTGAATGATTTTGCAAATATACATTCCTGCTCGTTAAAACGTAAACTATTATGATTAAAAAAAAAACGCTTCAAGTTGAGAAAGTAAATACTCATATTGTTAATTGGTTAAAAACATATGCTGAAAACGCAAAAGTAAATGGATTTGTTGTGGGAATTTCTGGCGGAGTAGATTCAGCAGTAACTTCAACTTTATGTGCTCAAACAGGACTTAAAGTTTTATGTGTTGAAATGCCTATTCATCAGCATGAAAGTCATGTTAGCCGTGGACGCGAGCACATTGAGCAGTTAAAAAGCAGGTACCCTAACGTTTCAGAAACCCTGGCAGACCTAACTTCTGTTTTTGAAACTTTCAAAAGTGAGGTTCCTACCGACTTTGAGGAACACAAACTTAACCTGACTCTTGCTAACACACGTGCTCGTTTACGAATGACTACCCTATATTATTTTGCTGGAGTTCATGGATTATTAGTGGCAGGAACAGGAAACAAAGTGGAAGATTTTGGCGTTGGTTTTTTTACAAAATATGGAGATGGCGGTGTAGACCTTAGTCCGATTGCTGATTTAATGAAATCAGAAGTATTTATGTTAGCTGCTCATTTACAAGTTCCAGATTCTATTTTAACTGCAGCTCCATCTGATGGACTGTTTGGTGATGAAAAAACAGATGAAGCTCAATTAGGCGCAACCTATGATGAATTAGAGTGGGCTATGACTCAGGACGAAGAAGGAAAATCTAGTACTGACTTCTCAGGAAGGGAAAAAACGGTATTTGATATTTACAAACGTTTAAATAAGATTAACCAACACAAAATGAAAGAAATACCCGTTTGTTTAGTTAATCGGGATTAACGGTATTTCATCCGAATAATTAGAAATTAAATATAATTTTTCTTATATTTAATAATGAATAGTGACAAAAAAAATCTAAAACCAAAAATCATGATAAAAGTTTGTTTAGCTGATAACTTCCCTGTAGTGCATTTTGGAGTGAAATCTTATTTTAAAGATCATGCCGAAATATCATTAGTCGCCAATGTTGGTAATTTTTTAATGATTCGTGATATTCTCCTTACTAAAGATATTGATGTTTTAATTCTAGACTTAGAACTAGAAGGTCTTTCCAGTATTTTTGAAGTCAAATCAATTTTAAAAAACTTTCCTAAGACAAAGATTATTATATTCAGTGGTCTTTCGGAACAGATTTACGCACCAAATGCCATTAAAGCTGGTGTTTCAGGATTTGTTCACAAGAAAGAGAAATTGGAAACCTTAGGTCTATCAATAATAAAAGTGAACCAAGGAAAGATTATCATGAACGAAACCGTGAAAAAAAATATCGCCTTAATTGCAAAACAAAGCAAAAGTGAACGTTTGTATCGAAAACTTTCCAATCGTGAAGTTGAAGTGTTGCGTTATTTAAGTGGAGGTAAGAAAAATCACGAAATTGCTGAAATTCTAGGCCTTAACGAAAAAACGATAAGTACCTACAAATTGCGTTTGTTAACAAAACTAAATGTTACTAACCTAGTTGATTTAGTAAACAAAGCAAAAAAATTAGAAATAGTTTAATTAAAAACGAGACATTACCCGTCCTAATTTTTTCGAAAAAGCAGAAGTTAGACCAAGATAGTCTCTAATCATAGTCATAGGCTCCGTATTGTCTGATTCAGATGTTATGGAGCTTTTTATTTCTTCAATAATTTTACCTACTAAATACCAGCGTAGGGTTAAAATAGTCTCTGAGACATTCTGACCTATAGTGTCCTTTTTATATTTTGGGAAAATATTCTGACCTTCCCAATTGTGTAAAATAACTCTTTCGTCTTCCATCAAAATATCAGTAACCTCTTGAGCAAACTCAGGCTGCAAATGCATCAGATATTGCTCTAAGCTGAAACCATCATTTTGAAGAAAATAATTAATCAGATCGTTGAATATGTCCCTAAACAAAGGATTTGCTAACTCTACCTCATCCTCTTGTAAACTCAAATAGATTCTGTGAAATACTTTGTATTCTTTTTTCTCAATCACATGTTCAATCTCACCTTCTCCATTCGATTTTAAAAGTACATCTTCAAATTCTTCCGTTTTATCACCATAAAGAAGCAACATCTCTATAATTTTTCTTTCTAAACGATATAGTATATCTACTTTTTCAGTATCGGCAGGATTTTCATTTTTTACAACTTCTAATGCCTTGTATTCTTGCTTCTTTTTTTTACCAACCTCAGTAGTGTCTTTCTGAACTAACTGTGCCAAAGTACTAACTAGTACCTGCTCTGAAATATCCATTATTCGGGAACATTCCTGAATGTATATTTCGCGTTGGATTCTATCTGGTATTTTAGAAATACTAACTACCATATCTCGAATCAAATCGGCTTTTTTTATAGGATCATTCTTTGCTTCATTCATCAAAAGCGATGCTTTAAACTGAATAAAGTCTTTTGCATTATTTTCAAGATAATCCAGCAAATCATCATGAGACGTTTTCTTGGCAAAACTGTCTGGATCTTCCCCATCAGGAAATGTACAAACCTTTACATTCATACCTTCTTCCAGAATTAAATCAATTCCTCGAATGGAAGCACGCAATCCCGCTGCATCACCATCAAAAAGAACAGTAATGTTTTTTGTAAGTCTATTAATTAAACGGATTTGATCTGGCGTTAACGCCGTCCCAGAAGACGCAACTACGTTCTCAATTCCAGATTGATTAAATTGAATAACGTCAGTATAACCTTCGACCAAAAAACAATTATTAAGTTTAGCAATCGATTGTTTGGCTTGAAAAATCCCGTAGAGCACTTTACTCTTATGGTAAATCTCACTTTCTGGTGAGTTTAAATATTTAGCTGCCTTTTTATCATTGGTCAATATTCTTCCCCCAAAACCAAGCACCCTTCCCGACATACTTTGTATAGGAAACATAACCCGGCTTTTGAAACGGTCAAATGGCCTGTCTTCTCTGGCTATTGTCAAACCAGTACTTTCCAGAAACTCTAATTTATACCCTTTCCCAAGCGCTTCTTTAGTAAAAGCATCCCAAGTATCTGGAGAATACCCAAGGCTAAATTTCTCTATAGTTTCATTAGTAAACCCTCTTTCTTTAAAATAAGAAAGGCCTATGGCTTTTCCCTCTTCTGCTTTTAAAAGTGTTTTATGAAAATAGTCTTTTGCAAATTCAGAAACTAAGTACATACTCTCTCGAATATCTGTATTTGCTTTTTCTTCATTTGTTTGCTCTGTTTCCTCTATTTCTATGTTGTATTTTCTGGCTAAGTACCGGATGGCTTCAGGATAAGTAAAATGTTCGTGCTCCATTAAAAAAGCGACAGAATTCCCCCCTTTTCCAGAACTAAAATCTTTCCAAATCCCTTTAGCTGGTGAAACCATAAAGGATGGAGAACGCTCGTCAGAGAATGGACTCAGTCCTTTAAAATTACTTCCTGCTCTCTTTAATTGGACAAAGTCACCAATAACCTCCTCAACTCGAGCAGATTCGAAAACAGTATCAATAGTCGCTTTTGAAATCAAAATAGATGTAAAGTTTTAATTATTTAAAGAATGCAAAAATACGCAAATCAAAGTTCATAATTCAACATCTAAAACAAAAAGTGCTTCTTGCGAAGCACTTTTAAAGTAATAAATTAACTCAACCTAAACCTAATTAAAATCAAAGCGAACACCTAGCGAAACGTTATTTTGCTTGATCGCATTATCTTTAAAGAGTGGGTTTAAGTCGTATCTTAAATATAAACTTGTTGCTTTGTACCCTACATAAGCACTTAGTCCATAATTCCAATCATCAACATTCCAATTCCCTTTTTGTCTTTCTGTTATCTGATTTCCGTCCTTTTCATAACTTAAAAACTGTTTAGAATTGGTATTATAGCCAACAAATCCTCCTAAACCGACTCTAAAACCTCGTTGAATTCTAAAAGAATTGTCCTTATCTTCAATTCTATTTTTTGTGAAATCCAATTCTAAAAATATTGGAATAGTAATAAAAACATTTTTGAAATAACTACTGTTATTTTTTAAATTATACGGGTAATATGCAACAACAGTTTGACTTTTATCTGTGATAAAATAGCGATTATTGGTTAGATATAAAGTATTATAAACACCGGTTAACCCATATTTTAAATGCAATAAATTGCTATCCTTAAATAATCTCGTATTAAATGTTAATCCCCATTCTAAGAAAGAAGAACGCAAATAGTAAAAACCTGAGTTTTCTACGCTACCATTAGTCATTAAATTATTAAAACCAGTAGCAAGGACTATTTGATTTGATGTTCGTTTTACAAATTTATTTTCATTTATAGAATCTTTCCTTTTTACATTATCTATAATTTCATTTTTTCCATAATAAAACTTAAAGGTTTTACTTTTTTCAGAATTTATAAAATCTTGCGAGTTAATTTTACCCTCCACTTGCGCTTGCACTAATTCTTTTAGTTCTTGTTGAGTAACAGCAACTTTATTTTCAATTATAGTCGCTCTCGCCTGTGACAATTGCTGCTTTTTTACATCGGCCTGTTCTTGTGAAATACTTCCTTTCTCTAATTGCAGGTTGACCTCTTCTACTTCCACTTTCAACGCAGCTTTTTGTTCATTAGTAATATTCTCGATTTTTAAAGCAATTTTTTTTGCTTGTGCTTCAAAGGTTTCTTGCCCTAGTATTTTACTCGCCATAAGGCATAAAAGAATTGCTAAGTAAATGGTGAAATTTCTCACAATGATTTAATTTTAAAATTGATTGATGATTTATTCTAGATTACGATTGGCAAAGGCCACTTTTACAGTTTGGTAACTTTTACTCACTTTACTAATTACTTTCTCCCTAAAAGAAAGTTCTAATTCAGTATCAACTTGCGACAATAAATAGGAAGCATCCACAGTTACCTTACTACTTTTCATAACGACATCGTTACTTGCTGCAACTTGAGGAACCATTTCTTCAACAGTCGCTGTTGATTTCTCTGCAATTAATACAGACTTGTCTTTATTGTTTTGCCAATGTGGTGTATTGACTTGATTGATGATTGAACGCTCCGTTTTATTATTAATATTATTAGTTACTACTCTTTCTTTCTTTATAATTTTACCAAGTCGCTTTTCTGAAACTACAACTTCTTTTTCGTCAGAACTTGAAGCTGTATTCATCAATTCTCCTTCCTCTATCACTTTCTCCTCAAGACCTCTTTTTTCATTCTCTTTATACTGTATAACTACTTCATTTCCTTGCTCTATACTCTTCGTTTCTGTTAGATAACTAAAAACTGTCCCAATCAGTAAAAACCCAACTATACTGGCTGCTATATAAATCCAAGAGAAGTTCTTCCTCCTTTTTGTGTTTTGAGCTTCATCTAACATCCCTTCCAATTTATCCCAAGCTGCGCTCGAAGGTTGAATACTGTTATTCTCCAGCTTCTGTTTTATTTGGCTTTCAAAGTTATTTAGTTCCATACTCGTAATTTTTTATTGTATTAATCTGCTGTTGCAAAATCTTTCTGGCGTGCGACAACTGCGATTTTGACGTACCTTCATTAATACCTAAGATCGCGGCAATTTCCTTATGCTTAAAGCCTTCGATGGCATATAAATTAAAAACCATTTTATAACCATCTGGCAGACTATCAATTAAAAACTGAATGTCAGCTATTGAAAATTCACTTTCGATTGGATTAAAACTTTCTTCAACATAAATTTCATCTTCGATAAACTTAACCTTCTTATGAACTCTAATATAAGAAATGCTTTCATTGACCATTATTCGTCTAATCCATCCTTCAAAGCTTCCATTATGCTGAAACGCTTTTAAATTTGTAAAAACTTTCATAAAAGCAGCAATCATAACATCTTCGGCTTGTTGTAAGTCTTTGATATATTGCCTGCAAACGCCTAACATTTTTGGAGAAAACCGAGTATAAATAGACTGCTGTGCCTTTCGATTATTCTCGATGGCCAACCGAATCATTTCAGTTTCTTCTTGATTTAAGTTGATTACTTTCATTGTTAGTGTTCCGTTTTTAGTATTCAGTTGAAACACTGATAATAGGCTTCTATATACATAGACGTGAATGGATGCAAAAAGGTTGTATGGGAAATTAGATAATGTGAAAACTAGTTGGCCATGTGATTTTAAATGCCTAAATACCAACTATTTACAATATTTAAAATAATTTTATAATTATCTGATTTTCTGATTACCAAATTATTTCTTTCTTTCGATTACGTAATTCACCATCAAGATTAAGGCATCTTTAAAATCTGAATTCGGATAGTTATCCAATAATAAAAGTGCATCCTGCTGAAATTCAATCATTTTATTTTCAGCATAAAGCAAACCGTCATTGTCTTTTACAAAAGCAATAACTTCTTTAACGCGTTTTTTGTCTTTGTTGTGGTTTTTAATCGAATTGATTAACCATGACTTTTCTTTAGAAGTACAGATATTTAGAACATGGATTAAAGGTAAAGTCATTTTTTGTTCCTTGATATCGATACCAGTTGGTTTCCCTATCGCATCCTCAGTATAATCAAACAAGTCATCTTTAATTTGGAATGCCATTCCGATGAGTTCGCCAAACTTTCTCATATTCTCCACCTGAATCTCATCCTCAATAACTGATTTTGCTCCAAGAGCACAACAAGCAGCAATAAGTGTCGCTGTTTTTTTTCGGATGATTTCGTAATAAATTTCTTCGGTAATATCAAGCCTTCTCGCTTTTTCTATTTGCAGTAATTCACCTTCGCTCATTTCACGAACTGCTATTGAAATTATTTTCAATAAATCAAAATCACCGTTGTCAATAGAAAGTAACAATCCTTTTGAGAGTAAATAATCTCCCACAAGCACTGCAATTTTATTTTTCCAAAGTGCATTGATTGAGAAAAAGCCTCTTCTACGATTACTGTCGTCTACCACATCATCATGAACTAAAGTTGCGGTATGTATTAGTTCAATAACACAGGCACCCCGATAGGTTCTTTCGTTCACTGTTCCTGCAGAAACCATCTTAGCAGTTAAGAAAACGAACATAGGTCGCATTTGCTTCCCTTTTCGGTTGACTATGTAATACGTGATTCTATTCAATAAAGCCACTTGCGAGGTCATCGATTCATAGAACTTTTTTTCAAAAAGTTCCATTTCTTTAAAGATGGGCTGTTTTATTTGAGAGGTGACATTCATTAAGATTTCAAAGTTACATCTTTTACTAATTATAAATAGACTTAAAACTAATTTAAGTCTTCTAATTTAGGAAAAACTTGCTCTTAACATTGCTAACTTATTCTTAACTACATGTCTCTTTTTGTTAAACTTATCTTAATCTACTGAAAAAATCACAATTATAAGTTTGCACGACAAACATAACTATAAAAAAATGAAAATTTTAAAACAAAATCTACTCTTGCTTTTACTTGTATTTTGTACGCATTTAATCAATGCTCAATCAAAACCGGTTAAAGGAAAAGTAACTGATTCAACTGGTTTTCCATTAACTGGAACAACAATTTTAGTCAAAGGAACTAAAAACGCCACAATCGCAGATGCAAATGGAAATTACACTATTGCAACCGAAAAAGGAAAGACCTTAGTTTTTACTTTCATGGGATTTACTACTAGGGAAGTTACAGTGAGTAATCTTGAAAATCTAAACATTACTCTTCAAGATGATTCTATATCATTAGGTGAAGTTGTAGTTACGGCATTAGGAATTAAAAGAGATAAACGTGTGCTAGGTTACGCCTCGCAAGAATTAAAATCAGATGATATTAATAAAGTAAACTCGGCTAATTTTGTTTCAAATCTAACAGGTAAAATATCAGGGGTGCAAATTTCTGGCTCTGGTAATGGAATCGCGAGTTCGTCAAGAATTACGATTCGCGGGGACAAATCATTAAACATTAATAACAATGGCCCCTTATTTATAGTAGATGGTATTCCCATTAACAATAACGTCTATGGTGTGGGAGGCTCTTCAACAAGTCAAGCTGATTTACCTACAGATTATGGAAATGGTGCGTCAGAAATTAATCAAGAAAATATTGAAAGTGTAAATGTACTAAAAGGGGCAGCAGCATCTGCTTTATATGGTTCTCGCGCTGCTAACGGTGTTATTGTAATTACTACTAAATCAGGCAAGAGAAGCAAAGGCTTAGGAGTTTCAATTTCCTCTTCTTTTATGACAAGCGAAGCATTAAGATTACCTGAAATTCAAGGTGTGTATGGCGCGGGTTCTAAACAAATTTACGACGCAGGTGCAGATACAAATTTAGGCCCTCGTTTTGACTCTGGTATTTCATTATTACAAAACGGAAGTCCAGGATATTCTGTAGGACAAGGGCAAGTATTACCTTTTGAATTTAGATACAACCTCAATGATTTTTTTAGAAAAGGAAGTTCTATTTCAAATTCGGTTTCTGTTTCTGGTTCTGATGAAAAAACGAATTTCAGATTGAGTTACGGAAAAACAACCAGCGAAGACATTGTTCCTAACTCTAATTTAAAAAGAGAAAACATCAGTTTGAATCTTAATTATAACATTTCAGATAAATGGAAACTGGCTACTGTTGCCACCTATACAAAAAGTTCCAGTGATAATACTCCGGTTACTGGCTACGGAAGCCAAGGTATCATGTATAATTTACTTTGGAACCATACCAATGTTGACTTAGACTGGTTGAAAGATTATTGGATTGTAAAAGATGTAAAACAAAATAGCATGTTTGGCTGGGGAGACAACCCTTTTAAAATTGCTTACGAAAACATCAACGCCTTTAAAAAAGGCCGCATTTTTGGAAACATTTCTTCTACTTACGAGATTAATAATGATTTTTCATTCATGGCGAGAATAGGTATGGATAATTCAAATGATTTTAGATGGTCACGCAGACCTATTGGATCTTCACGATACACACAAGGAATGTACCGCGAGCAAACCATTGCATTTACAGAATACAATGCTGATATGTTACTTTCTTATGATCATACTTTTGGCGATTTTTCCTTTAAAATTTCTTACGGAGCAAATAGCATGAATCAATACACGTCTGAAAGTAAAATTGAAGGACAAGGAATTAGTATTCCCGGCATCTACAATTTACAAAATATCAATGTGATGCCTATACAATCTCGAAACATTTACAAAAAGCGCATCAATAGTATGTACAGTTTAGCGAATATAGGATATAAAGATTACTTGTATTTAGATTTAACAGCTAGAAATGACTGGTCATCTACCCTACCTGCAAACAACAACTCTTACTTTTATCCTTCTGCTTCATTAAGTTTTATTCCAACATCATTATTTGAAATGAATGAGAATATTGACTTCTTAAAATTAAGAGTAAATGCAGCCTCTGTAGGGAATGATACTGATCCGTATCGATTAGTAAAAACTTACGATAACGGTTCTTTACCAGGAACATTAACTAACCCAAGTGCTATTTTAAATAGTAATTTAAAACCTGAAATTGCAACTTCATATGAGGTGGGAATTGAAGGGCAGCTTTTCAAAAAAAGGATTACGCTAGATATGAGTTATTATATCACGAACTCAAAAAACCAGATTGTAGGTTTAGATATTTCTCAGGCTGCAGGTTTTAATTCTAATGTGATTAATGCAGGTAAAATTCAAAACAAAGGAATCGAAATCGGTTTAGGACTTACTCCAGTTAGAACTAAAAATTTTGAATGGTCGCTTAACGCCAATTTTACTCAAAACCGAGGTACTGTAAAAGAACTAACTCCAGGAATTGATAATTATATTATCGCCCAAGGCCCCAATGGAGGTACTATTGAAGCCCGTGTAGGAGAACGAATGGGAGATTTATATGGTCGTGGTTATTTAAGAAGTCCAGACAAGCAAATTGTGTATGACAATACAGGGTCACCAATATTAGATACTAAAATTAAAAAAATAGGAAACTATAATCCAGATTGGATGTTAGGACTTGCTACTAATTTAAGATATAAAAATATCAGTCTAAATGCGCTGTTTGACGTTAGACATGGCGGGAAAATATATTCGATGACAAACGCAATCGGAATGGAAAGTGGCATACTTGCCGTTTCATTACAAGGAAGAGAAACAGGAATAATAGGCGAAGGTGTTGTGAAAAATACCGACGGATCTTACAGCCCAAATACAACTTCAATAAGCGCTGAAAACTGGTATTACTCTAATGCCTTTCGTAGAGACAACATAGAGGCTAATTCATTTGATGCGTCTTATGTAAAATTAAGAGAAGTGAGTTTGAATTATAGATTTTCTGAAAAATGGACTAAATCCGTAAAAATGCAAAATGTAAGCATTGGTCTAGTGGGAAATAATCTGGCACTTTGGACGAAAGTCCCAAACATTGATCCAGAAACTCAATCCATAAGTGGAGGTACATTATTACCAGGATTTGAAGTATTACAACTTCCGTCTTCCAGAAACTATGGAATCAAATTAAATGCTTCATTCTAAAAAAATTATCATGAAAAAAATCATATTATTCGCATTATTATTAAGTGCTATTATTTCTTGTACCGATGGATTTGAAGAAATTAACACTAATAAAAATCAACCTACTGCCTCGCAACCCAAACAATTGCTACCAAACGTTATTTTCAATTTAGCCAATAGTAACGTTACTAACTCTTATGATTTTGGAGATGTTCTTGCTCAATATGCAGGTTTCTACGAGTACAATCAATTAGACGTTTATAACTGGGGGGCTGACAATCGTTTTTGGGGATTGTACAAATGGCTTAATGACATCTATGACATTAAAAAACAAGCCGTAGCTCTAAATGACAAAAACTATGAAGCCATAGCGCTAGTTCTAGAAACCTACACTATGAGTCTAATTACTGATACTTATGGTTATGCACCATACATGGAAGCCGCAAAAGGAGAAGAAGGAATCTTGAAACCAAAATACGATTCGCAAGAAGCAATTTACACACAATTGCTATTGAATTTAGATCAGGCAAATGCAATAATTGACACTAAAACAAAAGTTGAAGGCGATTTATTGTATAATGGAGATATGTTAAAATGGAAAAAATTCTGTAATTCATTACATCTAAGACTTTTGATGCGTACTTCTAATAAAGTAAATGTAAGTGCTAAGTTAAACGAGATCATTACAAAACCTACAGAATATCCATTATTCCAATCTAATGCTGACAATGCAAACTATCTTTACTCAGGGAGCTATCCTAATATTTCTCCAATGACAGATGGTATCAATAGATTGTATGGATATAATATTGTTGTTCCTTCTACTAATTTAGTAAACACACTAATCGCTAATAACGACCCAAGGCTGGAAGAGTGGATTGACCCAATTGCAGGGACCACTAATCACTTAGGATTACAACCAGGACTTGCTTCAGATCAAATTGGGGAACCAACGAAGTATTCTAGAAGAGCTGAAGATTATTTTTATACTAAAACAAAAATATCTTCAATATTTATGACTTATAGTGAATTGAACTTCCTATTGGCCGAAGCAAGTCAGCGCAGTCTTATTACAACTGGGACCGCAAAAACATATTACGAGACTGCCGTAGACGCTTCTTTTAAACAATGGAATGTAATTATGCCCGCAGATTACCTGACTACAACTGCTCCATATAGTGCTACGACTGAGGTTTTATACACGCAAAAATGGCTAGCTTTATACCACACCGGAATAGAATCATGGTTAGACTGGAAAAGAACAGGTAAACCAAGTTTTATTAAAGCAGGTCCAGGAGCAAAAAACAATGGTAAAGTTCCTAGAAGAATCATGTACCCTAGCCTAGAGCAATCTGTTAATGCTGAAAATAATAGCGAAGCATTACAAAAAATGGGCGGCGATGATATCAATGTAAAAGTATGGTGGGATAATTTTTAAAGAAATATAAACATGAAAAAAATAGTTATAATTCTCTTCCTTTTTAGTGCTGTAATCACACAAGCACAACAAGCTGAAAACATTATCATCATAACTACTGATGGCTTTAGATGGCAAGAAGCTTTTAAAGGAATGGATGAAACATTAGCAAGAGATAAAAAGTTTAATCAAAATGACAGCAGCTATATTTATAAAAAATACTGGGCCGAAAACGTGAACGAACGTAGAGAAAAACTAATGCCTTTTATGTGGTCTGTCTTAGCTAAAAAAGGCCAAATTTACGGTAACAGAACCTTAGGAAACAAGGTTAACAATGCCAATCCATATTGGTTTAGCTATCCTGGATATAGTGAAATAATGACTGGATACGCAGATACTTTGATCAACTCTAATCAATATCCTGAAAATCCAAACACTACCGTTTTAGAATATTTAAACCAGCAAACAAAGCTAAAAGGAAAAGTGACTGCTTTCGGTGCTTGGTATGTATTTGACAATATTTTAAACGAGAAAAGAGCAGGCTTTTCAGTAACATCAGCATTTGATAAAGTGGGAGGCACAAACCCAAACGAAAAACAAAAACTGATTAATGCTATGATGGCAGATTCATTTAAGCCGTTTCACGAAGAAGAATGTCTGGATGTTTTTACACATTATGGAGCTCTTGAAGAATTGAAAACCAATAAACCCAGAGTACTGTATATTTCCTATGGCGAAACGGACGAATGGGCACACGCTGGATTTTATCGTTCTTATTTAGATGCCGCACATCAAGTAGATGCCTGGATTAAAGAGATTTGGAATTTTGTTCAAAACGATCCACAGTATAAAGACAAAACGGCTTTAGTTTTTACTACTGACCACGGTCGTGGAGACAAAGTAAAAGCAGAATGGACTAGTCATGGAAATAAATTTGAAGGCTCTTCTGAGATATGGTTTGCGGCTATGGGACCACAAATTGAAGCTAAAGGAGAAATGAAAAACGAAAATCAGTTGTACCAAAATCAATTTGCACAAACCATGGCAAAAATAATGGGATATACCTTTAAAGCTAATCATCCAGTTGCCCAAGAAATAACTGGAGTAGTAAAATAGCAACTTTTTGACTACAAGAAAAAAGGGTTTGACAAATAATTGTCAAACCCTTTTTCTATGTCTTCTAATTTAAACTACACTTGTTTATTAGCTAGTTGCCCACAAGCCGCATCGATATCTTTACCACGACTTCGTCTCACTTTCACTACAATTCCGCTTGCTTCTAATGCTTTTATATAAGCATTTGTAGCTTCCTCTGAGGCTTGTTGGAATTCACCATCATCAATAGGGTTATACTCTATTAGGTTCACTTTGCAAGGAACGTACTTACAGAATTTCACTAAGGCATCAATAGACTCTTTATTGTCATTGATATCCTTCCAAACTACATATTCATATGAAATTTTGCTTTTGGTTTTTCTATACCAATATTCCAATGATTCCCTTAAATCAGCCAAAGGGAAATTTTTGCTGAAAGGCATGATTTTAGACCGAATCTCATCAATAGCAGAATGCAGTGATACCGCTAGTTTGATTTTCACATCATCATCCGCTAATTTTTTTATCATTTTTGGCACTCCTGAAGTCGAAACCATGATTCGTTTTGGAGACATCCCTAAACCTTCTGATGAAGTAATCATTTCGATTGCTTTCATCATGTTGTTATAATTCATCAACGGCTCGCCCATACCCATAAAAACAATATTTGACAAAGGGTGATTGTAATACAAACGACTCTCTTTATCTATCGCCAATACCTGATCGTAAATCTCTCCTGGCTCTAAATTTCTCATTCTTTTTAATCGTGCCGTAGCACAAAAATTACAATCTAAACTACAACCCACCTGACTGGAAACGCAGGCCGTTGTTCTGGTATTAGTAGGGATTAAAACAGATTCCACCACTAAACCATCATGCAAACGAACTGCATTTTTTATGGTTCCGTCGTCAGAACGTTGAATGGTATCCACTTTAATATGATTGATGACAAAATTACTTTCTAACATGGAACGTGTTTCCTTAGAAATATTAGTCATATCCTCAAAACTGTGAGCGCCCTTGCTCCATAACCATTCGTATACTTGATTGCCACGAAAAGCTTTGTCCCCATGGGTAACAAAAAATTCACGTAATAATTCTTTAGATACGGCTCGTATGTCTTTTTTCTCAATTTGCATGCTGCAAATTTAATGACTATTTCTTGATTTGTTGTTTTGATAATTTAATAACTTTGCAGCAAATTGAAAAAACCAGCACAAATGCACTTCATTTCCCAAGAGTTAGAAGATTATATCGAGCAACACTCTGAAAAAGAGCCTCAATTATTAGCCGCTTTAAATAAAGAAACCTATCAGAAAATTTTATTGCCACGTATGTTAAGCGGGCATTTTCAAGGACGCGTTTTGAGTATGTTAGCTAAATTGATTCGGCCAGTGAATATTCTCGAAATAGGAACTTATACCGGTTATTCCGCTTTGTGTTTGTGCGAGGGAATTCAAGAAAGCGGTACGCTTCATACTATTGACATCAAAGAAGAACTGGTTGATTTCCAAAGAAAGCATTTTGACAAGTCGCCTTGGGGAAAACAAATTGTACAACACCTGGGAGAAGCAATCGACATTATACCAACACTGGATGTGAAATTTGATTTGGTATTTATTGATGCCGATAAGGAAAACTACATTAACTATTTCAATATCATTTTGCCAAAAATGAACAAAGGAGGAATTATCCTCTCTGACAATGTATTATGGAGTGGAAAAGTGCTAGAAGAGGTACACCCGAACGACGTGAGTACCAAAATACTGGTAGAATATAATGCATTATTAAAAAACGATCCAAGGGTTGAAACCGTTTTATTGCCTATTAGAGATGGCTTGACGGTAAGTAGAGTACTGTAGCTTTTTATTTTTAGCCCAGATGGAAATACAAATCCTTGTGGATGAAAATGAATTTTTTCTAAACAAAAAAGAGCGACCAACGGAAGCTCTTTTATTGTTATTGAAAAAACCATTTTTCAGTCATAAGATTGAAATGAACAGCTGGAACTGCTACTGAAAACTATAGTGGAAAATACTTTTTTTGAACTGCTTGATATATTTTAAAAACTGAATATCCTGAAAATATCCCGAACAAATACCCAGATAAAATATCTAGTGGATAATGCAAGCCTAAATAGATTCTACTGTAAGCGAAGATTAGAGGCCATAAGAATAACAAAAAGCCATATTTGTAACGGTGAAGCAAAACGCTGTATATAAGAACAGAAACCGCCATACTATTTGCAGCGTGGCCTGAGAAAAAACTAAAGGAGCTGCGGCTTTGAACAACTCGTATTATTGTATTGATTTCTGGGTTACTACAAGGACGCAACCTTTGAAATCCATTTTTAAACAAGTTTGTCATCTGGTCCGTAAATGCAATTAAAACGGCTATAGCCAAAATAAAATACAAAGTTTGCTTTGCCCCCAATTTTTTATAAATAAAAAATAATAGAACAAGAAAAAAGGGAGTCCAATAGAGTTGTTGGGTAATTATTAGCCAAAGGCCATCATAACTTTGTGAACCTAAACCATTCAAATAAATGAGCAATTCAGTATCTAAAGACAAAATTTTATCGAGCATTATTTACTGCGTTTTACAGGTCCAGTAATCTCTTCTATATCTTCCTTAACTTTATTAGCCTGAGTAATTGAATCGCCCATCAGGTCATTCTTAACTTTATCAATCTGAGTATTAAAGTTACCCGTCAAATCTGATAAGGATTTTGAATCAAGACCATTAGCCTCAACACCTTTTTGAATTTCACTTTTTATGTCGTTAGTCGCATGTTTTAATTGCGCCATAGCCTTACCCATAGTTCGTGCCATTTCAGGCACTTTATCTGAACCAAAAAGCATTAGAACGATAAACAATATAAAAACTAACTCTCCTCCTCCTATACCAAACATAATTATTAATTTTAATTGTTGCAAAGATACCAAATTTAGAATCCCTGCCTTTTAAATTTTTCATAAAAAAAAGACTCAAAATTGAGTCTTTTTTTTATGCTTATTCCTTAGTCAAATTTACTTTTCACTGTTTCTTTTGGCCAAGTGTTATTAGTAACATCAATATCGGCTGTTTCTAATTTAGGGTCAATCTGAATTTTTTTGATTGCTTTCTCAGTAGCATATACTTTTTTAGCACTCTCATTATTCTTTCTCCAAATTTGAGCTGGATATTTATAGTTCTCAATTGTACCATCCTCGTATGTAATCTCAACTAGTATAGGCATAATCATTCCGCCTGGTTTATTGAACTCTACTTCATAGAAGTATTTTGGGGATTTAAGACTTCCTTTTTCTTCAGCAGTAAGAGTACTTACATAATCTGAAAGTAATTTCACATCTTCTATTTTTAGTGCTTTCTTTTGATTTGATTTTAACTCTGCATTGTTCTCTGCAACTAAATATACAAACGGCCCTTTATCTACACCAAAACGACCTTTTCTTACCTTAGCGTCTTTTAATTCTTTTGTAGGAGTTTCAGAAACATAATATTGTTTCACTTCCTTAATACCAATATCTACAAAATCAGTAGAGTAAAACCACCCTCTAAAGAACCAATCCAAATCAACGGCAGAAGCATCTTCCATTGTTCTAAAGAAATCTTCTGGAGTAGGATGTTTAAATTTCCAACGGTTTGCATACACTTTAAAAGCATAATCAAACAACTCTCTACCCATAATCGTTTCTCTAAGAATATTTAGTCCTGTCGCAGGTTTTCCGTACGCATTATTACCAAATTGAATTATAGTTTCTGAATTTGACATAATAGGTTCCAAGAAGTTTTGATCTCCACTCATATAAGGCACAATGTTTTTTGCAGGACCACGTCTTGAAGGAAAGTTAGTTCCCAATTCCTGCTCTGCCATGAATTCCATAAAAGAGTTTAATCCTTCATCCATCCATGTCCATTGACGCTCATCTGAATTCACAATCATTGGGAAAAAGTTATGTCCCACTTCGTGGATTACAACACCCATCATCCCGTTTTTAATTTGGTCACTAGTCACTCCATTTTCATCAGGACGACCAAAATTCCAACAAATCATTGGGTATTCCATTCCTTGATCTTCGGCAGAAACTGAAACTGCTTTTGGATAAGGATAATCAAAAGTATGCGAAGAATAACTTTTTAAAGTATGCGCTACTGTTATTGTTGACGTTTCTCCCCAAAGCGGATTTGCTTCTTTAGGATAAATAGAAACTGCCATTGTTGTTTTAGTACTTAATTGAACAGCCATGGCATCAAGAATAAATTTTCTAGAAGTCGCTATTCCAAAATCTCTCACGTTTTTAGCGCTAAATTTCCAAGTTTTCTTCTTGTCAGAAAACCCTTTTTCAGCTGCTTCAGCTTCTGCCTGAGTAACAATTACTACAGGTTTATCAAATGTTTTTTGAGCTAACTCATATCTTTTTACTTGAGCGGGTGTAAACACTTCGCTTCTATTCATCAACTCTCCTGTCGCCTCCATAACGTGGTCAGCAGGAACGGTTATATTGACATCAAAGTCTCCAAATGGGACAGCAAATTCACCACTTCCCCAAAACTGCATGTTTTGCCAACCTTCAACATCATTGTAAACTGCCATTCTAGGATAGAATTGTGCAATTACATACAATCTATTTCCTTCTTTTTCGAATAACTCATATCCGGAACGACCACCTTCTTTTTGGTAATTATTGATATTATACCACCATTTTACAGAAAATGAAACTGAAGTTCCAGGCTTCAATGGGGAAGCCAAATCAATTCTCATCATGGTATGATTGATAGTATAAGTCATAGGAACGCCTTTAGCATCCTTAACATATTCAATATTAAAACCACGTTCTAAATCTTTCTTTAAAAATTTATCAGTAAAACCAGAAGCCGGGAATGTTTGTGTTATTCTTTCACTTTCGGCTAAAGGAGACTCAGAATCTTGAGCCTGTTGATTTTGATCTAATTGCACCCATAAATAATCTAGATTATCTGGTGAATTATTATAGTAAGTAACTGTTTCAGATCCGCTTAATTTAGCATTTTTATCATCTAGCTCGATGTCAATTTTATAATCTGCTTGTTGTTGGTAGTATGCTGGACCTGGAGCCCCTGCAGCGTTACGAAACATATTAGGCGTTGCTAATAAATCGTACATCTGACTGAACTTATTAGTATCGTACTTACCTGATTGCTCTGGAGTTACCGTTGTTACTTTTTCTTGAGCAAATAACATTGCCGGAAGAATAAAAAATAATGTGATTTTTTTCATGGATAGAATTCGAATTATTTAAGTGCGTGAAAATACAGTTTTTTACCAAATAACAGTTATTTTATCAGAATTTTAACATTCGTTTAGTCGAAGAAGCGGTAAAAAGAAAACTCTGTTTTGTGCCCAAAACAGTGAAGTGGGCGATGTTTTGCTGCTCTGAATCCCAGTCAACTAAAATAGCATTGTAAACTTCTAAGGATTTCAATTTAGAAACGTCCTTTATACTTGAATAACAGATAAGGACATCACCTTCTAACTCTTTACTTAAGAAATTAATGGCCCTAGATTGTCCGTTGACTTTTATTGTAAAGTGCTCCGATAAATATTTTTTGAGTAAAACCAGATCTTCAGGAGACTCTTTGTCGGTGCCTAAATAAAGCTTCTTATTGTATTTTTTTTCTAAGGCTTTGTTCAAGTCATCCACAAAAATTCTGGAGGTAATTTGAAGCATTTCCTTGTCAGGCGCATAATTAACTTGATATACTGCGACATAAAATTTATGAAATTCAAAAGAAGTTAAGCTCAGGAACAAGATTCCGAAAAAGAGATATAATATTGTTTTTTTCATATTGCAAAAATAGCAATTCTTTTGTACTCTTCATTTTTTGATATCACAAAATCAATCAAGCTAAATTTATTTTCAGCAGCCAAAAATCGTTTTGCTTTGACATCATTCTCGCAAAAAATTAGAAACAACCCTATTTCATCTTCTTTTAGCTGTAAGGATTTAGTAAAAAATTGGAGACTAACCGTTTTGAAAGTTGCTTCTTGAAAATTTTCGTAGTAGTTTAGTTTTCCCTTTGAATCTTTCCGTTTAGCAAATAGACCCCCAATCATCCTTCCTACCTTAATAAAATTAAATCCATTCTCAATTCCGTAGAATGGTGTTGTACTATTTTTAGCGGTAGATTGCGCATCATCAAAATAAGGCTTATCAATTATTTCTTGTTTACTGCCTAAATAAGGCACCCTCGTTTTAGGAACAAGCACTTCTTTTAACTGATTTGTAAAAGTGTCTAATTTGACTATCAATAAAGACTTTTTTAAATCTTCATCTGTAAGGACTAATTTTATTGACTTAAAGGCTAAACTTGAAACGAGCAGCGTATCGTTTTCTTTCACCAGAATATCAAAGTAGCCTTCAACATTTATGGAGGTTTTCATTTTTGCAGTTACATTAAATACATATCCGCTATCTACATTTACAGAATCATTCAATACTTGGGCATGCATCAGCGTTCTACTTGCTGTTTGCCCTAAAGACAACTGAAAAACCAAACACATCAGTAAAACTGCTATTTTCATTTTGACTCAAAATAAAATGATAATAATTCTATTTACAGCACCAGATAAGTAATTGTATCGAAAAAACTAAAAGGTTGTGATTTTTTTATACTCTTTATTTTTTGTGATTAGAAAATCCATAAGTTGGAATTCATCACTAGGCTGCATTAACGTTCTTGACTTTGGATCGTTCTCACAAAAAACAAGAAACAGTTTTATCTCATCATCTTTTAAACTCAAGGTATTGGCAAAAAAAGAATAATTCACTTTTTTCAGAACTAGCTCAGAGAAGCTTGTGTCTTTATAAAAATCGGTTGTTTCGGGGTTGTTTTTTCTTAATATTTTAACAACATCTTTGTATATCCTTACAAAGTCTGTTCCATACAAGATACTTCCATCCCTTGGCATTGCAGTATTTTTTAATGCAGACTGCTGATCACCAAAATACATCAAATCGACATATTTCTGAGAGCCACCAGAAACTGGATTAAGTTCCTTTTTTGCTAATATCAACACTTCCTTTAATTCATTTGTAAACACTTCTAGTGTCACCACAAATTGAGGGTCTATAAATTCTCGTTCTGACAGTACGATTTTTTTAGATTTAAATGTCAAACTTGAGAAAACTAGTGTGTCATTAACTTTAGCATTAATATCAAAAAAACCATATTGATTAACAATCGCTCCTGTTTTTGAGTTAACATTAAAAACAATTACGTTTTCAACTGGCGCCAAGACGTTTCTAACCTGACCTTTCAATTCTTTTCTAGACTCTATTTGGCCAAAGCAAAGCTGACAAAATAATGATAATAGTAAAATTTTAATTTTCATTTGCTATAGTTTTATTGTATTTCTTGGCTAAGGTAATAATCAAAAATTGAGACAATGTTTTATTTCTTGAATTCAAAGACGCGACTAAATCAGTGTCCTCGACACAGTAATACTGAAATCCCCGGATGTACTCTTGAGGGATATTCAATGTTTCTGTATAATATTCAGGTAAAAAAAGATAGTCTAACCTGACTAACATTTGTTCTTTATACTCAACCGCTACTTCTTTTTTAAGCATGGCTTTTCTTCCTGAAATAGAATTTAAAAGTCCATCAATACCTCCACCCGATGTAGCCGTATATAGTTTCCTTTCGGCAGCAGTGTATTTCTTTTGTCCAAAAGGAATAATTCCTAAATTTTCTGCAGTTATCTGAGTACTTTGGTTGATGACTACCTCCTTCAGCTCAACACTTTGAGCAGTCATTTGAATCGAAAGAACATTAGCCAACAAATCTTGTTTATTAACCACTTTACGTAAAGTTACAAGATTTACAGCAGAAAAAACTAAAATGTCCCCTTCTTTTACAAAAAGAAAAAATACCCCCTCTTTATCAGAAGCCGTTGACTTATTTGTCATTAGATTTACAACATTCACTCCTTCGACAAGAACCGTATCAAAACTTACTTTTCCCTGCATTCTTTTAGAATCTACACTTTGCCCCAAAACAACTTGAGAAAGTAAAATTACAAACAAAATAAAAGTGTTATTCGTTTTCACAGGCAATGACTTCAATATATTTCACAGCTAATTCCGCTAATAATAGTTTGATAATTGGTTCCTTCTTGTCTTTTAAAGCCAATACAAATTCTTCATTTTCTACAACATAATATTTAAAACCTCCCACGTACTCAGATGGGATCTTTAAATCATCCACAAAATAGTTTTCTTGAAAAAGAACATCTAAATATTTTAAGTTCAACTCTTTCCTCTCTAAAACCACTTCTTTTTTAAGCCGTTTAGTTCTTCCATTTATTTTATTAATCAATGGATCTAAAGGCATTGATCCACCAATTAATCCCAACAGCATTATAGGCTTAAAATCACCCGCTGTCCTTAACTTCCTTTCTGCGGGTGTATATGTTTTTTTGTTTTTAGAAACAATTCCCAAAGATACCTCGTTAATATTTGAGTTTTTATTTATTATTACCTCCTTCAATTGATTGTTTTTTTGAACCATTTTAATCTCCAAAATAAAATTTACAAAATCTTCTTCAGCAACTACTTTACGAAGCGTCTCCAAGTTTATAGATGAAAAAACTAAAATATCACCTTGTTTTACAAAAAGAAAAAACAACCCCTCTTTATCAGAAATCGTCGACTTCTTTGTCATTAGATTTACAACATTCACACCTTCGACAAGAACGGAATCAAAACTTATTTTTCCCTGAATTCTTTTAGAATCTACACTTTGCCCCAAAACAACTTGAGGAAGTAAAACTACAAACAAAATAAAAGTGTTATTTATTTTCACGGGCAATTATTTCTTTATATTTTATTGCGAGCTCTCCTAACAAAAACTCCGTTGTAGTTACATTCTTTTCATTTAAAATCTTTGTGAATTTATCGTTGTCAACAGCATAATACTGAAATCCTTTAACGTAGTCTGCAGGAATCTTCAACTTATCTACAAAATGACTTCTATCAAACATCGCATCTAATTCTCTCAGGTATAATTCTTTCTTCTCTACTTTAAGTTCCTTTTTTAGCATCGCTGTTCTACCACTGAGGAAATTAATCAAAGGATCTGCAGATATAGATCCACCAGCCATTGAACCCGCAGTAGCAGAAGCATTTAACCCCGTTGCTGTTTTTAATTTTCTTTCTGCAGCGGTGTATGATTTTTGATTTCCCGGAATAATTCCTAAAGAAACTGCATTAATATTATTATAACGCCGAATCACAACCTCATTTAACTGATTCATGATTGGTTCCATTTTTACAAAAACCAATCCTTTTTCAAAATTGTTTAAAGTTAAAACAATTCTTCTACTTTTATACTGCACTGACGAAAACAACAAAGTATCCCCCACTACTCCATCTATCTCAAAATAGCCTTCTCCATCAGTTATCACCGCTTTTTCGGTGGTTAAATTAATAACATATACTCCATCAACGTTAAACCCATCATCATTCACTCTTCCTTTTACTACAGCAGAAACGGGTCCCTGTGCAAAAGCCGCCGTAGTTAGAAACATTACAAAAAGAAGCCTAAACTCAACCATCATACTTATTTATATCACCAAATTAATGTCAAGTTGTAAATGTATCCTAATCTGTTCCAAATTAATTACTAAGAACTTGGTAAATAAAAGTTAATAAAAAATCAAAAATACAGAAATAAGAAACCCGATTTTATACCTTTAGGGCTACTAAAACAATACGAAAAATGAAAAACATTATCATTGCAAGCACATCCACAGTACACGGAACCGACTACTTAGAATACCTCTTACCTGAGTTAAAAATCCATTTTAAACATTGTAAAACGGTACTTTTTATTCCTTACGCAAGGCCTAGTGGTATTTCGCATGAAGAATACACGGCAAAGGCCGCTTTGGCTTTCGCCAAAATAAATATAGCGATAAAAGGAATTCATGAATTTGATGACGCTGTATCCGCCGTCGAAAAGGCAGAAGGGATTTTTACTGGAGGAGGAAATACCTTTGTATTAGTGACCCAATTATACAAAAACAACATTATAATTGCTCTTGCAGAAGCGGTAAAAAAAGGAACACCATATCTAGGAACTAGTGCAGGAAGTGTTATTTGCGGTCTAAGTATGCAAACGACTAATGACATGCCTATTGTGTATCCTCCAAGCTTTAAAACCTTAGGATTAATTCCCTTCGATTTAAATGCACATTATTTAGATGCAGACTTGCAATCAAAACACATGGGCGAAACACGCGAAACCAGAATAAAAGAGTTTCACGCCTATAATACTATTCCTGTTTTAGGTTTACGCGAAGGAAGCTGGCTGAAAGTAGACGCTGATACAATAATACTAAAAGGAGAGTTATCTGCCAGACTTTTCAAACAAAATCATTCAGCTGAAGAACTTGAAACTGGAACCGACATCAGTTATATCAAATAAAAAAAGCCGAAACAATTAAGTTTCGACTTTGAAGAGCGAAAGACGAGGCTCGAACTCGCGACAACCAGCTTGGAAGGCTGGAGCTCTACCAACTGAGCTACTTTCGCATTAACAGGTTGCAAATATACAAACTAATTCAAACCAACGCAAGTTTTTTTATAAAAAAATAAAAACACTTTCATTTATTAAAATCAAGAATGAGCAATACACTATTTCAAACCTCTTCTAAAGGTTAAAAAACAATTCAACATTAGTAATAAAAAAGCCGAAACAATTAAGTTTCGGCTTTGAAGAGCGAAAGACGAGGCTCGAACTCGCGACAACCAGCTTGGAAGGCTGGAGCTCTACCAACTGAGCTACTT
>NZ_JASMRH010000006.1:0-67097 GCF_041431385.1 Flavobacterium sp. Arc2 | reverse complement strand
TCGCATTACTGTGGTGCAAATATAGATAATAAGTTAGCTTTGAAACAAGTTTTTTGATGAAAATTTCACAAAAAAAACACACTTTAATTATAACCGTTTTAAAATTAAAATGTTACAAATTTTATTTTTTCTCAACACTATGCGTATTCTTATAAAAGTACCATTTAGAACGAGCTGTTTAACCCAATAAGCTGTCCCCTTACTTGGCATAATCACCATTAGCCCTCTATTTAATGCTGATAATATAGAAACGAACTCTGTTTTTGACTTGGTATCAAACAAAAAGTTAAGTGGTACCCTCTCATTTTACATTACATCCCACATATTAATTGAACAAAACATCGAACCCCAGACTCGAATAATAGTCGTTTTAGCAAGAAAAAGAAATTCCAATAAATATATAAAGTACTAGAAAAGACATCGACTTGTCTAAAAAAGCAATCAAGGAAAGCTTATTTTACAGCAAGCTATCTATTTAAAAAACACAGGGAGTTAATAGCGACTCTAGCCAAATTCTCGCACAAAAAAAAGACGCCGTTTGTAAAACTACAAACGGCGTCTTTTTTTCAATCTTAATAAATTTACGAAACCAACTTAGAAGCTATTTTATAACTGTCTGATGGGTAATAAATAAACAAACACGATTTATCTTTTATCGTTTGTATTATCTCGCTGGATAGATTCATTGGTAGCGCAGGACAACCCAAACTTCTTCCTAGCCGCTTGTTATTATGTATAAAAGAATTAGAAACGTAATCTGCACCATGAATAACAACCGCTCTTTCTCTTGCATTATTGTTAATTCCTTTTTCTAAGCCATCCAATCTAAGTGATTTTCCGTGCTTACCACTATATATTTCACCTGTGGCATAGAATCCCAGACTACTTTTGAAAGATTGAGCTGAATTTGAAAAGCTAGTAGCAAATTCATCTCCGGTATTTCTTCCATGAGCAACTAAAGAGTTGTATAAAATTGTATTAGTCGTAAGATCAATTACCCAAAGTCTTTTAGAGTTAGACGACATACTAAAATCAATAAGGGTTAGTATGTTCTTACTAACTAATCCTTTTTCTTTTAATAAGTAGAACCCTTTAAGGGCTTCTGTAAAACTTTTTAATTTTGGTAAAGCAAATTGGTTCGAGTTTAAGCTGTTGTAAACAACTTCTTCAGTACTTTCGGAAGTAACGTATCTAACTTTAGCAATTTCTGTCTTCTTTTCAGTTTTAACCTCAGAGAAAAATAAATTACTGGCAGAAATAGAAACGACCATTAGAAACAGAGCAGGGAATATTTTATAAATCATTGATTTTAATTGTGTTAAATGATAGATTAAGGATTACAAAAGTATTAAAATTAATTAAGCAAGACAACCAAAACTTTTATTTAAGGAATCTTTAACCATTTTTAAGTACTATTCTGACATTTAAAAATATATCACAGAACTTGATAGTTATGTTAATTTCATTACTTTTGTTTTAACCAAATCATAATTCATGCCAAAGTTCTATTCTTTTATTATACTTTTTTTCATTTTATTTAGCTTAAACACATATTGTCAGAAAAAGACTCTTTTTGCAAAAGCCACTACTGAAACCATACTTATTGACGGAAAATCTAATGAACAGGCATGGATAACAGACACAAACATCGCTACTGATTTCATTATGTTTGAGCCTGACAACGGCAAACCTATCAGTGAGAATAAGAAGACTGAAGTAAAGGTTTTATATGACAACGAAGCGATTTATATTTCGGCAATTTTATACGATAACGAACCTAATAAAATTCAGAAAGAAATAACAAATCGGGATGTATTTGGTGTATCAGATCACTTTTCTGTTTCTATAAATGGCTTTAATGATGGGCAGCAAGATTTTAAATTCTATGTCAGTGCAGCGAATGTTCAAATGGATTGTTTAGCTACAGAAGCAAGTGAAGATTTTTCTTGGGATGCTATCTGGGAAAGCAAAGCGACTATCACCGATTTTGGATGGGTCGTTGAAATGAAAATCCCTTATGCCGCTTTACGCTTTACTAATACACCAAAACAAACTTGGGGACTGAACTTTATGCGTGAAATAAAACGCGATGTCCAAAAATACACGTGGAATCGCGTCGATACTAAAATTGGAGCCGTGATTACTCAAGCAGGAACGCTCGAGGGAATCGAAAATATTAAACCTCCTATCCGACTTTTCTTTATCCCTTATGTCTCCGCTTATTATCAGGAGGATGATTTTACAGCCGACAGAACTTTTAAAGCTGGGCTTGACATCAAATATGGTATCAACGACTCTTTTACGTTAGATGCCATTTTAATACCTGACTTTGGTCAGACTAAATTTGACAATGCCATACTAAATCTGGAACCTTTCGAACAACAACTAGAAGAAAACCGACCTTTTTTTACGGAAGGAACTAACTTATTCAACATTGGAAATATATTTTATTCACGAAGAATTGGTGGAGAACCAAGCTCCTATCCAAATGTAGCAGCAAACGAAGAAGTTACAAACTACTCCAGCTCTGTAGATTTAATAAATGCCGTAAAAGTATCTGGAAGAACAGAGAAAGGCTTAGGTATAGGTTTCCTCAATGCTGTTACAGAAAAAACATACGCAACAATCGAAAATACCGCCACTGAACAAAAGCGAAAAGAAGTAATTGAACCACTGACTAATTATAACGTCATAGTATTAGACCAGCGTTTTAATCAAAATTCGTCTGTTTCATTTGTTAATACTAATACAACACGCAATGGAAGTTTTAGAGATGCAAATGTTTCTGCTTTATTATTTGACTTAAGTACCAAAGCAAATTCTTATAACTTATATGGTGATTTTAAATACAGCACCATCAATACCATCGAAGATTACAATGGATTTAAATCATCTCTAAATTTTGCTAAAACAAGCGGACAGTACCGATATTCCTTCTCAGGGAGATATACTTCAAAAAGTTACGACAACAATGACCTAGGAATTAATTATTACACTAATTTCTACAATCTATACAGCAATATAAGTTACAGAATATTAAATCCCACAAAAAGTTTCAACACCTTCAAGTTTTTTAATGAGTTTAGTGTGACGTACGACAACACTACTGGAAAACTTCAAGAAGGTTTATACAAACCAACAATTAAAGCAACTACAAAGCGCAATCACTATTATGAATTTGGGTTAGACATTAAGCCATTTGAAGCATATGACTTTTATGAACCTAGAGTTGATGGTCGTTATTTACATTTACCAAAAAGCATAGGCGAGTATTTAGGCGTAGAATTTAATCGCAACAACGCTTTTACTTTTGATTTTACTCAAAGTTTCACAAAGTACGACCAAGAAGGAAGATATATTTACGGAATAGCAATTGGGCCAAAGTATAGAGTTAACGACAAGTTTTCAATTTATCTTGTAGCAGATTATACACACAAAATAAATGACTTGGGCTGGGTTGGTTTTGAAAACTCTGATATTATAATTGGTAAAAGGAATAGAGAAGTTTTACAAAACGACTTGACTGGTAAGTATTCCATCAACAACAAGATGACACTTAATCTAACTGCTCGTTACTACTGGTCATACTCAGAAAACAAAGACTTCTATACTTTACAAGACAATGGAAGCTTATCCGAAAACAGTACGTACATCCTAAATAGAAATAGAAATTTCAACTCTTGGAATCTTGATTTTTCTTACTCTTGGTGGTTTGCACCGGGAAGTGAATTATCCATCTTATACCGTAACTACGCTCAAGAAGGAAGTAGTACTGTTGAAAAGAGATTAAACAGAAATCTTAAAACTGTTTTTGATAGCAACATGACCAATATACTATCTGTAAGTGTTCGTTATTTCATTGATTACAATCGAATAAAACATAAATTTTAAAATTTCTACAACAAAAGTGTAACAATCCGTTTTGAAACTTGTCTATTATCTGAAGCCTTTTTAATTTCTGTTTTTTTCTAATATACTAAACTTATAAAAAATGGCTCTAGATTAATTTCGTTTCATCTATAGATTGTTTTATGAAGTACCTTTTTTTGATATTATTTATTTTGACCTATTCCTTTGGCTACAGCCAAAAAAAAATATTACAAACTAAATTCACAACTGATAACATAACTATTGACGGGAAACTGGACGAAAGCATCTGGCAATCTACTCCAGAAGCTACAGATTTCATCATGTTCCAGCCTGATAACGGCAAACCAATTGCAGAAAATAAAAAAACAATTGTAAAAGTGCTTTATGATAATGATGCTATTTATGTTGCCGCATTATTATATGATGACGAACCAGATAAAATCAGGAAAGAGATTTCCCAACGAGACAGTTTTGGAGTTTCAGATCTTTTTGGCGTCTTTATAAACGCTTTTAATGACGGACAGCAAGATTTTCAATTTTTTGTCAACGCTGCCGATGGGCAGGCTGATTGCATTACGACTAATACTAACGGGGAAGACTACTCATGGGACGCAATATGGAAAAGCAAAGCGCTTATTACTGACTTTGGCTGGGTCGTTGAAATGAGAATTCCTTATGCTGCGCTACGCTTTTCTGGAGAACAAAAACAAACTTGGGGACTTAACTTTTTTAGAGAAGTAAAAAGAGACCGTCAAAAATACACCTGGAATTTCATCGACTCAAAAATCGCAAACTCGACGCAACAAAACGGAATTCTTGAAGGTATCGAAAATATTAAACCCCCTACCCGTTTATTTCTTTTACCCTACTCCTCCTTTTACGTTAATGGTAACGGACATCAAAAAACGGTGGGGACCTTAAAAGGAGGCCTAGACATAAAGTATGGCATTAACGATGCGTTTACACTTGACGCTATACTGATTCCTGATTTTGGCCAAACCAAATATGATGATCAGATATTAAATCTAGGTCCATTTGAACAGCAATTTAACGAAAACAGACCGTTTTTTACAGAAGGTACCGACTTATTTAGCAAAGGAGATTTAGTCTATTCCAGAAGAATTGGAGGCAGACCCAGTACTCACCCAACAACTGCAGAAAATGAGACGGTTATTGATAACCCTGCTGGTGTAGATTTAATCAATGCTTTGAAAGTATCGGGCCGAACAAAAGACGGACTGGGTATAGGAATTTTAAATGCAGTAACAAAAAGAACATTTGCCAAAATTGAAAATACAGACACGCAAGAAACAAGAAGACAAGAAGTAGAACCTCTATCAAATTATAACGTACTTGTATTAGACCAACGCTTTCGCAAAAACTCTGCCGTTTCCTTTATCAACACCAATGTCACTAGAAACGGTAGTTTTCGTGATGCAAATGTATCAGCTTTAGTTTGGGATCTAAACACGATGAAGAACACTTATAATCTTTCAGGAAACTTTAAATACAGTTATGTAAATGACATCGTGGATAAAAAAGGAGTTTACACCTCTCTAAATTTTAGTGAAACCAGCGGCCAGTACAGATATAGTGTTGGAGCTGATTTAGTCACAAAGGATTTCGATAATAATGATTTGGGAATCAACTTTGAAACAAACTACTATAGTGTTTACGGGAACGTTAATTACAGAATTTTAAACCCCACAAAACTGTTTAACACTTTTAGGATAAACTATAATATGTACACCCAATTTCATAAGGAAACCGGGAAAATTCAAGGAAACAACATTAATGTCAATCTAAACCTTGACACTAAAAAAAATCACTACGTAGGATTTGGTGTTAACATAGCTCCTGTTGAATCCTATGATTTTTATGAAGCAAGAGCAGAGAACAGGTATGTAATTCTGCCTGAAAGTTATGATGCCTGGCTTTACATCTCTACAAACTACAATAATAAATTTGCATTTGATTTCAATCCTAGCTATTCTGTTTTTAATGAAACCAAAAGAAGAACTTATGAATTCACATTAGGTCCAAGGTACCGTTTTAACGACAAGTTCTCGTTAGTTTATAATTTTGAATTCTTGAGAAAAAACAACAATAAAGGCTATGTTGACAGCGTAGATGGAGATACAAATAACTCCACTCCGGAGACTATTATTTTTGCCAATAGAAATGTGATTACCTATGGCAATAGTCTTTCTGGAAAATACTCCATAAGTAGCAAAATGAATTTTAATGTGGCTGTGCGCCAATATTGGTCTTATGCCGAGAATAAGAATTTCCTATATCTAAAACAAGATGGCAGACTAGAGGATTATCAAAATTACAATACCAATAAAGACTCTAGTTTCTACTCCTGGAATTTTGATCTTTCTTATTCTTGGTGGTTTGCTCCTGGAAGCCAAGTTTCTGTTTTGTATAGAAATAACGCTGCTGATTTTGATAGAGAAATCAATAAAGACTTCCGGAAAAATATCACAAATTTATTAAACAACGATGCCTTGAATCATACCTTTTCTATAAGTGTAAAATATTTCATTGATTATAATAGCTTAAAAAACAAAATCTAAGGTGCGTTAATTTTAAAAAAAGACGCATTCCGTAACAAAATTAACATTATTTGGGCACGTTCTTTCCCGAATGCATAATAGTGATTTCGTTCCCTTCTAAGATTTTAGAAATACTTTATCTTTGTTTAAAATTAATTATAATGAATAAAAAAGTAATTCTTATGATATTAGATGGTTGGGGAAAATCCCCTGACCCTAAAGTATCTGCAATCGACAATGCCAGCATTCCATTTATAAATAGTCTTTATAAAAACTACCCAAGCGCCCAGCTTAGAACCGACGGTTTAAATGTAGGTTTACCTGAAGGACAAATGGGAAATAGTGAAGTAGGACACATGAATCTTGGTGCAGGACGAATAGTTTATCAGGATTTAGCAAAAATAAATTTGGCTGTAGCTAATAAAACACTAGCGAAAGAGCAAGTACTTAAAGATGCCTTTCAATATGCCAAAGACAATCATAAAAAAGTACATTTTTTAGGATTAGTTTCAGATGGAGGAGTTCATTCTCATACCTCCCATTTAAGAGGCCTGATTGATGCAACCCAAGATTATGGATTAAAAGAGGTTTTTGTTCATGCTTTCACTGATGGTCGTGACGTTGACCCGAAATCTGGAAAAAAATACATTCAGGATCTTGAAAATTATATCGCAAACACTTCTGTAAAAATAGCTTCCATAATTGGTAGATATTACGCAATGGATCGTGATAAGCGCTGGGAAAGAGTAAAATTAGCCTATGACTTATTGGTAAACGGTCAAGGAAATCCTTCACAAAACGCAGTGGCGAGTATCGAAGAAAGTTATGAAAACAATGTAACAGATGAATTCATCCATCCCATTGTAATGACTGATGTAAATGACAAACCACTAGCGACTATTGAAGATGATGATGTTGTTATTTTCTTCAATTTCAGAACTGACAGAGGAAGAGAATTGACAGAAGCTCTTTCTCAACAAGATCTTCATGAAGAGAACATGCACAAATTGAATTTGTATTATGTAACTCTGACTAATTATGATGAATCTTATAATAATGTAAAAGTTGTTTATAATAAAGACAACATAACAGAAACCTTAGGCGAGGTTTTAGAAAAAGCCAATAAAAGCCAAATTAGAATTGCTGAAACAGAGAAATATCCTCACGTTACTTTTTTCTTCTCAGGTGGTAGAGAAATTCCATTTAGAGGTGAAAAAAGAATTTTGAAAAACTCTCCAAAAGTCGCTACTTACGATTTGCAACCAGAGATGAGCGCATTTGAATTAACTGATGCCTTAGTTCCAGAACTTGAAAAAGGAGATGTTGATTTTGTATGCCTTAATTTTGCCAATGGTGACATGGTAGGTCATACTGGAATGATGGACGCAGCGATAAAAGCATGTGAAGCAGTTGACAAGTGTGTCGAAAAAGTAATCACAACGGCATTAGCCCATGATTATACCACGATTGTAATAGCAGATCATGGAAACTGTGAAACGATGATTAATCCTGATGGAAGTCCAAATACAGCACATACCACAAATCCTGTCCCTATTATTTTAGTGGACAAAGAATTGAAAGAAATTCACAATGGGGTTCTAGGTGATATAGCTCCAACTATTTTAGATTTAATGGGAATCGAAAAGCCCGCAGTGATGACTCAGCATTCTTTGCTTTAAGACATCCTTATAGCAACCTCTTTCTAAAGGCTATTCAAATTGAATAGCCTTTATTTTTTTAATAAAAAACAGAAAAATATTTGTTTTTAATAGTATTACTATTAGCTTTGCATAAATTACATTTAAATATGAAAGCGATATTTTCTACTATTAAAATTCAGATCAATGAAAAAATCTACGTCAAAGATCCTGAAACCTCAGCACTAGGAAAAAAAATCATAAAAGAAAGCATCCTTTTAATTGAAGATATAGGTTTTGATAATTTTACTTTCAAAAAATTAGGTGCAAAAATCAACTCTAACGAAAGTTCAATCTATCGCTACTTTGAAAACAAACATAAATTACTGTTGTATCTTTCTTCATGGTATTGGAGTTGGATTGAGTACAAGCTATTTTTTGCCACGAGTAACATTGACGACTCATTTGAAAAACTAAAAAAAGCGATTACTGTAGTAACAGAGAAAATTGAAGATGACTTGGCTACAGAACACATCAACGAATCAGTTTTAAATAAAATAATCATAGCTGAATTCACAAAAACACTCCATACCAAGGAGGTTGATGAAGAAAACAAAGAAGGTTTTTTTTTAATTTACAAAAGAGTAATTAATCGATTAGTTGAAATAATTAATGAAGTAAATCCTAAATATCTATACGCCAGAAGTCTTGCTTCCTCCATAATTGAAGGAGCACTTCATCAGCATTTTTTAAGAGATCATTTGAAAACGATTACGAATTGCAATGATGAAATTAGTCCAACTGATTTCTATATTAACCTTCTTTCAACTTTACTAACAAACAAATAGACCATGACTCCTTTAAAACGACTTTATAACTTATTAGAACTCGATAAGAAAGATGTCTCCCAATTATTCTTCTATGCTATAATTGCGGGACTAGTAAGTTTATCATTACCCCTAGGAATTCAAGCAATTATAAATTTTATTCAATCAGGAAGAGTCAGTGTATCATGGATCGTACTGGTTATTCTTGTTGTTTTTGGAGTGGCTTTAGTAGGCCTGCTTTCATTAATGCAATTGAGAATTACTGAAAATCTACAACAAAAAATATTTGTTCGTTCTTCATTTGAGTTTGCGGCACGATTACCCAAAATAAAATTTGAAGAATTATATGGCAATTACCCACCTGAATTAGCTAACCGCTTTTTTGACACCTTAACCATTCAAAAAGGGACTTCAAAATTATTGTTAGATTTTTCGGCAGCATTACTACAAATTGTTTTCGGAATAATCCTTTTATCCTTGTACCATCCGTTTTTTATTATATTCGGACTGCTTTTATTTTTCCTTTTGTATTTCATTTTTAAATTTTCCTACCATCCTGGCTTAGAAACTAGCCTAAAGGAATCCAAATATAAATACAAAGTAGCAAGTTGGCTTCAAGAAATAGCACGTAACAACTATAGTTTTAGAAACGAACTCAACTTCGCGTATGCATTAGAAAAAAATGACGAACTAGTCGCTACTTATTTGAATTATAGGGAAAATCATTTTAACGTCATCAAGAGACAATTTACTCAGTTAATCTTTTTCAAAATTATTATTACTGCAGGCTTATTATCGGTTGGTGGCTATTTAGTACTCAGCCAGCAAATGAATATTGGACAATTTGTTGCTGCTGAAATCATTATTTTATTAGTTATAAACTCCGTCGAAAAAATAATTATTGGACTAGAAACTTTTTATGATGTTTTAACTTCTGTCGAAAAAATTGGACAAATCACCGACATGGATTTAGAAGAAGAATCAAAAAGTGACATTTTGAATTGCTTCACGGAAATCATCCTCGAAACAGACAACTTGCGATTTAATTTTCCAGATTCAAAACAGACGATCCTTAAGGCAATTTCATTAAAAATCGAGCAAGGTGAAAAAATATTCCTTGATGGAGAAAATGAATCAGGCAAAACAACTTTAATGCGTGTGTTATCCGGTTTAATGCAACCTACATCTGGTTCCTTTTTTATAAATGACGATACCTTTCAGAAAATTGATTTGAAACAATATCGTTCTCAAATAGGAAGTATTATTAAAGGAGAAACACCCTTTGAAGGAACAATAATTGAGAATATTGCTTTTAACGATAAAAATGTAAGTCAAGAAGATTTAAAATGGGCCATAGATGGTGTCCAGTTAACTTCCTTGATTAAAACGTTGCCCGAAGGGTTAAATACTAAAGTATTTCCTGAAGGCCGACAATTGTCTTCGTCAAATGCTCAAAAAATACTTTTAGCAAGGAGTATTATACACAAACCAAAAATTCTCTTTTACGAAGATCCGACAGATGCAATGGACGAGAACGTCGCTAATGAAATCATTGATTTCATAACATCTGATAAGAACAACTGGACCATAATTGTTTCATCCAAAAATCCGTATTGGAATACTAAATGCAACCGTAACATTACGATGCAAGGTGGTAAAGTCCTTTTAGATACTAAAAAATAGAAAAATGCTTAATATATCTGATAACAACAAACCTAAGCTTCAATCTCTGGATCATTATAAAACAATCCAGAATTTGAGTAATAAGGCGCATTATAAAATCTTAAACAGAATAATTGTTCTAATTGCTGTAATTGGGCTTGCTGCGCTTTTCTTGCCTTGGACACAAAATATATCTGGCTCTGGTGCAGTTACTACTTTAAAGCCTAATCAAAGACCGCAATCCATACAAAGTGTGATATCAGGACGCATCGAGAAATGGTATGTTCAAGAAGGTGATTTTGTCAACAAAGGAGACACAATTTTGTACATATCTGAAATCAAAGAAGATTATATGGATCCAAATCTTGTTGAAAACACTCAGAACCAAGTAAACGCGAAAAAACTGTCTTTACAATCTTATGGCTCGAAAGTAACTACACTTTCGAACCAAATTCAATCTATTGAAATTGAAAAAAAATTAAAACTAGAACAAGCACAAAATAAAATCCTACAGTCGCTTCTTAAAATAAAAAGTGATAGTATGGACTTAGTCGCTGTGAAAACACATTTGAAAATTGCAAACACACAATACAACAGATCGTTACAACTAAATACAGAAGGTTTAAAGCCAATGACTGATGTAGAAGAAAAAAGATTAAAGCTTCAAGAAGTAGATGCAAAGATTATAACGCAAGAAAACAAACTTCTTAGTAGTAAAAACGAATATATCAACTCTAAAGTTGAAACTAATAGAATTAATGCGGAATATGCAGAGAAGGTTGCAAAAGCAGAAAGTGACCAATACACAGCCTTAAGTAATCAATACGACACCCAAGCACAAGTAAGTAAACTTGAAAATCAATATGCAAATTATAGCATTAGAAATGGAATGTATTACATAAAAGCGGCACAAAGCGGCTATATCAACAGGGCTTTGCAGTCTGGAATTGGCGAGACTATAAAAGAAGGGACTCCTATTGTAACAATTATGCCCGCCGTATATGATATCGCGGTAGAAACGTATGTAAATCCTATAGATCTGCCTTTGATCAGCAGAGGAGCGAAAGTAAGAGTTTGGTTTGACGGTTGGCCAACGATAGTCTTTTCAGGCTGGCCGGATATGTCTTATGGTACTTTTGGAGGAGAAATAGTGGCTATTGAAAATTTCATAAGTGACAATGGAAAATACAGAGTACTGATTGCTCCAGATAAAAACGAAGCTAAATGGCCAAAACAACTTAGCATAGGTTCAGGAGCAGAAACAATTGCACTATTAGATACTGTTCCTATATGGTTTGAAATATGGAGAACCTTAAACGGATTTCCTCCGAATTATTACAAAAAAGCAACCACTGAAACTAAAGCAAAGAAATAATGAAGCACCTAATTCTCGTTTTTCTATTCTTAGGATTTGCTGTCTTTGGACAACAAAAAGAGGCAAACGAATTCACCTATAACGAATATTTGGGATATGTAAAAAAATACCATCCGCTGGTAAAAAATGCAAATCTAGAAATTAGTAAAGCCCAGGCTAACCTGATGATGGCTCGCGGTGGCTTTGACCCTAAAATAGACGTTGATTTTAATAAAAAACAATTTAAAGATAAGGAGTATTACTCAATTTTAAACAGTAGCTTTAAAATCCCCACTTGGTACGGAATCGAAATTAAAGCAGGTTTTGACAACAATGAAGGGATTTATCTAAACCCTGAAAACACGGTTCCTAATAAAGGATTGACATCACTAGGAATAAGTGTTCCATTGGGACAGGGTTTGCTTATCAACCAAAGAATGGCTGATGTAAGGAAAGCTAAAATACAAATTCAACTGAGTCAGGCGGAGCGAAAACTACAGGCCATCGCCGTTTTATATGATGCTTCCCTATCCTATTTTAATTGGAAAAAAGCCAACAATGAAGTAAAACTGTACGAAAGTTATAAAGTAAACGCCGAAATTAGATATAAAGGAATTCAATCCTTGATTAAATACGGCGACAAACCTGCAATTGACAGCGTAGAAGCAGGAATAATTATCAGAAACAGATTGCTTAGTTTAGAAGACGCTACACTTAAATTAAACAAAGCTAAACTTGAGTTATCTAATTTCCTTTGGTTAGAAAACAATATTCCACTAGAACTTTCGGATGACCTAATTCCAGAAACCCAATTGGAATTTACCATTCAGGAAACTTTAAAAACAAATGATTTAGTAAATCAAGATTTTGACATTGCTAATCATCCAAAAATAAATGCTCTTACTTCTAAAATTGATATTTTAACTATTGAAAAGAAATTAAAAGCGAATATGCTATTACCTAAAATCGATATTGGTTACACTTATTTATCTGAACCAAGTTATATCGACAACTATCAATTTCAAGATTACAAAATTGGATTGGATTTTTATTTTCCTTTATTTTTAAGAAAAGAGCGCGGAAGTTTGAAGTTAGCCAACTACAAAATACAAGAAACTGAGTTCGTTTTAAATTTAGAGAAAGTGCAGTTAAGCAATAAAATCAATGCTCAAAAATTTGAAATCGAATCTCTTTTGAAACAAAAAACATTAATTAAGGCCTTGGTTAAAGACAATAGCACCATGCTAAATGCCGAAGAACGTTTGTTCTCTATTGGCGAAAGCTCTCTGTTTTTAATCAATACTCGCGAGAATAATTTGGTGAGTGCGCAGCTTGCTCAAATAACTTTAGAGAATCGATTTTATGTTTCTAATTCGGAACTTTTTAAAATCATGGCCAATCCTGATTAAACAATTTTAAAATCGTACTTTTGCAAACTGAAAATAACAAAGTATGATCATAGTTAAATCCCGCGAAGAAATAGAATTAATGCGCGAAAGTGCTTTAATAGTATCGAAAACATTAGGAATGATTGCTTCTGAAATTAAAGAAGGAGTTACCACATTACATTTAGATAAATTAGCAGAAGAATTCATTCGTGACCATGGTGCTGTCCCTAGTTTCCTAGGTTTATATGGCTTCCCAAACTCATTATGTATGAGTCCGAATGCACAAGTTGTACACGGAATCCCAAACAATACGCCTCTTAAAAGTGGGGATGTCATATCAGTAGACTGTGGCGCTTATAAAAATGGATACCATGGAGATCATGCTTATTCATTTGAAATAGGGGAAGTAGATCCAGAAACTAAAAAGCTATTACAAGTTACTAAAGAATCATTGTACGTAGGTATCCGCGAATTCAAAGCTGGAAATCGCGTAGAAGATGTTGGTAATGCCATCCAGAAATATACTGAATCACACGGATACGGAGTAGTTCGTGAATTAGTCGGACACGGTCTTGGGCAAAAAATGCACGAAGATCCAGAAATGCCTAATTACGGAAAACGTGGTCGTGGAAAACTTTTTGTAGAAGGTATGGTTGTAGCAATTGAGCCAATGATCAACCTAGGAACAAAAAACATTAAACAGCACAAAGACGGTTGGACAATAACCACAGCCGATAATAAACCAAGTGCCCATTTTGAGCATGACGTTGCTCTTATCGACGGTAAACCAGAAATATTATCCACATTTGCTTATGTATATCAAGCCTTAGGAATTGTGAGTACGGAAGAGGACGAATTTAGAAAAGTACCATTAGTGTTATAATTATTTAGAACACCGATTTTTCAATAATTTTTAGAGACGTACATAAAAATTATTGAAAAATCTATGCAATAAAGTAAACTCAAAACTAACTTGTAGCCTCTAAAAACAAAATTGGATTGCTAGTTATTTGTGAAAAGAAAGATCTAAAATACAAAAGAATTATTTTATAAATTAATCTGTGAGCATCTGTGAAATATGTGTTTAAATTAATACTCAATACCATCCCTCGCCCATTGCTTATTCGTTTAAGTTATGTAGCCAGACCTGTTTTGGCTTTAGCTTTAAAAGGGGATAAATTTACCGATCCTATAGATGGAAAAAGTTTTAAATCGTTCTTGCCTTATGGCTACGGAACACAAAGGAACAATGTACTATCACCAAGCACACTTTCTTTAGAAAGACATCGTTTACTTTGGTTATTTCTTAATGAAGAATCAGATTTTTTTACTTCTAATGTAAAAAAGAAAGTACTTCACTTTGCACCTGAACAAGCATTTTATAAGTTATTTAGAAACCAGAAAAATCTGGATTATACGACTACTGATTTATTCTCTCCTCTGGCAGATGTAAAAGCAGATATATGCGATTTACCATTTGAAGACAATCAGTATGACGTAATTTTGTGTAATCATGTTTTAGAACATATCCCAGACGATACGAAAGCAATGCAAGAATTGTATCGTGTATTGAAACCTGGCGGAATGGCGATTTTGCAAATTCCACAAGATTTATCTAGAGCAGTAACTTTTTCTGACGACACAATAACCGATCAAAAAGAACGCGCTAAGATATTTGGACAGTATGATCATGTTCGTATTTATGGTCGTGATTATTTTGACAAACTAAGAAGCATTGGATTTAAAGTAATTGAAGAAGATTATACAAATAAAATTGCTCCAGAACTCGTGGAAAAATATTGTTTAGCAAAAGGTGAAATCATTCCTGTGTGTTTTAAATAACACACTTAAAACGCGGTAAATAACTGGCATAATCATGGTATAACTTAATTCGTTATATTTACATTTCAGCAATTTAATAATTATGCTTAATTCCTTTTTTCAAAAAATAGTACTGCTTTTCATCATTACTTCAGCTACTGCACAAGTAGAAAATGAAATCGCCCCGCCATTTAACATCAAGACCGTTTCCTTTATTCAGAACAATGAAAATGTTGTTCCTATATTTGAATTAGGCAGCGGATTCCAATTACAATTTGATGATTTATATGGAAATGAAGCAGATTATTATTACGAAATAATTCACTGCGACTATAACTGGAAACCATCAGAAATTCCTAAAAACGAATACCTACAGGGTTTTGACAACCAAAGGATTCAAAATTACACCAACTCGTTTAACACCTTACAGATTTATTCCCACTATACATTATCTATCCCAAATCAGTTTACGCAGCAGTTGCGTATTAGTGGAAATTACATTCTGAAAGTTTTAAATAATGATAAAGAGATTGTGTTTACACGAAAGTTTATTTTGTATGAAGATTTGGTAACAGTTCCCTTGCAGGTAAAACGAGCAAGAACGGTAAGCAATTTAGAATACAAGCACAACCTAGAATTTTCCATAAAATCGAATACGCTCGCTTTTCAAAATCCTTTAAAAAATGTAAAAGTAGTTTTACTACAAAACGGGAAATTCGATAGTGCAATGAAAAATATTCAACCGCAATATACCATTGGGAATGATTTAATCTATAAATACGATACTGAGACTCAGTATTGGGCCGGTAACGAATTTTTGTATTTTGAAAACAAAGATATTAGAGCCGCCAATAATAACGTCGCACGTGTTGATGCAACGACTGATATCTACAGTTCCTATTTATACACAAATAACGCACGTGCAAATTTTCCTTATACCGTCTACGAAGATATTAATGGAAATTTTGTCGTTCGCAATTTAAATGCGACTAATAATAGTGAGATTGAAGCAGATTATGCTTGGGTTTATTTCAGCCTCTCTGCTCCCACTTTTAACAACGACAACGCAATCTATATTAACGGGATGTTTAACAATTATAGCCTGACTCCTGAATTCAAGATGGACTACAATCCAAAAAAAGGAATATACGAAAAAGCCCTTTTGATAAAACAAGGATTTACAAATTTTGAATATGTGATTGTCGACCGTAAAGGAGCCATCGATAATAAAAATGCAATAGACGGTAATTTTTACCAAACAGAAAATGATTATACAATTCTAGTCTATTATCGTAAAAACACAGATCGTTATGATAGGGTAGTTGGAAAAGGAAACGCTAACTCCCTAAACATCATCAATTAAAAAAATAGTTAGAAAAGCCTCAATACAAAATCAAAATTTTGTAAATTTGTTATCTATTAGACACTTAACTACTATTCCATAATGGTATCTCAAATAACAAGAGGCATAAAAATTTCAGTATTGACTAGTTTTGAAGGCACGTACTTCAAGAACTATAAGATCCATTTTGCCTTTAGTTACCAAGTAACAATAGAGAACCATAGCAAAGATTCTGTTCAACTAACTTCTCGTCATTGGGAAATTTATGATTCTTTAAACAATATTGAAATTGTTGATGGCGAAGGAATTATTGGAAAAAAACCCGTTCTAAAACCTGGCGAACTTCATACTTACAGTTCTGGATGTTTATTAGGCTCTCCATACGGTGCTATGAAAGGTTATTTCAACATGATCAACTTTACGAGTACAAAAAACTTCAAGGTTTTTATCCCCACATTTAAATTATGTGCGCCGTTTGCATTGAACTAATCTTTACTCTTCTGAATATATTTCACTTTCTTATAGTTTATTTATCATATTTTTAATTTATCCTTTGTACTTTTGCTATGAAATAAATTATTCGCAACTTTTTGAATAATTTATTTGTTCAATTGTCTAATCTTACCTGTAAACTAACAGGTTATCAAATTACAATATCATGCTAAAAGGATTTTTTCACGTACCAAAAGCGGTAAACGAACCAGTAAAAGGGTATGCACCAAATTCACCTGAAAAAGCAGCCGTTCAAGCAGCTTATACTAAAATGTGGAATTCTAAAATCGACGTTCCTTTATATATCGGAGCCGAAGAAATTAGAACTGGAAATACTAAAAACATGTCGGCTCCTCACGACCATAAACATATCGTAGGAACATATCACCTTGCTGAAAAATCTCATGTTGAGAAAGCTATTGCAAATGCATTAGAATCAAGAACAGCTTGGGCAAATATGGCTTGGGAACAACGCGCAGCTATTTTCTTAAAAGCAGCTGAACTTATTGCTGGACCATACAGAGCTAGAATCAATGCTGCAACAATGATTGCGCAGTCTAAAAATGTTCATCAGGCAGAAATTGATGCTTCATGTGAGCTTATTGACTTTTTACGTTTCAACGTAGAATTCATGACTCAAATATACGGAGACCAACCAACATCTACTTCAGATATGTGGAACCGTCTAGAATACAGACCTCTTGAGGGATTTGTATATGCAATTACACCATTTAACTTTACAGCGATTGCCGGTAATCTTCCAGCAAGTGCTGCAATGATGGGTAACGTTGTTGTTTGGAAACCAAGCGACAGTCAAGTATTCTCAGCACAAATCATTATTGAAGTATTCAAAGAAGCAGGTGTTCCTGATGGAGTTATTAATGTGGTTTTCGGAGACCCTGAAATGATCACCGATACGGTTTTGGCAAGTCGTGATTTTGCAGGATTGCATTTCACCGGTTCAACTAACGTATTCAAAGATATCTGGGCAAAAATCGGAGCTAACATCCGCCACTACAAAACCTACCCAAGAATCGTAGGTGAAACAGGTGGAAAAGATTTCATCATAGCGCATTCAAGTGCGAACCCAAAACAAGTTTCTACAGGAATTGTTCGTGGAGCTTTTGAATTCCAAGGACAAAAATGTTCAGCAGCTTCTAGATCTTATGTACCAAAAAGTATATGGCCAGCAGTAAAAGAACAAATTATCGCTGATGTAAAATCAATGAAAATGGGTTCTCCTGAAGATTTTAGTAATTTCATTACTGCAGTAATTCACGAAGGTTCATTTGATAAATTGGCTAGTTTTATTGACCAAGCTAAAAAAGATACTGACGCTGAAATCATCGTTGGAGGAAACTACGACAAATCAGTAGGGTACTTTATTGAGCCAACAGTTATCGTTACAACAAACCCTCATTACTCTACAATGGCAACTGAATTATTCGGACCAGTAATGACTATTTTCGTTTACGAAGATGCTAAATGGGAAGAAACATTAGAATTAGTAGATACTACATCTGAATATGCATTAACAGGAGCTGTTTTTAGCCAAGATCGTTATGCTATTGAAGTAGCGACTGTAAAATTACAAAATGCTGCTGGTAACTTCTATATCAATGACAAACCAACAGGTGCCGTCGTAGGACAACAACCATTTGGTGGAGCAAGAGCTTCAGGAACGAATGACAAAGCAGGTTCTCCATTGAACTTATTGCGTTGGGCTTCTCCTAGAACAATAAAAGAAACTTTTGTAACTCCAGTAGATTACAGATACCCATTTTTGGGAGAATAGTTTTTTTAGTACCAAGTTTTATTTACGAAGTACAACATAAATAAAAACCCACAAGACTCAAATTCGTTTGAGATTTTGTGGGTTTTTCTATAAATAGGAATTCGAATTTCCTAACTCGTAAACTTCAAAGGTACGTGAACCACCTTCTTTGTCTCAAAGAATTCATCTTCGAAGAAATCAGCCAAATCGTATTGTGTTGCTTTTGGAAAGTCTTTCAACTCTTCCGTCAAATCTCCGCCTTTTAGATAGAGAATACCATTTCTCAACTCGTGCTTGCTTTTCTTTTTTACTTTGTCTTTTATCCAAGAAACAAAATCCGGCATATTAGTCACGGCGCGACTCACGATGAAGTCAAAATCACCTTTAACTAATTCTGCTCTTAATTGTTCTGCCTTAACATTTTCAAGTCCTAATGCATCAACAACAGCCTGAACTACTTTGATTTTCTTTGCTATTATGTCAATCAGATGAAAACGTGTTTCCGGAAAAAGAATCGCTAATGGAATTCCAGGAAATCCACCACCAGTTCCCACGTCAAGGACATAAGTACCTGGTACAAAATCTATAATTTTGGCAATCCCCAAAGAATGCAAAATATGCTTTGTATATAAAGCGTCAATATCTTTTCTCGAAATAACATTTATTTTTTCGTTCCAATCGTGGTATAAAAAGTCTAACTTTTCGAATTGCTCCTTTTGGATATCAGTTAAATTAGGAAAATACTTAAGAATCTCGTCCATCGTTCAAATTTTTTAACAAAAGTACAGTTTTTAACTCTTAAATATTTAACTCAATTTGGCATAGTTAAAATTTATAATAATTATCTTTACAACTTATTACATTATTATATGATCAAAACACCTCCTACATTTGCGAAGCAAGATAAATTAAAGTTCTTTAGAACGCTTAACTCACGGGTTAACAATTACTTCAAGGAAAATAATATCAAAAAAACGGGGAACTGGAAACTCCATTTAAAAACTATTATCCTGATAACCGTTTTTCTTGCGCCTTACTTTTTAATATTAACTCTTGATATGCCTTTCTGGGCACACCTACTATTAACAATCGTTATGGGCATAGGTATGGCTGGAGTTGGGATGAATGTAATGCATGATGGAAATCATGGTTCCTATTCTAACAAAAACTGGGTCAATAAATTCATGGGTGGTACCATTTACATTCTTGCCGGAAATGTACACAACTGGCAGGTTCAACACAATGTATTGCACCATACCTATACTAATATCCCTGGCCATGATGAAGATCTGGATGCTGGACGAATTATACGATTTACAAAAGATGCAAAATGGCATTCTTTCCATCGCTTTCAACAATACTACTCTGTCTTTTTATATGGTTTATTAACTTTCAATTGGGCAATTACAACCGATTTTAAGCAAATGAGAACCTACCTAAAAAGAAAATTATCATACGGTGAAGCCAAGAGCCCAAAAACACTTTGGACAACTTTGATTATCACAAAAGTAATTTACGTTTCTATCTGGATTGTATTACCTATCGTTATTGGAATTGCTTGGTGGAAAGTATTAATTGGTTTCTTTATCATGCACTATACTGCTGGATTAATTTTGAGTGTCGTATTTCAATTGGCACACGTTGTCGAAGAAACAGATAATCCTTCTCCAAACGAATTAGGAGAAATGGGCAACACTTGGGCAATTCACCAACTATTTACCACGACTAATTTTGCTCCAAAAAACAAAATAGTAAACTGGTATACTGGTGGTTTGAATCACCAAATTGAACATCATATTTTTCCAAATATCAGCCATATTCATTATGGTAATATTGCAAAAATCGTTAAGGAAACTGCAGCAGAATGCAATTTGCCATATTACGAATACAAAACAATGCGAAGTGCCGTTATTGCTCATTTCAAACATTTGAAAGATTTAGGAATGAAACCAGCAATGTAAGAACACACATTGTATAGATGATGCTTTACAGCGCATCTCGATAGAATCAAATAAATAATTAACCACCCTCATTTTCTATTAACAAGTTAGGGCAATCAACACTTTTTTAATGAATCATTTACTTTCAGACAGAATTAACAACCTTGCTACATCACAAACATTAGCAATGGCAGCATTAGCGCGAGAACTAAAAGCACAAGGAAAAGACATTATCAGTTTAAGTTTAGGAGAACCAGATTTCAATACTCCTGACTTTATCAAAGAAGCAGCTAAAAAAGCGATTGACGAAAATTACAGTACTTATTCTCCAGTAGACGGATATGCTGAATTGAAAGAAGCAATTTGCCGAAAATTCAAAAGAGACAATGATTTAGATTACAAACCATCTCAAATTGTAGTTTCTACAGGAGCAAAACAATCTTTATACAACATTGCACAAGTAATGTTAAACGATGGTGACGAAGTTATTTTACCAGCACCATACTGGGTTTCTTATTTCGAAATCGTAAAATTATCTGGAGGAGTTCCAGTTGAAGTACCTACTTCTATTGAAAGCGACTTTAAAATCACTCCAGCTCAGCTAGAAGCAGCTATCACACCAAAAACAAAAATGATGTGGTTCAGTTCTCCTTGTAATCCAAGTGGTTCTGTTTACAATAGAGAAGAATTAACAGCATTAGCTAAAGTATTAGAAAATTATCCTAACATAATTGTGGTTGCAGATGAAATCTATGAGCACATCAACTTCTCGGGAACTTTTTGCAGTATTGCATCTATCCCAGGAATGTTAGAAAAAACAGTTACCGTAAACGGAGTTGCAAAAGCATTTGCAATGACAGGATGGAGAATTGGTTATATTGGAGGACCTGAATTTATTGCTAAAGCATGTACTAAAATCCAAGGTCAAGTAACTTCTGGCGCTAATAGTATTGCACAACGTGCAACTATTACTGCTGTAGATGCTGATCCATCTGTGTTGAACGAAATGGTTCAAGCTTTCCACAGCCGCAGAGATTTAGTAGTAGGATTAATTAAAGAAATTCCAGGAATGAAAATCAACGTTCCAGAAGGTGCATTTTATGTATTTCCTGATGTATCTTCTTTCTTCGGAAAAACATTAAGAGGAACCTTAATTAAAGATGCTAACGATTTTTCTATGTATCTTTTGGGAGAAGCAAATGTAGCAACTGTAACTGGTGATGCTTTTGGAAATCCAAACTGTATCCGTTTCTCTTACGCAACAAGCGAAGACATCTTGATAGAAGCTCTAAAAAGAATAAAAGAAGCAGTAGCTTAATTCATTTTTTACCTATATATTACAGTGCCTCAAGATTCATTTCTTGAGGCACTTTTTTTAACTATATTCCTCAGTGAAAAATAGCCTAACCGCCATAAACATCCGAATACCAACTCTAAAGTTTAACGCGATAAAAAAAATAATCTATAAAATCTTGATTCCACAATTTTATAAAAAAGGATAGAAATGTTGTAAAACAATAAATGGATTCTATTCCCATCTTTGTATTATACATATACTTAAAAACAAATATCATGACAAATACAGATGAAAACAGAACAGAAATTGTTAGTACATTAGATGAATTAATTGCTGTTCTTGAAGACGGAAAACTTGGGTATACCAATGCCGCTGAGCATATAGAAAACTCAGCCATTAAAAGTGATTTTATACAATATGCACGAGAACGCGCCTTATTTATTGTAGAACTACAAGATGAAATTAACAGATTAGGAAAATCTACTGATACCGCTGGAGGTGGAGTATTAAGCACTTTACACCGTGCTTGGATTGACTTCAAATCAACTTTTACAAGTGGTGATACTGAGGCTATAGTTAATGCTTGTATTACTGGTGAAGAAGCTGCGATTGAAAAATACGAAGAGGCCTTAAAGAAAGAGGAATTACAAGCTAGTCAAAAAGCACTTCTTACAAAACAATTAAGTAGCATTAAAGCTATTTTAATGAAACTAAACTTAAATAATTAAGCTACCATACATACTTATATATCTTAAAATAGTTGTTAAAATCCCTTAAGAGATTTCGTGAGGGATTTTTTTTAGGCGTGTCCCAAAAGGGTCGGGCTATTCGCTGTATCTTTTATTCCGCTCCGCTACATAAAAGGATGCCGCTACTATCCCTCACGCAAACAGTGCTCTAAAAATGATCCAATTCTACCAAGCTCCGCAAAGTGTAGCTGCTCCGCAAATGTCTCCCGACTTTGCGGCACAAAATGAGTTCCTTTAAATTCCAACCATTTTTCTCAAAATAATTTGCGAATTTGCGGTCACCAAAAAAAGCAATTCAGTATTTTTACATTTCAATAAAGACAACAAAAACATGAAAATACTATTGCTAGGTTCAGGTGAATTAGGAAAAGAATTTGCAATCGCAGCGCAACGCATCGGGCAAACCATAATTGCTGTTGACAGCTATGAAAACGCACCCGCCATGCAAGTTGCACATGGTTTTGAAATTATTAATATGCTTGATGGAGTAGAACTCGATCGTATTGTAGCAAAACACAAACCTGATTTTATTGTTCCTGAAATAGAAGCTATTCGTACTGAACGTTTTTACGATTACGAAAAACAAGGGATCACTGTAGTTCCCTCTGCAAAAGCGGCCAACTTTACTATGAACCGTAAAGCCATTCGGGATCTCGCTGCCAAAGAACTGGGCTTAAAAACTGCCAATTATCGCTACGCCACTACTGCCGAAGAATTGCAAAAAGGAGTCGAAGCCGTTGGGATGCCTTGTGTGGTAAAACCATTAATGTCTTCCTCAGGAAAAGGACAATCGACTATAAAAACAGAAGCTGACATCGAGAAAGCTTGGAACTATGCCGTGGAAGGATCAAGAGGAGATGTTGTAGAAGTGATTGTTGAAGCTTTTGTCAAATTCAATTCGGAGATTACCTTGTTAACCGTTGTTCAAAATAATAATCCAACTTTATTTTGTGCACCCATTGGTCACCGTCAAGAACGTGGCGATTACCAAGAAAGCTGGCAACCCGCCAGAATTTTAGATAAGGACTTGTATGAAGCACAAGATATGGCCGAAAAAGTGACTGAAGCTCTTGGTGGAGCAGGTCTTTTTGGGGTAGAATTTTTCTTGGCTGATGATGGCGTTTATTTCTCTGAATTGTCCCCTCGCCCACATGATACAGGAATGGTAACGCTAGCAGGAACACAAAACTTTAATGAGTTTGAATTGCATTTACGTGCTATTTTAAGCTTACCTATATTCGAAATTACCCTAGAAAAAGCAGCTGCCAGTGCGGTAATTTCAGCTTCAGAAAATAGTTCAAACCCCACATTCACCGGATTAGAACAAATTGCCTGTCTCCCTAAAACTGATTTTAGACTCTTTGGCAAACCCTCTTCACGACCGTATCGCAGAATGGGAGTTGCATTAGTCAATGACGCATTACAAACCCCAATCGAAGAAATTGTCGAAAGAGCAAAAGCAGCTGCTGCCTTAATTAAAGTAAATTCGTAATCATGAAAAAAATACTTTTAGCAACATTTTTATTCGTTACAGCCATAGTAAGTGCTCAAGAAAACAAAGAAGAATCAAAATCTCAAATTGTTGAAGCTTCTTGTGGCCAGTGTCAATTTGGAATGAAAAAAAAAGGATGTGACTTAGCAGTGCGTATCGACGGAAAATCATATTTTGTAGATGGTACTGCCATCGATTCTCATGGTGATGCTCACGCTAATGATGGTTTTTGTGTTACTGTTAGAAAAGCAGCCGTTGTGGGTGAAATAAAAAACAATCGTTTTGTAGCTTCATCATTCAAATTACTTCCTGAAGAAAAGAAAACACAGCAAAAATAGTGTCGCTAATCATTCAAAATATCAGCAAACACATTGCACTTACTCCAAAAGAGCAACTGCTGTTTCTCTCTAAAACTGAGACTCATACTTTTAAAGCAAAAACTATTCTATTGAATTCTGGACAAATTTGCAAACATTCCTATTTTGTGAATTCGGGAATCTTGAGAAGTTTCAATATCAACGATAATATAGTCGAACACATTTTAACTTTCGCCTGCGAAGGCTGGTGGATTGGCGACATGTATAGCTTAATTTCACAAAAACCGGGCAATCTATTTATTGAAGTTTTAGAAGATGCCGAAATCGTTCTCCTTTCAAAAGAAAACCAAGAACTTCTATATATCGAAATCCCAAAACTAGAACGTTTTTTCAGAATCCTGACTGAAAACTCCTTGGTTGCGAACCAAGAACGCCTCATGGATAATCTAAGTTTATCCGCAGAAGAGCGCTTTGAAAAATTTCGCATAAAATACCCTACGCTACTTCAAAAAATACCTCAAAAACAAATTGCCTCCTACATCGGTGTTACTCCAGAATTCTTTAGTAGGATGAAATCGAAGTTGCTCAGAAAGTAGTGGCCAGTACTCAATCTTTTTTAGTAGCAGTCCTATCAAGCGAATTTATTATAAATACCCAATCTTTAAAACCTCTCCACTAAGTAGTTATTTACTGAACACTTATTACCCTCAACACTAAGTACTAATTTTCTTAATCTAGGTTAAGTGCGATCACGCTACACTATTTGTAAATTTGTAGTATAAAATCACTAAATTTAATTCATCATGGAAAATACAGTATTACATAAAGCAGATACAAGAGGACATGCAGATCACGGATGGTTAAATGCTTACCATAGTTTTAGTTTTGGAAGTTGGTACAATTCAGATCGGGTACAATTTGGAGCGTTACGCGTTTTAAATGATGATACAATTGCTGCAGGAATGGGTTTTGGCACACATCCTCACGACAACATGGAAATTATCACCATTCCGCTTGAAGGAGATTTAGCGCACAAAGACAGCATGGGAAATACGGAGATCATTAAAAATGGCGATGTACAAGTCATGAGTGCTGGAACTGGAGTGAAGCATAGTGAATTTAATCCAAACGACGACCAAAGAACGAAATTGTTGCAAATATGGGTTTTTCCAAACCAACAAAATATAGCACCGAGATACCAAAAAATTTCTTTGAATCCCGAAGAAAGAAAAAACAAACTACAACAAATCCTTTCGCCTAATGCAGAAGATGAAGGCGTTTGGATACATCAGGACGCTTGGTTTCATTTGGGTAAATTTGACAAAGGAGTAACCGCAGCTTACAACTTGAAAAAAGAAGGAAATGGTGTTTATGCTTTTATACTTTCTGGTAGCCTGACGATTAACGGTCAAGAATTAGAAACTAGAGACGGTTTCGGAATTTGGAATGTTAATTCTCTGGATATTAAAGCAGCTTCTGATGCCGAGTTTTTATTAATGGAAATTCCAATGAAACATTAATCTGAACCCCATTATGACTGAAGTAATAGAATTAGAACACAATGATCAAAAGGGTACTTTATATTTAAAAGTAGATAATAAAACCGAAGCAAAATTGACATTTGTCTTTGCTGGTGCAACTAAAATCATCATCGACCACACGGAAGTAAACCCCAGCAACAAAGGAAAAGGTTTTGGCAAAAAATTAGTGTTTGAAGCGGTAAAATTTAGTCGTGAAAAAGGTATAACAATTCTTCCATTGTGTCCGTTTGCTAAAAGCGTTTTTGATAAAACACCTGAATTAAGAGATGTTTTGTAATCTAACCCGAAAGGGATAATTTTAAAAATTAAAGCATGGAAAATGTATTCGACGAAGATATTACGGGACACATAGGCACTCAAAAGTATTTGTGCACTATTACTTGGAGAAACGGCCAACTTATTATGGATGAACCTGAGAGTATTGAAGGAAAAGACCTTGGTCCTGATCCTTACTCTACACTCCTAGCCTCATTAGCATCATGTACGCTATCTACTTTAAGAATGTATATTGATCGAAAAGGATGGGATATTCCTGAAATAAATATTTCATTAAACTTTTACCAAGAAAGTGACCCTGAACTCACGACAACAATTTCAAGATCAATTAGTTTTCCAACAGAAATTGAAGACGATATTAAAAAGCGATTATTAAATGTCGCCGAAAAATGTCCGGTGTCAAAACTATTAAAAAACAACATTGTAATTAATACAACGCTATAATTATGGGCGCAAAAGACATTACAAAATAATATACAAACGGTGAGGTTACCGTGGTGGCAATCCGCAAAATGCATTCACTCCGGAAACTGTGTTAGAAACAATCCAGGTGGGTTCCAACCAAAAGAAAAGACTTGGATCAAGATTGACTCTTCTTCGACGGAGAAAATTATAGATACAATTAATAAATGCTCCTAGGGCGCATTAACGTATTACAAAAACAAATAAACATGAAAAAAATTATCGCTTTTGGCGCTTCATCCAGTAAAGACTCTATTAACAAGCAGTTAGCTACTTATGCTGCGGGACAATTTGAAAATGCCTCAATAGAAGTTTTAGATTTGAATGATTATGAAATGCCCATTTTCTCAACAGACAAAGAAGCAGCAACTGGAATTCCAACCTTAGCAACAGATTTTTTTGATAAACTGGGAACCGCAGATTTACTTGTGATTTCTTTTGCAGAACATAACGGTGCTTATTCAACGGCATTTAAAAATATTTTTGATTGGACTTCTAGAATTCACGCTAAAACATTTCAAGACAAACAAACCCTAATATTAGCTACATCACCAGGGCCAAGAGGAGGAAGTTCCGTTTTAGAAATTGCAAAAAATCGTTTCCCTTTTCAAGGTGCTGTGGTAAAAGGAAGTTTTTCGTTACCTAATTTCAATGAAAATTTTGACACGACTAATGGAATCATTAATGCCGATTTAAACAATCAGTTGTTAGAAATTATAAAATCAATCGAATTATAATTTATACTCACTTACTCAGGAAATATTTCCATTTTTAGTGAGAAAAGCGTTGTTATAAGCACAACGCTTTTTTTATTTATTGAAAAACGACTGTTTCTCTTTAGCCCTGATGGAAGTGAAAATCCTTTATATCCTGAAGCAAATTCAGGATATAAAGATTGCAGCGTACAGCAGGAAGATTGTTGATTAGAAGAACAAAAGTTGCTGCTCCTAAAAAAAATAGTATTTTTGCAGACGGTTTTATTTTAATTATTGGAGAAAATTGAAACCTTAAACTTTAAACAACTTTTTATGAAAGCATACGTATTTCCAGGTCAAGGTGCACAATTTACAGGAATGGGCAAAGACTTGTATGAAAGCTCTGCATTAGCAAAGGACTTATTTGAAAAAGCAAACGAAATATTAGGTTTCCGTATCACAGACATTATGTTTGAAGGTACTGCCGAAGAATTGAAAGAAACTAAAGTAACGCAACCAGCGGTATTTTTACATTCGGTGATTTTAGCTAAAACTTTAGGTGATGATTTCAAACCAGAAATGGTTGCTGGACATTCATTAGGAGAATTTTCGGCATTGGTTGCTAATGGAGCTTTATCATTTGAAGACGGATTAAAATTAGTTTCAAAAAGAGCTTTGGCAATGCAAAAAGCATGCGAAATAACACCTTCTACTATGGCGGCAGTTCTAGGACTTGCTGACACTATTGTGGAAGAAGTTTGCGCTTCTATTGACGGTGTTGTAGTTGCTGCAAATTACAACTGCCCGGGACAATTAGTAATTTCGGGAGAAACATCGGCTGTTGAAGCAGCATGTGTTGCTATGAAAGAAGCTGGAGCAAAACGCGCTTTATTATTACCCGTAGGTGGTGCATTTCACTCGCCAATGATGGAACCGGCAAGAGAAGAACTAGCAGCAGCGATTGAAGCGACTACTTTCTCGACTCCAATTTGCCCGGTATATCAAAATGTTACTGCAACTGCAGTTTCATCTCCAGAAGAGATCAAGAAAAACCTTATCATACAATTGACAGCTCCAGTAAAATGGACGCAGTCTGTACAGCAAATGATTGCTGATGGTGCTACTTTATTTACTGAAGTTGGCCCTGGAAAAGTATTAGCTGGGTTGATTGGAAAAATCGATAAAGAAGCAGTTACAGCTAACGCCTAAATTTCAGGTAGCAGTTTTTACAATTTATACTTAAACATACCATCTCCATAAGCGAAAGTTTATGGAGATTTTTCACTTCATATAAGTAACAAAAACAGGAAAGTGATTCCTTTTTAATTAAACAGCTGTGTTATCTGAAAAATTGTACATTTAACCAACAATTAATGTAAATTATTAAACCATATAAAATATGAAAAAAGTACTTTTAAGTTTAGCCTTTGTTTTAGCCCTAATGACATCATGTAAACAGGAAACTAAAGACCAAGTAGGTGAAGCAACTGATGCAATAGGTACAGAAATGGGCGATGCTGTAGATACAGCAGCCGTTAAAGTTGGTGCAGCCTTAGATTCTACTAAAGTTAAAATTAGTAAAACGATGAAAGAAGGTGCTGAAAAAATGGACAAGAAAGCCGACAGAATGAAAGAAGACGCTGAAAAATAATCTACAAAAAAATGGCTGCCAACTGGCAGCCATTTTCTTATTCTTTACTTCTTATCTTCTGTTCCCATTTCCAGGCACTAGCCATCGCCTCTTCAAGAGTAGATTGTGCTTTCCATCCAAGAACCGTATTTGCTTTATCAGTATTAGCATAAGCCGAAGTAATATCTCCTTCTCTGCGAGCTACAATTTTATAGGGCAATTTTTGTCCGCTTACTTTTTCGAAAGATTTGATAACTTCCAAGACTGAGCTTCCTGTACCTGTACCTAAGTTAAATGTTTCTACTTTAGCGATATTTTTTTTATTTAATAATCGTTGCAAAGCGATTACATGGGCTTTCGCCAAATCAACTACGTGAATATAATCCCTTACTGCTGTTCCATCAGGTGTCGGATAATCATCCCCGTAGACAGAAAGTTCTTTTCGCAATCCAAAACCGGTTTGTGTAATAAACGGTACCAAGTTTTGAGGTACTCCAATAGGTAATTCTCCAATTTCAGCTGAAGGATGCGCTCCTATCGGGTTGAAATAGCGTAATAAAATAGCATTTATATTAGTTACTTTGGCAACATCGGTGATAATTTCCTCTCCAATTTGCTTGGTATTTCCATAAGGAGACGCCGCTATTTGAATCGACGCGTCTTCCGTAATTGGCATTTTTTCGGCTTGACCATAAACGGTACAAGACGAACTAAAAATAAAGTTAGCTTCGGTCATTTTCTGCAATTCCTGCAACACATAGACCAAGGCATTAATATTATTTTCATAATACAACAACGGATTTTCAACGCTTTCACCCACCGCCTTTGAAGCTGCAAAATGAATTACCCCTGAAATGTCATGGTGTCTTTTAAAAAAATCCTGTACTTTATTCTTATCTCTTAGATCCAATTTTTCGAATGCCGGAATTTTTCCTGTAATCGCATCGATACCATCTAACACTTTTAAAGAAGTATTAGAAAGATCATCTACAATCACTACTTCAAAACCTTCATTTTGTAATTCGACCACCGTATGAGACCCTATAAAACCCAAACCTCCCGTTACTAGTATTTTCATCTTTTGTTGATTTAGCGTTTTGTTGATTTATTAATCTATAAACTAATTTAACACTTTTTTATTTAAGAAATTCTAAAACACTGTCTGTTATGAATTTTATTTGTTCGTCATCTAATTCCGTATGCATAGGAAGAGAAATCACTTCTGTTACCAATAGATTAGTTACAGGAAAATCTTCCTCTTTGTATCTTGCATCTAAATATGCTTTTTGTGAATGCAGTGGAATTGGGTAATAGATTGCACAGGGAATATCTTTGCTTAACAAATGCTTCATCAAACCATCTCTGTCTGCATCTACAATACGCAAAGTATATTGATGAAAAACGTGACAGTCACAGATGTCACAAATACTTGGCGCTATGATGTTTTTATGTCCTTCAAATGCTGCAGAATATTTGCGTGCTGCATTCTGTCTGGCGCTATTATATTGATCCAATAAAGGCAATTTTGCATTTAAAACTGCTGCTTGAATACTATCCAAACGAGAATTTACTCCTACCACATCATGATGATAGCGCTCATACATTCCGTGATTTACAATTCCGCGAAGTTTATGAGCCAATGCATCGTCATTTGTAAAAATTGCTCCTCCATCGCCATAACATCCTAAATTTTTAGATGGGAAAAATGAAGTTGAAGCTACATGTCCAATAGTTCCGGCTTTCTTTTTAATTCCATCAGAAAAATTACAATTAGCACCAATAGCCTGCGCATTATCCTCAATTACATATAGGTTATGTTCTTTAGCAATTACCATAATAGCTTCCATATTAGCAGCTCTACCAAATAAGTGAACAGGCACTATTGCTTTTGTTTTAGGCGTAATTGCTTTCTTAATTGCATCGATAGAAATGTTCATATTAACCAAATCTACATCGACCAAAACAGGAGTCAGTTGCAATAAAGCAATCACCTCAACTGTTGCGGCAAAAGTAAAATCAGCCGTGATTACCTCGTCCCCGGGTTGTAAATCTAATCCCATCATCGCAATTTGTAAAGCATCCGTTCCATTTGCACAAGGAATCACATGCTTCACATCAAGATATTCTTCTAATGATTTTTGGAATTGATGAACCTGTGGTCCGTTGATATACGTATTGGTATCTAAAACTTCTTGAATTGAAACATTAACCGTTTCTTTTATTTTTTCGTATTGACTTTTTAGGTCAACCATTTGGATTTTTTTCATTTATATTTAATTTAAACCAATTAACCTCTACGTTCAAAAAAGATCCAAAACAAGCAAAATAGATACATTGCTATTTTACTATTAAGCTGTGGCGCTTTTATAAATTGAAGTAATTATTTTAGACTTTATTAAAACTCTTATCTGCAAAAATATGAATTTAAGCAGTAAGATTTAAATGATAAACAAAAGAAACTGTATTTTAGCAAAATAAAAATTCCGGTATGCTTTTTCTTTATAACACAGTAATACAAATTACTGGTTCATTGCTCAACGTCATTGCACTTTTCAATTCAAAAATCAAGCTTTTTATTGATGGCAGAAAAATTGTTTTCACCACTTTAGAACAAAAAATAAAGCCTTCGGATAAAACAATTTGGTTTCATGCGGCCTCATTAGGCGAATATGAACAAGGATTACCGGTAATAGAAAAAATTAAAGAAAAATATCCGCAGCATAAAATAGTACTTACTTTTTTTTCTCCGTCTGGATATGAAGTCCGCAAAAACAATACCGTTGCAGACGCAACAGTGTACTTACCGTTAGACTCCAAAAAAAATGCGCAACGATTCTTAGATCTCGTTCATCCCGACATGGTGTTTTTCATCAAATATGAATATTGGCTAAATTATTTAAATGAATTGAACAAACTAAATACGCCCACCTATCTAATCTCTGGAATTTTCAGAGAAGAACAAATGTTCTTTAAATGGTACGGAGGCTTTTATAGAAAAGCATTAGACACTTTTACCTACTTTTTTGTACAAAACGAAGGTTCCAAGAAATTACTACAGCAATTAGGAAAAACTAATGTGGTCGTTTCAGGTGACACCCGCTTTGACCGCGTTGCCGCTATTTTAGAGAAAGACAATGATTTAGATTATATTTCGCAATTTAAAAACAATACTCTAACCATTGTCGTAGGAAGCTCCTGGCCAAAAGACGAAGCCTTATTGCTAGATTTTATAAATACAAACACACTAGATGTAAAATTCATTATCGCTCCTCACAACATCAAGAGCGACGAAATTGAACAGTTGAAAAACAGCATCATAAAAAAAACAGTCTTATTCTCAGAAATGAAGGGTAAGAATTTTGCAGATTTTGATGTGTTTATTATTGACACTGTTGGTATTCTTACTAAAATCTATAGTTATGCAGACATCGCCTTTGTAGGTGGTGGTTTTGGCAACCCTGGCGTACACAACTTACTGGAGCCCGCTACTTTTGGAGTTCCGATAATCATAGGACCCAATTATTCTCATTTTGCCGAAGCAATCGCCTTAGTCAATATGGGCGGTTGTATCTCTGTATCTAACAAAACCGAATTAATTGCTGCCTTTAAAGATTTAATCATAGACAATAGCTTCCGAAATGAAAAAGGTCATATCTGCAGCACCTTTGTGCAGATGAATAAAGGGGCAACGGGAATAATAATCAATTATATTAAAAACTGAACCTTTCCTTGAAATGAGATGCTTGTCTTCTGGAAATTTCAACCTTCGAATCATTATGCAAATGAGCCAACAAATTTCCACTGAACCAAACGTCCATTTTAGAAATGTAATCAATATTAATAATTTGGTTTCTATTGGCTCTACAAAATAATGCTTCAGGCAATTTCTTTTCTATTTGATTTAATGATTTATTAAGCATTGCTTTTTCGTTTAAAAAAAACACCTTGGTATAATTACCATCCACTTCAAACAAATAAATATCTGAAATTTTAACTAACCAGCATTTCTCTCCATCTTTAATAAATATTTGATTAGAAAGGGATAGTTTTTCAATGCGTTTTTCTGAGATTTCCTGAACCTTAGTTGTTACTTTTTCTAAAGCCTTTGCAAATCTCACAGGATTTATAGGTTTTAGCAAATAATCCAAGGCATTATATTCAAATGATTTTATGGCATATTCATCAAATGCAGTTGTAAAAATAGTTATGGGAACATTGTCTAACATTTCCAACAATTCAAAACCGTCTTTTTCGGGCATATTGATGTCCAAAAATAGCAGATCAGGTTGTGTTTCATTGATTAAGGCATACCCCACATCAACGTTTTCAGCTTCGCCAATCACTTCTATATCGGGATGGTTTTTCAACAATTCTTTTAGCTCATTTCTAGCCAAACGCGAATCTTCAACTATGACAGCTTTAATAGTTTTCATATATAGGAAATATTGTTAGTAGTGGAATAAGTAGTTCGCATAGGTTTAATCGGTGTTTGCACAGAATCCTCGGTATGCTCATTTTATCTATTAAACAATTGGGATATTAATTTTTGCAATTACATGACTTTTTATTTCTTCCAAAGTAAAAGAAGCTTCTTTACCGTACAATAAAGAAATTCTTTCTTTGATGTTTTTAATCCCAAGTTGGGTCGAATTTTCACCCAGCACCAACTTCCCTGAATTGCGCACCATAATGGTTAAAAAATTACCGTCAAAAATAGTACTCAATCTGACTTCGCCCCCTTCTTTTAATTTTGAAACTCCATGTTTGATCGCATTTTCAATCAGTAGCTGAATAATCATCGGCGGTATTTGAAGCTTAATGGTTTCGGCTTGAATTTCTTTTACATACTGCAATCGGTCTTCAAGTTGAATTTTGGAAATGGCAATAAAATTATCGACCATTTCCAGTTCTTCTTCCATAACAATAGTATCTATATTGCTCTTGGTCAAGGAATACCGCAGCATTTCAGACAAACGAGTAATCATTTCACGAGACTTTTCTGGATTTTCTAAAATCAAACCTCTTATGTTATTTAAACTATTAAACATAAAGTGTGGATTGATCTGACCTTTTAAGGCATTAAGCTGAGATTCTTTCAGCGTGGATTCGAGTAAAGATCTTTCCAAAATATTATCTTTTAACTGAAGTGTTGACTTGTATACGGTGTAAAACAATGTCCACAAAAAGAAAATGAAACACATGATAATAGCAAAAGCTACTTGCGCTTTCATTTTTTGGGAGGGATGATTAAACACATCCGGCCTTTTATAAACATAAGTCAAAACAAAATAATTGTATGACTTAAGTACTAAGTAATATAAAAAAGCTGCTAAAATAAAAAGAAATATAAATTTAGTAAGTTCCCACCCATTAAACTCAACGAGATTAATTCTACTGTTAAAAGCATGCCTAATCCCTAAGCATATCACTATAAGAAACAATACATTCATAAAGTAATCCAAGCACAACTGCCACGTTTCATAATTAAGAACGTTTCTTTTAGGAATAATAATTTGTGGTAAAAATGTAAACCCAAAAATTACTCCCCAAAATAAAAACTGATAAAATATGAATTTAATATTTTTATTTAATTTCATTTTTTGATAACGTTTATTTCATCAGTATACCCATTTACAATCCCACTCATAAAAACAATCCATACAACAACAGCGATCAGTACAATTATTGTTACTATATTTTTTTTTAATTTCATATCCTTTTATACATTACGAAACCCATCAAATTCACAAAATGGTGTTAGTAGCTTTTAAATAATTTCATTCACAATATAAACTAAAAACTCAATAATGGTATTAACTAAAAACAACATAATTTGTATCATCTTTTTAAAAGTTTAGGTTGAATACATTAAACCTTTGGCAAAGCTATACTCTACCAAAGATAAAGGTTTAATAATTAGTTTAAGTGTTGAGCGAAAAAACCCATCATTGTTTTATATAATTCGATTTGATTTTCCTCTCTTGCAAACCCATGTCCTTCGTTATACTTTAACATGTAAGGGACCGCAAATCCTTTTGTTCTTAATGCCGTCACGATTTGGTCAGATTCTGCCATTTTTACTCTTGGATCATTTGCGCCTTGTATAACGAACAATGGCTTTGTAATTTTATCGACTTGATACAACGGTGACACCTGCTTAGCAATTTTTGCTTCTTCAGCGTTATCCAGATTATACCAAATCTTTTTTACTGCTTCTTTATAAGGCTTCCAGTACTCAGGAAAGGAAGAGAAGAATGTTTCAATACTAGAAACACCAACATAATCGACACCACAAGCATACAAGTCCGGAGTCTTAACTAATCCCATTAAAGTGGCGTATCCTCCATGACTGGCTCCATAAATTGCAATTTTATTTTTGTCTACCCAGCCTTTTTGTAGTACATACTGAACGCCATCTTCAATATCTTCCATCACTTTTCGGCCAATTTGATTGTAACCTGCTTTCAAAAATTCTTTCCCATACCCTCCTGAAATTCTAAAATTAACATGTAAGGTGGCGTAACCCCGACTGGCAAACAATTGCGATTCTTGATTATAACCCCATGAATCCCTTACTCCTTGAGGACCACCGTGCGGATTCACGATTAACGGAACTTTTTTTCCTTGCATTGCTTCTTTTGGCAATGTTATATATCCGTGTATGGTCAAACCATCTCTGCTTTTAAAAGTTATCGGTTGCATTACCGCCATTTCATCTTCCTTTAATTTGGGCATTAAATCATACATAAAATTAATTTTATCCGTCAAAACATCATATTGATAATATTTTCCAAATATTTTATCACTATCAACAATTATTAACATTTTATCTTCATTGTCATTTTGAGAAACAATTCTAAACTGTTGCTTCCCAAATTCTGCAGACAATCTTTTATTTATTTTTTTAAAAGTCTTACTCAATGGAATTACCGTAATCTTCTCTCCGTTAAAACCAACATAATCTAATTCATAATTTCTTTTTTCAGATAAACTAAAAATAGATGCGTCATAGGTTTCGTTAGAAAATATTTCTTTCAATATTTTATTTTGCTTCAAATCATATAAAACAATTTTCATCTTGTCTGAATCCAAATTCGTAACAACATAAGCATCGTCAGGATTTTCACTTGCATAATTAAATTTTAACACACCAAAGGTGTCTGATGAACCAAATTCTTTGACTAATTTAAATTCAGTATCATTTGCAGCTTTATAATAATATTGATAATCAACACTATTGAATTGTTTCACAAAACCTTTTAAAACCCCATCTTTATCAAAATTATACACCGCGATAGGATTTTTCAGATCTGCATTGGCATATAATTTTTCAAATACTCCAGTGGTAATATTAATTTTATAAGGCTCCATTACCTGCGGATTGTCTTTATTCATCATAACAACAATAAATTCTTTTTGCTCCTTCAGAATCATAGAAATAGAGGCCTGCACCCCCTCAAAAGGAGTTAGATCTAATATGTTAGTTCCATCGATATTAGCCGAATAAATATGTTTATTTTCATTCCCTCCTTTATCCATGACATACCCTAAGCGCGTGTTGTTTAACCATTCGTAACTTCTAATTAATTCTTTTTTCTCTTCAATAGCTAATGTCACTTCATTTGTTTTGGTGTTTTTTACATAAACATGACTTTTACCATTTACATCTTTTTCAAAATAGGACATATACTCCCCGTTTGGCGACAATCTAAATGTTCTAGCCTTAGGTTTGGCGAAAAAATCTTCAACAGAATATTTATAATTCCCTTTTTCAAATGAAGCTAATTCATCCAATACTTCTTTTGAAGACGCCAATAAATTAGTATCCAGTTTTGAAGTTACGGATTTACCTTCTTGTGCAAAAGTATTTACCGTCAAGAGAAAGCTACATGCTAATAAAGTTATTTGTATTTTTTTCATGATTACAATTATTTATAAAATTTTATTAATACCAACTACCACTCCTGCGATAAAAATGGTAAGCATTACTCCTATAATTAACAGTACTACGCGTATAGCTATAGTTTTAAAATTTAAATTTTTCATTTTATTAAGTTTTATTGATTGTGAAACTTCTACTTAAGAGCATCTTTTAATTGATACATTTCTATTTATAGCATTGCTAATTTTGACAGTTATAGTGAAAGCAAGAGCCAACATAACTATAGAGCGAATTCCAATTCGACCACTTAAATTAACAAATACAGGTATTTAAGCAAATAATATCCGGCAACTCCAAATACCGCACCTACAGCGAAACTCAATATTATCTTTTTCGCACTACTCTTTTCTGTTTTCATTATTATGTTTTTTTATTTTTTGATGAGGCAAATGTATAACGGCGGCTTTTAAAATTTTCTTAAAAAATGACGAGTGGCCATTTCAAAATGGCGAACGGTAAAACTGATAAAATCAAAATCCCCAACATGTATACCGTTAGAATCACAGTCAAAATCTATAGCTATGCAGATATCGCCTTTGTAGGTGGTGGTTTCGGCAATCCTGGCGTACACAACTTACTGGAACCCGCTACTTTTGGAATCCCAATAGTAATTGGTCCAAATTATTCTCATTTTGCAGAAGCAACTGCTTTAGTTAATATGGGAGGATGCATCTCTGTTTCTGACAAAGCCCAATTAAACGCTGCTTTTAAAGACTTACTTGTAGATGCCAACTTCCGCAGCGAAAAAGGTCATATCTGCAGCACTTTTGTTCAGATGAATAAAGGAGCAACAAATATGATCATGAAAAACATTGCTCAATAGCGTTCAAATTGAACTCCCATTGCTAATTTAGACGGACGTATAATTCTTCATAATCGTACAAAACGAGTTCCTGATTTATTGTAAGAATAGTTTTGGTTAACCATTAACTAAAAAATAGTTTCTCAAAAATAAAAAGCAACGATAAAAAAGCAGAGACTAGCATAACAGCATTCTCTGCTATGAAAAGCTAATTTATTTACCCTCAATTAATTAAAAAACCTAGCGCTTCTATTTCGTAAAAAGAGTTCCATTTATTATAGCAGAAAATAGATCAGTACTAAATTAATAGTTCTCCCAAAAACATTCTACTGTACAATCCTCATCAATAGGTACTGTGACTGTAAAAATGAGCAAATAAAAAAAAACAAAAATATTTTAAAAAAAAAACAAAAAAAAAATTTACATATCAAATATTTTATATCTTTGCGTCGAATTAATAATTAACCTTTATATTAAATTAAGATGAAAAAAGTATTTTTAAGTTTAGCTGTTGTTGCTGTTTTAACTGTTGTATCTTGTAAAAAATCTGACGCTGCTGCTGAAGAAACTATGGCTGCTGACACTACTGTTGTAGCTGTTGATTCTGTTGCTGTTGATACTGTTGCTGTAGCTGTTGATTCTGCTGCTGTTGAAGCACCTGCTGCTGAGTAATTTTAAATTACATCACAAAATTAAAGCCATCCGCGCAAGCGAGATGGCTTTTTTTATTTATAGGAATTCCTAAAAAAGGGTCTCTGAAATACTTATTTCAGAGACCCTTTTTTACCCCTATTAAAACAACTTGCGTCAATCTTCAAAAACAAAATTATTATTCGAAAAATCCAATATCTCCGAGATTGGACCATATTTAGTTATCTCGAGAATCCCTTTTTGAACCATCAACTCTGTACTATACTTTCTACTTGTTGCTACTACCACATTTTCAACGACTACCCTAAAGAAAAACTTTCCCTTAGTCGTTTTAAACTTCACATAAGAACAAGTCTCTAAAACCGACCGTATGTGTTCTGCTGCCGATTCGCAATCCATTCGCAACTCATATGCGTTACTCGTAAAAATTGTCTTCCCTTTTCTGGAAGTAAATTCAAACTTATAATCACCACTAAATCTTTTACTAATTACAAAAGTCGCCATAAATAATTATTGAAATAAAACAGATCATTATAAACAAAGACTAAACTAGCTTTTACAATAACAAACTACACATAGAAAACCAATCCACCGAAAATACAATCTTAAATCAACATCTTCCTAAAAAAGGTTTCGATTTTAAACAAAAAAAAAAGCTCCAAACATAGTTTGAAGCTTTCTTAGTACTCAGAGCGGGACTTGAACCCGCACGAACATTGCTGTTCACTGGATTTTAAGTCCAGCGTGTCTACCAATTTCACCATCCGAGCATTATATGGTGTCGAGCGAAAAACGGGGCTCGAACCCGCGACCTCGACCTTGGCAAGGTCGCGCTCTACCAACTGAGCTATTTTCGCATTTTCAATCCTTAAAAAGAACCGCGATACTTGTTCTGTATTGCGGATGCAAATTTAGGACATTTATTGAATTAAACAAGCGTTTTTTAGAAAAAAATTAAATAAAAAAGCTAACGTTTTGATAACCTAAACTTTAAAAATAAAAAAAATTATTTTCGAGTAAGCATTCTCTTGATTTCATTGAGTTTCATCAAAGCCTCAACAGGAGTTACGGTATTTATATCAAGATTTATAATCTCTTCTTTGATTTCTTCCAATAAAGGATCGTCCAAATTAAAGAAACTCATCTGCATTTGCTCCGCCTGTTCGCCTTTCAGGCTCGAGCCATCTTTTTCAGATTTGATTCCGTTCAACATATCACTAGAATGATTCTTCTCTAATTTCTTTAAAAGCTTTTGCGCTTTTAAAATTACGATTTGCGGCATCCCGGCCATTTTTGCTACATGAATTCCAAAACTATGAGCACTTCCTCCTTTTACTAATTTTCTAACAAAAAGAACCGTGTCTTTTAACTCCTTCACCGCCACATTATAATTCTGAATTCGAGGTAAAGATTCACTCATCTCATTTAACTCATGATAATGCGTTGCAAATAGTGTTTTAGGCCTAGATGGATGCTCATGTAAGAATTCTGCAATTGCCCAAGCAATTGAGATTCCATCATAGGTACTCGTACCTCTTCCTATTTCATCTAACAACACCAAACTCCTGTCTGAAATATTATTCAAGATCGAAGCCGTTTCATTCATTTCGACCATAAAAGTAGATTCTCCCATCGAAATATTATCGCTAGCCCCCACTCTGGTGAATATTTTATCGACTACTCCCATTCTCACGCTGTCTGCGGGAACAAAACTCCCCATTTGAGCTAAGAGTACAATTAAAGCTGTTTGGCGTAAAATAGCTGATTTTCCAGACATATTGGGTCCCGTAATCATGATCAGCTGCTGAGTTTCTCGATCGAGAAATACATCATTAGCAATATAAGGCATCCCAACAGCCAATTGTTTTTCGATAACAGGATGTCTTCCATTCTTGATTTCCAGTTCGAATGTTTCATCTAGTTCAGGACAAACATATCTATTCTCAATAGCTAATTGGGTAAAAGAACACAGACAATCTAACTGAGCCACCAAATTAGCATTCAGTTGAACTGGCTTTATATACGTTGCAATCCAAGCAACTAATTGCTCAAACAACTCTGCCTCTATTTTTTGTATTTTTTCCTCAGCACCTAGTATCTTAGTTTCATATTCCTTCAACTCCTCGGTAATATAACGCTCTGCATTTACTAAGGTTTGTTTTCTAATCCACTCCGCAGGAACTTTATCTTTGTGCAGGTTTCTAACTTCGATGTAATACCCAAAAACATTATTAAATGAAATTTTCAACGAAGAAATACCTGTCAATTGAGACTCTCTTTTTTCAATTCCATCCAAAAACTCCTTCCCAGACGTTGAAATCGCACGTAAATCATCTAATTCAGCATTAACACCTTTTGCAATAGCATTACCTTTAGCGATCGCGACCGGCGCATCTTGATTTAAGGTAGTTTTGATTTTTTCCCGCAATAAATCGCAGCTATGCAAACTGTCACCAATGATCTTCACCGCTTCTTGCGGACTTTCTAACGCCAAGGTTTTTATAGGAATAATAGCGTCTAAAGATTCCTTCAAATAAACCACTTCACGTGGCGACACTTTCCCTGCGGCTATTTTAGAAATTAAACGCTCTAAGTCGGAAATTTGCTTTATTTGGTATTGCATTTTTTGCAGCACCTCCTGATTTTCTTGTAAGTAAGAAACAACCTTGTGACGGCTTCGTATTTTATTACTGTCTTTTAAAGGTAATGCCAACCAACGTTTCAGTAAACGACCACCCATTGGCGAAAGCGTTTTATCAATAACATCTAGCAGCGTCACCGCATTTGGATTATAACTGTGGTACAATTCCAGATTCCGAATCGTAAATCGATCCATCCATACATAAGCATCTTCAGCTATTCGTTGAATTGCCGTGATATGCTGCACTCTATTATGTTGTGTTTCAGATAGGTAATATAAAATAGCACCTGATGCTATAATTCCTTCTTTCAAATCCTCAATACCAAATCCTTTTAAAGACACTGTTTGAAAATGCTTGGTCAGGATTTCGAATGCGTAGTCTTCTTTATAAATCCAATCTTCCAAATAAAAACAGTGGTAGTCATCCCCAAAGTTTTCCTTGAAATCATTTTTATTATTTTTTTGAATCAAAACTTCACTAGGACTGAAGTTCTGTAATAGCTTGTCTATATATTCTGCATTTCCCTGAGCCGTAAGAAACTCCCCAGTTGAAACGTCTAAAAAAGAAATTCCAATTGACTTATTGGCAAAAAAAACGGAAGCTAAAAAATTATTTGCCTTAGATTGCAAAACCTCATCATTCATGGAAACTCCCGGAGTCACAAGCTCAGTCACTCCTCTTTTCACAATGGTTTTAGTCATTTTAGGATCTTCAAGTTGGTCACAAATAGCAACACGAAGTCCAGCTTTTACTAATTTTGGCAAATACGTATTGATGGAATGATGCGGAAAACCAGCTAATGCAGTCTCTGTTGCAGAACCCGCACCACGCTTTGTCAGGGTTATTCCCAATATTTTGGAAGCCCTAACAGCATCATCTCCAAATGTTTCGTAAAAATCACCTACTCTGAACAACAAACAAGCATCAGGATACTTCCTTTTGATTTCATTATATTGTTTCATTAATGGTGTTTCCTTAACTTCTTTATCTTTAGATGCCAACTTATATTGTATTTAATTAATGTAAAATGTGACAGCGAATTTAAATATTTTATAGCGAATAACTATCACTTCAAAAATTAAAACCATTTTTAAGGAAAAATTAAGCTATTGGCATGATTTTTTCTTTAATTTTGTTCTACTAATAATAAAATCAAAAAGTAATGAAGAAAATAATTGTACTAGCGATGCTCACTATTCTAGGAGTAACTACTTCTAATGCACAAGAAACTACAAAAAAAATAAAAGCAAAAGTTGCCAAAGTTGATGGAGCTGGGTTAGTTTTTGTTTCAGAAACAATTGATTACGGAACGGTTGCTCACAATTCAGACGGAAAACGCGAATTTGTTTTTACTAATAATGGTACTAAACCTTTAATCATAACAAATACTCAAGGTTCATGCGGTTGTACTGTTCCTACTTCTCCAAAAGAGCCAATTGCTCCAGGAGCAAAAGGTGTTATTGGTGTAAAATATGCAACTGACAGAGTTGGAGCCTTCACTAAAACAGTGACAGTAACTTCAAATGCTAGTGGACAAGCAACTAAGATTCTTACTATAAAAGGTATTGTTTTAGGTGATGATGCTTCAAAAAGCTAAATTTTAATTACAGCATTATAAAAAAGCTTCCATAGTTCCGGAAGCTTTTTTTTATTTAAATAATTCCCAAGAAGAATGAGAAAGCTAGAAAACAGCGAATTAGAAAGAAAATCCGTTGAAGATTTTAAAAGCTCAGAAAAGACATCTATTATTCTAATCTTAGATGACATCCGTAGTTTACACAATATTGGCTCTGTATTTAGAACTGCCGATGCCTTTTTAATCGAAAAAATATATTTGTGTGGTATCACTGCAACACCCCCAAATAAAGAAATTCACAAAACAGCACTTGGAGCAACTGAAACGGTAACTTGGGAACACAACCAAAATGTTCTTGAAGTAATCGAAAACTTAAAAAAAGAAGACGTTACCACACTCGCAATCGAGCAAGTAGAAAGCGCTATTTTTCTTCAGGATTTCAAAGTCGAGAAAAACAAAAAATATGCTTTGGTTTTTGGAAATGAAGTTCATGGTGTCTCTCAAGAAGCTGTTGCATTATGTGACGGATGTATCGAAATTCCCCAACTTGGTACTAAACATTCTTTAAACATCTCCGTAAGCGCAGGGATCGTAGTTTGGGATTTATTTTCTAAAATGAATTGGCCCTCAAAATAAGAAACATAAATAATCGGCTCATAATAATATAATTTCATTGATTATCATTATTTTGCCAATTATTATTATTTTCATGAAAAAGCTATTCTTACTTTTTATCCTACTTACTACAATTGCCTTGCAAGCACAGTACACGACAATTCCCGATGCTAATTTTGAACAAGCATTGATTAACAGAGGCATAGATATCGGTCCAATTGACGGAAGAGTACTTACGGCTAATGTGAGTGGAGTTTCAAGTATAAATCTTCAATTTGCTAACATTACTGACTTAACAGGCATAGAAAGTTTTACGAGTTTGATTTATCTCGCCACCAGCATAGGAAATCAATTTGACAGTTTAGATCTTTCTCAAAATGTCAATTTACAAGTTTTATTCTGCGATCAAAACGGTTTAAAAACCCTAGATGTTTCTAAGAATATTAATTTAACACAGATAAGCTGCGCACAAAATCAATTAACAAGTCTAGACGTTTCTAAAAACACCAACCTTGCGCGGTTAGACTGTAGGAACAATGAACTTACAACACTAAACTTAAAAAACGGAAATAATTCAGCTCTTGATTCCACTTTAAACCCCGATCTATCGTGTATTTTAGTTGATAATGTAGCTTACTTTAATGCCAGTTACACTGTTTTTAAAGATTTAACTTCACGTTTTTCAGAAACTTGTCAAGTAAACGTCGCTCCAATAATTACAGCAACCGGTAATCAAGTCTATTGCCCACAATCATCACTAAAAATAGCTACCGCAGTAACTATAACAGATCCTGATGATACAAGCACAGATGCCATTTACATTCAAATATCTTCTGGATATGTTAATGGACAAGATAAGTTATCTTTTGTCGACACTTACAACATTACATCCAATTGGGATCCAACAACGGGAAAGCTAAAATTACACAATCAAACAAACGCTCAAGTTCCCTATATTGATTTTATCGCTGCCATTAAAGACGTAGTATTTAGTAACTCAAATAATTCTCCATCTGGTATTCGCGATTTTTCAATAAGTATTGGTGAGGCTAATTATTTACCATCAAATGGTCATTATTATCAATATTTCTCTAATTTAGGAATTACATGGACCAATGCTAAAGCAGCAGCAGAAGCAAGTAACTATTACCGCTTACAAGGATACTTAGCTACTATAACTGCAGCAGACGAAGCCAAGATTTCTGGAGAACAAGCCGCAGGAGCCGGATGGATTGGCGGAAGCGACGCTACAACTGAAGGCGTGTGGAAATGGGTAACAGGTCCTGAAGGTCTTGCGAATGGTGGAACAGGAACAACTTTCTGGAATGGGCTCGCTAGTGGTTCAACAACACCTCCTTATAATTTTGCCTTCTGGAATACCGCCGAGCCAAATCAGTACAATGGAGCCCAAGAAAATTACGCTCACATTACCGCACCTGGTGTTGGTATTACAGGGTCTTGGAATGACTTAACAAATACTGGGGATCCTGCCGGTAATTATCAACCTAAGGGCTACATTGTAGAATACGGAGGAATGCCCGGAGACCCTATTTTAAACATAGCAGCATTTACTACGATAACAATCCCCAAAATAACAAGTTCAACTGGAGACCCTCGATGCGGATCAGGAACTGTCACTCTCCAAGCAACAGCTTCAGACGGAGCAATAAACTGGTACGCAAATGCAACTGGCGGAACTTCTTTAGCAACAGCAAACAGTTACACAACTCCAGTTCTATCTACAACAACCTCCTATTTCGTAGATGCCACAGATGGAAATTGCCCAAGCAACCTTAGAACAGAAGTTACTGCAATAATAAAATCACCTCCAACAATTACAGCCACAACTCCAGGTTCAGTTTGTAATTCTGGAACTGTAACTTTAGGAGCAGTAGCCTTTGCAGGAACAATCAATTGGTATAACGTTTCCACCGGAGGAAGTATTTTAGCCACTGGATCAACATTCACAACTCCAAGTATCTCGACCACTACAACCTATTACGCTGAAGCCATTGCTGACGGTTGTACAAGCTTATCACGAACTGCCATTACAGCTACAGTTAATAATTCTCCCACAATTACAGCAACAACTGCATCATCTCGTTGTGGTTCAGGATCAGTAATTCTTGAAGCTAATCCTTCTACTGGAAATGTAAATTGGTTTGATGTTGCTATCGGAGGTTCACCAATATTTACTGGGAATTCATTTACAACCCTAGCCTTAAACACATCAACAACCTATTATGCTGAGGCCGTTTCAAATGGTTGCAAAAGCAACAGAACTCCAGTCACAGCAACAGTATTCCCTATAAATACAATTACCGAGGAAGTGATTTTATGCCAAGGAGAAACTACGACATTAGACGCTTCAATACCAAACATGATCTATCTATGGTCCCCAGGAGGCGAAACTACTCAGACTATTGTTGCTTCTACAATAGGGAATCATAGCGTGACAATTAGTTCACCCACGATTATTTCTTGTGAATCCAAAAAAGACATTAGTGTAATCGAACATCCACAACCTATTATCAGTTCAATTGCTGTAAATGAAAATTCAATCGTAATAGAACTCGAAAACCCTGAAGACTATTTTGAATACTCGATTAACAGCACAGATTTTCAAGCTTTAAATCAATTTTCTTATATTCCAACTGGCCAACACACGGCTTTTGTAAGAGAAAATAATGGTTGTAATATAGTAACGCAACAATTCATAATCTTTACTATTCCTGAATTTTTCACACCAAATAATGACGGCTTTAACGATGTATGGAGAATAAATGAAATGGTGGATTACCCTAATTCAATCGCTCAAATCTTTGACCGATATGGTAAGTTAATTATAGAACTAAACTCTTCTAATAATAGTTGGGATGGAAAATACTATAGCAAAAATTTACCTACAGATGATTATTGGTACCGTTTAAAACTAGACAATACCAAGTCAGAAATACGAGGTCATTTTACATTAAAAAGATAAACTACCCTGCAATTTTCTTCCTGATTTCTTCTAAAATATAAAGATAATCTTCTTGGTTTTTCACGAAATCCTTGTTGGAAACATCAATAATTAAAACATTCAAATCTGTTTGCGATTTAATATAATCAAGATAGCCACTATTGATCTTGTCCAAATAATCAGCAGGGATTTTTTGTTCGTAGCTTCTGCCCCTTTTCTTTATGTTCTGCAAAAGCCGTTCTGAGTTTTGGTACAAATAAATATACAAATCTGGTTTAGGCATTTCTCTGTACACAATATCAAAAAGATTTCGATACAGCCTGTATTCATCTTCTGCTAACGTTATTTTAGCAAAAATTAAAGATTTAAAAATATGATAATCTGCAACTAAAAAATCTTTAAACAAATCAAACTGCGCTAAATCATCTGATAATTGCTGATATCTGTCGGCTAGAAAAGACATCTCAAGCGGAAAAGCATATCTATTTTGATCTTTATAGAACTTTGGCAGAAAAGGATTGTCAGCAAAGCGCTCCAACACCGTTTTTGCATTGAAGTCTTCGGCAATTTTTGTTGCTAAAGTTGTTTTCCCTGCTCCAATATTTCCTTCCAGAGCAACATAATTAAATTGCTCTAAAGCAATATTTTGCAACGGACTTTCTACTGTTTCGATAGTTCCACACACACTCTGATCTGAAGAAACCTCTAATAACTCTGATATGTTCTTTTTCAAGAGTGGATGCTTCCAATCCAAATTTAAATCTTGAATAGGTAACAACACAAATTTTCTATCTTGCATCAATGGATGAGGAATCTTCAACTTCTCAGAATCAATTATTTCTTCATCAAACGCAATTAGATCAATGTCGATAATTCGAGATTGATACCCTTTTTTATTACTGCGAATACGTCCTAATTTCTTTTCAATCTTTAAGGCTTGAGTAAGAATCTTATGGGCCGAAGTAAAAGTGTGTAAAACTAACGCACAATTATAGAAGGCATCACTATCAAAGCCCCAAGCGGGAGTTTCATATATTTTGGAAACTTTAATTACCGTACCAATTTCCTGATGGATCAATTCTATACACTGCTTCACGTTTTCAAGTCGATTCCCTTGATTACTGCCGATAGATAAAATAACTTGATGTTGTGATTTCATATTAGGCACAAATTAACTAAAACAATTTTAGAATTAGCGATATATTTGCACAAAGTATAAGTGGTAATTTCAGTTTTTGCAAATGTAAATCTGTAACAATTCACATTTTTTACTACGAATATATAAAAATATAATTATGAAGTTTTTAGGAAATGTATTGGCGACCATTATTGGTCTATTTATTTTTTTCATGCTGTTCTTTTTTGGAATACTAATTATCGGGGCAGTCTTTGGTGGTGACTCCGAAACGATAAAAGTTAAAAATAATTCTGTAATCGAATTAAACCTCGAAGATATAAAGTACGACTATGCTGGAAAATACGAAGATCCGTGGATCACTATTTTTGCAGATAAAAAAAGCGTTGGACTTAGTGATGTTATCAAAGCGATCGAAGAAGCTAAAACAGACGATGATATTAAAGGTATATCTATCTTAAATAACCAATCTTCTTTAGGAATGGCGCAAAGCAAAGCTTTGAGGGATGAGTTAGAAAGTTTTAAAAAGTCAGGGAAGTTTGTAATGGCTTATGCCAATTCCTATACTCAAAAAGAATACTACCTGAACTCAGTAGCAAGTCCTATCTATATAAACCCAGTAGGTGATATGGATTTTAAAGGATTATCTGCTGAACTGATGTTTTTCAAAGATTTTCAAGAAAAAACTGGAGTAAAAATGGAAGTGATACGTCACGGAAAATACAAAAGCGCTGTAGAACCTTTCCTTGAGAATCAAATGAGTGATGCCAATAGAGAACAAGTTACGGCCCTATTAAATTCAGTTTGGAATTCAGTAACAGCTGACATTTCGAAAAGCAGAAATATCTCAGTTGAAAAATTGAATGAAATTGCAAATGGTCTTTTAGCTCGAACTCCAGAAATGGCAAAAGAGCAAAAACTAGTAGACATTATTGCCTACGAAGATGTGTACCACGACGCCATCAGAAAAGCATTAAAAGTAAAAAAAGATGAAGACTACAACAAAGTCAGCATCTTTGAATACACAAAAAAGATGACTACTACTGGCGTAAGTATAGATTCAGAAAATCAAATTGCTATTATCTATGCACAAGGAGAAATTCAAAGTGGAGAAGGAGATGTCAACACCATAGGAGAAGGTTCGATGCGCCGCTCTTTGCAGGAAGCTAGAAAAAACAAAGATGTAAAAGCTATTGTACTTCGTATTGACAGCCCTGGAGGAAGTGCACTTACATCAGATCTAATTTGGAGAGAAATAGAACTGACTAAAAAAGTAAAACCTATAGTTGTTTCTATGGGTAATTATGCCGCTTCAGGTGGATATTACATTGCTTGTAACGCCAATACTATTTTTGCTCAAAACAATACTATTACTGGTTCTATTGGTGTTTTTGGAATATTACCTAATTTCAGCCAGTTAACTACTAAACTTGGCATCCACACACAGCAGGTGACTACACATGAAAATTCGGCACAATATAGCCCGTTTGTACCATTGGACGATAAGTTTAAAGCAGTGACTCTAGAAGGTGTAGAACACATCTACAAAACGTTTGTTACTCATGTTGCTGAAGGACGAAAAATGACTTTCGCACAAGTGGATTCAATTGCTCAAGGAAGAGTTTGGGCAGGATCAGAAGCTATCAAGCTTGGTCTTGTTGATAAAATTGGAAGTCTTAACGATGCGATACACGAAGCAGCAACTCTAGCAAAAATAAAAACCTACAAAACACAAAACTATCCTGAATACAAAAAAGATTTAAATGATCTTTTAGCTAATTTACCTTTTTCAGAATCGAAAGCAAACCTTATAAAAGAGGAAATAGGAGAAGAAAACTATAAAATATTACAAGAAATAAAAAAGATAAAATCTCAAAAAGGAGTACAAATGGCAATGCCTTTTGAAATAAACATTCAATAAAGTACGGATACCTTTTAAAAGTTATACCGTTTACCTATTTAATCTAGTCCAATAAAAATTAGATTAATAAATTACTATTAAATCCGTTTGATCTCTTTTCAAACGGATTTTTTTATGCTTTTCCAAATTATTATTTTCAAGGAATTCGTTAATCTTTTTATAGTGAAAATTAAGCAAAACATTATTTATGAAAACTTTAGAGTATGACTAATTCATAAAATGCTATTTTTGTAAATAAATTACGGCAACATATTTGCTGTCGAAGCTATCAATAAAACACCTAAAAACATATGCTAAGTAAAATTTTAAAAATAATCGGAAGTATACTCATTCTGCTTGCGGTAACCTTATTTGCAGTTCCTTATTTTTTCAAAGATCAAATAAAAGCTAAAATCACAGAGGCAATAAACAAAAAAGTAGATGCTAAAGTTAGTTTTGAAGATGCTGATTTAAGTCTGTTTAAAAATTTTCCCAACGCGAATGTTACTTTATACAAGTTGAACATTATCAATAAAGCCCCGTTTGAAGGTGATACACTTGTGTCAATAGGAGAAATAGATTTAAAGATGTCTATTAAGGAACTTTTTAAAGGAAAAGATGAAGCCATGGATATTCAAGGAATAGCCACAAAAAATGGTATGATAAACATTCTCTTCAATAAAGACGGAATAGGAAATTATGATATTGCTTTAAAAAGCGAAGAAAGCAATGCCGCGAGTAAGCCTTTGACATTAAACATTAAAAAGTATGAAATCGAGAATTTCAAGTTCAAGTACTTTGACGAAAGTTCTAAAATAAAAATGGTAATTGACAGTATAAACCATGAAGGAACTGGCGATTTTGCAGCATCAAAATTAGATTTGGTTACAAAATCAACTGCAAAAATCACCCTTGACATGGATAAGGTCAACTATATGAAAAATGTACCCCTGACATTAGATGCCGTTTTAGGAATCGATTTAGCAAAAAGCAAATATACTTTTAAAGAGAACAAAGCATTAATCAATCAATTGCCTTTAGAATTTGATGGATTTATTCAACTCGTTGATGCCGGTCAGGAATATGATTTAAAATTTAAAACACCTACATCATCCTTTAAAAATTTCCTTGGAATTATCCCCGCTGTTTATGCAGCCAATTTAGATAATGTAAAAACAACAGGTGATTTTACCGTGGCTGGTTTTGCAAAAGGATTGTATAGTGATACAACGGTACCAAAATTCAATATCGATATTGCCTCCAACAATGCTTCGGTTCAATATCCTGATTTACCAAAGTCAATTCAAAATATAATAATTTCTAGTAAAATTATAAATGAAACAGGTATTTTGAACGATACCTACATCAATCTTGACAAACTCTCTTTTAGAATAGACCAAGATGTTTTTAATGCTAAAGCAAACATTAGAAACATCACTGAAAATGCACTTATTGATGCTGTCTTAAAGGGAACAATCAATTTAGCTAATGTGTCTAAAGCTTATCCTATAAAATTAGAAAAACCGTTAACCGGAATTTTAAAAGCAGATGTAACTACTAAGTTTGACATGCAATCTGTGGTGAAAAGCCAATATGAAAAAATCAATAATGCTGGTACCATGAGTTTGTCTGATTTTAAATATGCCGACGAAAACGGAAAAACAATGAACATCAGCAACGCTCTGATTCAGTTTAATCCAAGTCAGGTAAATTTAAAACAATTTAACGCTACAACAGGAAAGAGTGATTTAAGTGTTACTGGGATTTTAGAAAATTTTTACGGCTTTATTTTTAAGAACCAAGAACTGAAAGGAAATTTCAATCTGAATTCAAATCAGTTAGCCGTTAGCGATTTTATGACTACAGCAGAAGCGGGTAAAACGGATACGAAAACAGAAGCGATGAAAATCCCTGCCTTTTTAAACGCCTCGCTTACCGCCAAAGCAAATACGGTACTGTATGACAACTTAACATTGAAAGACGTGTCTGGAAAACTAATTGTAAAGGACCAGAAATTAACAATGGAAAACATAAAAACCTCTATTTTTGATGGAACCATTGGCTTGAACGGAGCAGTTTCTACAAAAGAAAAAGTACCTACTTTCAACATGGATCTTTCGCTGAAACAAGTGGATATCGCACAATCATTTACGCAGTTAGATTTATTGAAAAAATTAGCTCCAATAGCAGGAATTGTAAACGGGAAATTAAATTCAACAATCAAACTGAACGGAAATCTTGACGCCACCGCGATGAAACCTGATTTAACAACATTAACTGGCGATTTATTAGGACAACTATTATCAACAACTCTAAATTCTACCAACTCCACTTTATTGACTGCGTTAGGCTCTAATTTAAAATTCATCGACGCAAGTAAAATCAATTTAAACAATCTGAAAGCAGCCGTTACTTTTAAGGATGGTATGGTAAGCGTAAAACCTTTTAACATCAATTACAAAGATATTAAAGCGACTATTGGAGGAACACATGGATTTGACCAAAGTATGAACTATAATATCAAATTTGATGTGCCTGCTAAATATTTAGGGACGGAAGCCAATGAATTGATTGCAAGACTGACTCCTGCAGAAGCAGCTAAATTAGAAAACATTCCAATTAATGCTTCCTTGACCGGAAATTTTACTAATCCAAAAATCTCTACTGATATTAAAACTGCCGTAACTAATCTGACGAATCAATTAGTGCAACAGCAAAAAGAGCGATTAGTAAAACAAGGCACATCAGCTTTGACTGATTTAATCAATAAAAATAAAAAAACTGCTGACACTACTAAAACAGCAACATCTGCGATTCCTACTACTAAAGAGGAAGCAAAAACTCAGGCTAAGGAAGAGGTAAAAGCTAAAGCCTCAGATTTAATCAATGGTTTGTTTAAGAAAAAGAAAGCTGCGGAACCAAAACCTGCAGAACCCACAACCACCCCATAAATTTCAAGGTTTATTTCGGTGAAATATAAAAGGAGTACTCACAAACTGGTAGTGAGTACTCCTTTTTATTTATATCAAAAGCCAGTTTAATTTTTATCTTTTTTACTCCCGTTTAACTGACACCTACTATCGCACCTATACTACTCTCATAAATAAGTACGGGCTCTCATTTTGAAACTGGGAAAGTAAAACTAGTTCTTGTCTCGCGTGAGGGATAAAAGCGGCATCCTTTTATGAAATGAAATGGAATAAAAGATATAGCATATAGCCCGACCTTATTGAAAAAATATTTTTCTTATTTTTTCAATAAGGTCACGCCAAAGCCTACTTTATCATACTGCAATCTGGACTACATACCCCTCAGAACTGCGAACATTAAATACTGTTTCGTCCTCAAAAATTAAGTACTGTCCTTTAATTCCAGTTAGCTTCCCTTGAAAACTTGGGGTTTTTTCTAGACTCAAGCTTTTTACTTTCGTTGGGTATTCAAGAACAGGATAATGCATCTCGTACAAGTCGTTTTTATTCAAAAAGAAATACTCTTTGGCCTCATCAGGAATAAGGTTTTCCAATTTTAATCTTTCGGCTACTAAATCAACATGTTCGACATTATTAGTTAGCATCTTACGCCAGTTGGTTTTATCAGCATAGTGATTTTTTAGCGCTACCTCAGTAATTCCGGCTAAATAACGATTAGGCACTTCTACAATAGAAATGGCTTCATTTGCTCCTTGATCAATCCATCGCGTAGGCATTTGCGTTTTTCTAGTCACCCCTACTTTCACTTCGCTTGACAGGGCTAAATACACAATATGAGGCTGCAGCTGCACTTTTTCCTCATAAGCTAAATCTCTATCTTGAATTCCTAGATGAGCAGTACTCAACTCCGGTTTCATAATCCAATCCCCCACTGCCGCACTTGAATAAAAACAGTCGTAACAAAATCCCTGACGGAATATCTTTTTCTTCTTTTTACAATTCAAACATTGATAGCCTACAAAATTAATTTCAAGGTTTTTATCCAATAATTGATTCACATTTAGAAAACTATCTTCAAAAACTAAATAATATTGAATTGGGTTCCCAAATTCAGTTTGCATTTTAGTAAGTACTCCTTCGTATTGCATAGGTTTGATTGTGGATTATAAATTTTATCTTTTATAGATAGTTTTTCTTAGAACTGCCTATTTCATAGCCCGAAATGATGGGCAATCGCTAGGAATTCTATAAATTTTTACTATTTTTGATAATGTTGTAAAGTTAGTATTTGTTATTTGATATTCAAATGCAAATTCTAAAAAGCCAATCCTAAAACTCAACCTTTAAAAATGCCAATTCAATTAATAAATTCATTTGCCTCATGGGTTCTAAAACAACGAATCCATCAGATCGAACTTTTTCTGAAATACCCTAATGAGGTTCAGAATGAGTTGCTTATGAATTTAATTCAATCTGCAAAAAATACGGAACTAGGTAAGGGGTATGACTATGCTTCCATAAATTCCTATGCTACTTTTGCCGAAAGGATTCCGATTAGTACGTACGAAGAATTCCAACCCTTGATCGAACGCACCCGTGGCGGTGAACAAAATCTGTTTTGGGAAACTCCTATAAAATGGTTTGCAAAATCAAGCGGAACGACTAATGCCAAAAGCAAATTTATTCCAGTAAGCCCGGAGGCCTTAGAAGATTGTCATTATAAAGGAAGCAAAGATTTGTTGTGCATGTATTTGAACAATAATGAAAACTCCGAACTCTTTACGGGGAAAAGTCTTCGCTTAGGAGGTAGCTCTCAAATATATGAGGACAACAATTCCTTCTTTGGAGATTTATCTGCTATTCTGATTGAGAACATGCCTATTTGGGCTGAATTTAGTAGCACACCAAGCAATAAGATTTCACTTATGAGTGATTGGGAATCAAAAATTGCCGCTATTATTAATGAAACTAAAAAAGAAAATGTAACCAGTTTTGCTGGTGTTCCTTCCTGGATGCTCGTTTTAATGAATAAAATGCTCGAGGAAACCGGAAAAGGAAATTTACTTGAAATTTGGCCTAACCTGGAAGTCTATTTCCATGGCGGTGTGAATTTTGAACCTTACCGCGAACAATATAGAAAAATACTCCCTAAAAAAGATTTTAAATATTACGAAATATACAATGCTTCCGAAGGATTTTTTGCCATTCAGGATTTAAATAATTCCAGTGATTTATTGTTAATGCTCGATTACGGTATCTTTTATGAGTTTATCCCAATGGATACTTTTGGAACACCAGATCAAAAAGCTATCCGTTTAGCTGATGTAGATATTTTTAAAAATTACGCAATCGTCATCACGACTAATTCTGGTTTATGGCGCTATCTGATTGGCGACACCGTTCGTTTCACTTCTTTAAGTCCCTACCGCATTCGAGTAACAGGAAGAACGAAGCACCACATCAACGTGTTTGGAGAAGAATTAATGGTCGAAAATACAGATATGGCTATTGCCAAAGCTTGTAAAATGACCCAGAACGAAGTCGTAGATTATACCGTTGCCCCAGTTTTCATGATTGACAAAGAAAAAGGAGCACATGAATGGATGATTGAATTTAAAGAAACTCCAAAATGCATTGACACTTTCCGAAATATATTAGACGAAACATTACAAAACTTAAATTCTGATTACGAGGCCAAACGTCTCAATAACATGACTTTAAATCCGTTAATTATTAATGTAGCTCGCAAGAATTTGTTTTACGACTGGCTGAAAGGTCGGGACAAACTAGGCGGCCAACATAAAATTCCGAGATTATCCAATCAAAGAGATTATTTAGAAAAATTGAAAGAGATGCAGGTTAAAATATTATGCTAAAGAATGATGAGAAAATTATTTTACATCTTAACAGCACTACTTCTCCTCAGTTCCTGCGGACCGCACCGCATGGGTTGTGGAGCACGCGGAATTTGCAAGAATTCACAACAATTAGAATGGGTGCAGCCTGAAAAGAGCGTATCGATTAAAGATGTCGGATAATAACACAAACTAAAAATAGCATAAACAAAGAATTCCCGTGTCGTTATAAAATGACACGGGAATTTTTCATTTTACAACCTCTTTTTATGAAGAAAATATTCAAAAACAAACACTGACAAATACGCCAAACTGACAAACTAAATCGATCTGCTATTCTTCATTTTCATGCAATCGTAAAAAAGTAAAAAATAGACTAAGTTTGCAACTTTAATATCCCGTTGAAAAGATTTCTCGAAGCAGAAGAACTCTAAAATCTTATCTTTTAAATACTATAGCAATGGCCAAAAAAATTATTGGTATTCACGAAAAACCTTCTATACTGGAAAGCATACCTCTCAGTTTTCAGCATCTTACCGCCATGTTTGGCGCAACAATATTAGTTCCTATTTTATTGGGTGTCGACCCCGCTATTGCCCTATTGATGAACGGAATTGGGACTTTAATTTATACTTGGGTAACCAAAGGTGGCATTCCCGCTTATTTAGGATCCAGTTTTGCCTTTATCGCACCCGCTTCACTGATCATTAGTAGCTATGGTGGTTTTGGGCATGCTCAATCTGGATTTATATTTTTCGGATTGTTTTTTGTTGCAATCTCCTTTGTTGTGAAAAAATGGGGAATAAAATGGATTGATGTAGTAATGCCACCAGCAGTAATGGGCGCAGTCGTTGCAATCATTGGTTTGGAATTAGCTCCCGTTGCAGCACAACAAGCAGGACTTGCCCCTTGGCCTACAGATGTAGGCAGCGTTGTTGCTCCTTTTGTATCTGACAGTACTGTGATACTGGTTTCGATGTTTACTTTGGGTATTGGGATTATAGGAACTGTATTGTTCAGAGGATTTATGCAGGTGATTCCAATTCTCTTTGCCGTGGTCGCAGGCTATTTTCTTGCTCTCTTCATGGGAGTTGTGGATACCACCAAAATCAGTGATGCAGCTTGGTTTGCCCTACCTACATTTCAGGCTCCGGTTTATGATATAAATGCAATCATTATTATTGCTCCCGCGTGTATTGTGGTTTTAGCCGAACACATTAGTCATTTGATAGTCACTGGAAAAATCACTAATACTGATTTAATGGAAAACCCAGGACTACACCGCTCGTTACTCGGTGATGGAATCAGTAATATTTTATCTGGTATGGCTGGTTCGCCGCCCAATACTACTTATGGTGAAAACATAGGTGTAATGGCGATCACTGGCGTGTATTCTGTTTGGGTTATTCGCGGGGCGGCTCTTTTAGCAATTGCTTTTTCGGTTGTCGGAAAAATTTCTGCGGCCATATCCTCCATTCCAATTCCAGTAATGGGCGGAATCACTATGTTGCTGTATGGCGTAATTGCAGTACAGGGTTTCAGAATGTTTGTAGAGCAAAAAGTCGACTTTAGCAAAAGTAGAAATATGGTATTGGGTGCTATTACATTTATTGTAGGTGTCAGTGGCGCCAGAATAACACTTGGAACTGTTCAGCTTAAAGGGATGGCTTTTGCAGCCATTGTTGGTGTGCTGTTGTCATTAATCTTCTGGCTACTAGATAAGCTTGGTCTAATGAATGAAGAGGCTTAATGAATTGCTTTTTTCTCTTCGAGAAAAAAAACCATGTAGTTCGCTAGTTTAATAGCCTCTCGTACAAGTAATGTACGCCAAGAAATACAAAACTAAAAACAAGAAAACCACTCAAGTCGAGTGATTTTCTGTTTGTAAAACTATGTAGTTATGATTGCTTCAGTACATTTTATTTTGATATTCCTTTTGCACGATCAACACACTTATTACCATTAGAATGCTACCTATTATTTACATCTCCATCATATCAATATGTCTGTCATGGTATCCTAATAAGTATAAAACACCGTCTAAGCCTAAGCTAGAAATAGAACTTTCTGCGCTTTCTTTTACGGTCAACTTTGCATGAAAAGCAATTCCTAAACCGGCTAAATTCAACATCGGTAAATCGTTTGCTCCATCCCCTACAGCAATTGTTTGGTTGATGTGGATGCCTTCTTTTTCAGCGATTGCTCTCAAGTATTCGGCTTTCTTTGCGCCATCTACTATTTCGCCCAGATACTTACCTGTCAATTTACCATCTATAATTTCCAATTCATTAGCATGAACGTAGTCAATTCCCAATTCTTTTTGCAGGTATTTACCAAAGAAGGTAAACCCTCCTGATAAAATAGCCGTTTTATAACCGTAATATTTTAAGGCTTTCATCAAGCGGTGTGCTCCTTTTGTAATGGGCAAATTTTCGGCCACACCTTGCAGTACTTCTTCGCTTAAACCTTCTAACAAAGCCATGCGTTGTTTAAAGCTTTCTTTAAAATCAATTTCGCCATTCATCGCCGCTTCTGTGATGGCTCTTACCTGCTCTCCTACACCCGCTAAATCAGCTAATTCATCAATAACCTCTGTTTGGATTAGAGTCGAGTCCATATCAAAGCAAACTAAACGTCTGTTTCTTCTAAACATATTGTCCTCTTGAAAAGAAATATCCACATCCATAGACCTGGAAATTTCCATAAAACTGGCCGTCATTAAAGTCTTGTTTTCCATAATACCTGACACAGATAACTGCACACAAGAACGAGGATATTCTTCTTTAACAAGAATAGAGGCTCTACTGGTTAATCTTTTTATTGAATCAATATTCAAATGCTGGTCGGACATTATTTTAGTCACTGCAGCTATTTGCTTAGCAGCTAATGTTTCTCCTAGAATGTTAATGATATACCGTTGTTTGGACTGCGTTTTTACCCAACTCTCGTAATCATCAATAGAAATGGGAACAAATTTAACCTTAATCCCTAATTCATATCCCTTAAACAACAAGTCTTTTAAGACGGGAGCAGAAGTAGAACCCGCTTCAATTTCGAACAAAATCCCCAAAGACAGTGTTTCGTGAATATCTGCCTGTCCGATGTCTAGAACAATCGCATTATAGGTAGCTAACACTGCCGTTAAGCCAGCTGTAACACCTGGTTTATCCTGTCCAGAAACTTTTAATAAAATAATCTCTTTGTCTTCTGTTGCCATTTGATCCTTATTGATTTAGAAGCAACAAAAATCGGCAATCTATTTGTTTATAAAAAAGAATCGCCTTGCTTTTTTCAAACAATAACAAATAGTTCAAATTACCCACAAAAAAACCCGCTCAATTGAATGAACGGGCTATTGTTTTTGAGAAAAACGCAATTTCTATGATGCTATTTCTAATCGCTTCAATAAATTCTTATTTAGAGTTTCTATTGCATAGTCCTTATCAATTTCTAATACTTTAGTATCAGAACTTGGTAATTCATACATAGCATCCGTTAAGACTGCCTCACATAATGAACGCAATCCACGAGCTCCTAATTTATATTCTAATGCTTTATCAACAATAAAATCTAATGCTTCGTCTGTGATTGAAAATTCAACCTCATCCATTAAAAACAACTTTTGATATTGTTTGATTAACGCATTTTTAGGTTGCGTCAAAATCGCACGAAGGGTTTCTCTGTCTAAAGGATCCATATGAGTCAATACCGGCAAACGACCAATAATCTCTGGAATCAATCCAAAATCTTTGATGTCTTTAGGAATGATGTATTGCAATAAATTCTCTTTGTCAATATTATCCACATTTTTTGATGTAGAATACCCTACTGCCTGACGATTCAATCTTTTAGAAATAATTCTTTCGATTCCGTCAAAAGCACCACCGGCTATAAACAAGATGTTTTGAGTATTAACTTCCACAAATTTTTGGTCTGGGTGCTTACGTCCTCCTTTAGGTGGTACATTAACAACCGTTCCTTCTAATAGTTTCAATAATGCTTGTTGCACTCCTTCTCCAGAAACATCACGGGTAATAGACGGGTTGTCGCTCTTACGGGCGATTTTGTCTATTTCATCAATAAAAACGATTCCACGTTCTGCTTTGGCAACATCATAATCAGCTGCTTGAAGCAAACGTGTCAAAATACTCTCTACGTCTTCCCCTACATAACCCGCTTCTGTCAATACAGTTGCATCCACAATTGCTAAAGGAACATCAAGCATTTTAGCAATGGTTTTAGCTACTAATGTTTTTCCTGTTCCGGTTTGTCCCACCATGATGATGTTGCTTTTTTCAATCTCTACCTCATCGTCTAGTTGCTGTTGCATTAAACGTTTGTAGTGATTGTAAACTGCAACTGACATTACTTTTTTAGTTTGATCTTGTCCGATTACATATTGATCTAAGAACGCTCTAATTTCTTTTGGTTTCTTTAAAATAAGATCCCCAACTAATTTTGAACTTCCACTTGATTTCAATTCTTCTAAAACAATTCCATGTGCCTGCTCAATACATTTATCGCATATGTGCGCATCAATTCCAGCAATCAATAAATTGGTGTCTGGTTTTTTTCTTCCGCAAAATGAGCATTCTAATTTTTCTTTCGCCATCTTTATTTGTTTAAAGTTTAAACGTTTAAAGTTTAAAGTTACCATGACAACCTTAAACCTTAAACCTTAAACTTGTAACTATTTTTCTTATCCTCTTCTTAAAACTTCATCAATCATTCCGTATTCTTTTGCTTCATCAGCAATCATCCAGTAGTCACGTTCGCTATCGTTATGTACTTTTTCAAATGTTTGTCCTGAATGTTGAGAGATAATTTTATACAACTCGTCTTTCAGTTTCAACATTTCACGCAAGTTGATTTCCATATCAGTAGCAACACCTTGTGCTCCTCCAGATGGTTGGTGAATCATTACTCTTGAATGTGGTAATGCGGAACGTTTCCCTTCGGCACCTGCACATAATAATACCGCTCCCATAGAAGCTGCCATTCCTGTACAAATTGTAGCAACGTCTGGCTTGATGTATTGCATCGTGTCATAAATCCCTAACCCTGCATAAACACTTCCTCCAGGAGAATTCAAATAAATTTGAATGTCCTTAGAAGCATCTGCGCTTTCTAAGAATAGTAATTGTGCTTGAACGATATTTGCAATTTGGTCATCAATTCCTGTTCCTAGGAAGATAATTCTGTCCATCATCAGTCTCGAAAAAACATCTAATTGAGAGATGTTCAACTGGCGTTCTTCAATAATATAAGGAGTCATATTAGTTGGGTTCATTGCCGCAACGATTTTATCGTAATACATTGCATTTACCCCGTGATCCTTTGTAGCAAACTTTTTAAATTCTTTACCGTAGTTCATATTTTATTTGTTCTAAGTTTTACGTTATATCTAGTAGCCTTTTTTAATGCAAAGGTCATACCTCTTTATAAATGATGTCAAACTGTCTTATTTTTAGCCCAGGTAGTAGTGAAAAGCTTTTTGAATTCCGGTTTTTAGTTTTTTTATTCTTGTAAAGCGACCAAAGGAAGCTCTTGCAAGAGTTTTAAAAACTAAAGCGGAAGAAAAAACTTGTAACGCATAACTGGATTAGCTCCTAAAATTAATTAAAACAAAAGAGCGCCAAAAAGAATTTTCCTTTGACGCTCAAATATACTTAATTTTTTAGAAATTATTCTCCGTAAGACGCAGCAATAAATTCATCGTAAGTAACTTCTTTAGTTGTTGGATTTGCTTTTTCTTTAAACAATTCTAACAATTTTTCTGCTACAACTTGATCAGAAAGTCTTTTTACTTCGTCTTGGTTAGACAATACTCTCGCAACAATTCCTTGAACTTCTTCGTCCGTAGGATTTGCTTGTCCGTATTGCGCCATTTGTTGACGGATATTTTTTGTAGTGAATGTTTTCAAGTCTTCAAAAGTGATTTTGATGTCAGATTGAGCCATTGCTCTACCTTCGATCAATTGAAAACGCAATCCTTTTTCAGAACGTGCATATTCAACTTCAGCTTCTTCAGGAGACAATTTTTTCTCTCCTACAGTTTGCAACCATTTTTTAAGAAATTCTGCAGGTAAATCAAATTTTGTGCTTTCGATTAAAAACTCAGTAACATCTCCTAATAATTTTTGGTCCGCTTGAGTAGCAAATTGCGTCTCAGCATCTTCTTTGATCTTCGCTTTCAATTCGTCAAGAGAAGCTACTGCTCCTTCTCCAAAAAGTTTGTCAAACAACTCTTGGTTTAATTCAGCTAATTCAGTTGTGTTGATCGCTTCGATTGTAAAATCTACATCCACAGCAAGTGTGTGAACGTCATCATGACTTACTTTCATCACGTCCATCAATTGATGTGCGTCTTCAAATAAACCGTTAGTATTTACAGTAACAACGTCACCTACTTTTTTACCGATGAATTTATCAGCAGTTGCTTTGTCTTTGAAAACATCCAAAGAAATAGTAGTTCCACTATTAATTCCTTTTTCTTCGTTTAAGAAAGTTCCAGTTAAATCAGAACCTGCTACAACTACTTCTTGAGGAACTGCAGTACCAAATTGTTTTTGGATACGCTCAACTTGACCGTCGATTAATTTAGCATCAGCAGAAACTACATATTTTACGATGTCGTTTTTAGCCTCTAAGTCTAAAGTAAAATCAGGAACTAACCCTATTTCGTACTCAAAAACCAATTCTTCAGCATCCCAAGAAAAATCTTCGTTTACTTTAGGAAGCGGAGTCCCTAGAAGGTTTAATCTTTCACCTTGTAAAAAACGCTCTAAAGCTAAATCAACCACTTTAGTAACTTCTTCTACTTTTATTGCTTTACCGTATTGTTTTTCAACAAGATCTTTAGGCACAGCGCCTTTTCTAAATCCTTTAACGGTTGCCAAAGGCATTTTTTCGTTTATTCTTTTTGCTACTTGACCTTTGTAATCCATGTGAACCACTGTTATTACAATCGTCTCGTTTACAGCGTCTATTGCTACTCTTTTGATATCCATCTTCTTCTTTACTTTACATTATAAATTCAGAGTGCAAAATTATAAAATTTTTCGAAGCCATCCAAGCTTTTTAATCCCGAACCTTCACCGTTGAATTGCAACCCATTCTAAGTCTAAAAATCAATGGCTTTTGCTTGTTTTGGGCGTGCCCCTTCCGCTTGCTTCGTCGTTCCTCCTCGCCGCTGCGGGTCAGGCTGTTCGTTCCCGCTTTTATTGCTTTGCCCTGCGGGACAAAACAATAAAGAGCTCCACTGCCATCCTTCACGCGAGACCAAGTAGTCATCAAAAGAAACTTCTTCAAGAATTTATCAGATAATTAGTATATATTTGAATTATAAAGATAATACAGCTGTCATACATATCTATGTTGAATTGTGTGGCTTTGTATGGTTTTGTCACATATATGTATTAGTTAAGTGACAAACTCAAAAAAAAATCATATGACAAATAAAACCTTAATAAAATTCCACCTATTTGACTTAACATTTACGCCATATAATGGAACAGCTAAATCATCAAAATCAATAATAGTTGAATGCCTTCAAAGAATTAACGATGAGAGAACTCAAAATGGACAAGCAATTGTCTTAGATAGGCACGAAGATAGAAAAGATGAGTTACCAAGAAATTTATTTGTAGCATCTGCTGCGTACAGTCATAATGAAAAAATATATAAATGCAGGATCGCCCTCATTAGAGCCGGGAAAATACCGACTCTTGTCAACAAATCAAATTATTCTATAGCTGAATTCAATAAATTAGATTCACATGACATCGCTGAAATAACTAATTTTTATATTAACGTAAACGGAAAATTTCCCGTTGTCTGTTGTGAATTTAATTCCAATGGACCTAGAGTTAATGACATCGAATACTATTTTAGACAAATATCTTCACATAAGATGCTACGCATATCGAAATCTTGTAAAGCATCAATACACATGAAGATGCCTATAAATGATGTCTTGGATTCTATAAGTGATGTGTTAAAATTTGAAATTAAAGCTAAGCCGAGCAGACTTAATTATCTTACAGATGAAGTCAAAGGAGCATTTATAGGCAATATGAATATGCTGGCAAATACAATTGAGCCTAGATCTATAAAAATAGACGCGTTTTTTAGAGATCGTGGGAAAAATTCAAAAGAAGTAAGTAAAAAAAACCTTAAGGCTTTAGCATTTGTTAAAAATGTACTTTCGGCAATTCAAAAAGACAACAAAATTGCAGAAGAAATTGACGACTTCACGCTGGAATTTGAGAGAGAAGATGGTACTGAAGACGTTTTTAATTTATTAAAAGGAAAAGTAGAAATAGAAGCCGAATGTTCGTTAAAAACATCTGGCAACCTTGACACTAAAGAACTATTTGAAAAAGTTTCATTGCAATTTAATGATTATTTAAAAGAATATAATGGCTAAGATTTTAGACAAATACTATGATAAACCGATACTATATGATTATAGTTTATCTATTTTAATAATATTATCTCTTTATATATTAAATGAGCGTAAATTAATAAAATTACCTTCTGGTGAATTTAATTTTGATTTTGCATCTGACATAGGTGCTATTGGCCTAACAATTTCTGGTTTCATTCTAACTTTAATTACAATTTTAATTTCTTTCAAAAGTTCTCAAATACTTTCTAATGAAGAATTGAAAAATGATTCAAACCCTTTTAAAATTTTCTTAGCAAGCAACCTCTACAAAAGGGCTATAGAAATTTTACAAAAAGGTGTTATTTCATTAATTATAATATCTTTTCTTATTTATTTTTCAAAATTAATTTTACCTAAAGAAGAATCTCCCTACATGTTCTTCTTAAACATAACAGGACTTATAATTATATTAACTACTTTTTTAAGATGCTATTATGTGTTAGGTTTAATTTTAAAAATGCAGAAATAAGTTGACCCCAGCCGCACCTGCTGCCTTGAGCATCCTGCTGCTCAAAGCCTACTGACTTTCAGCACCTGTTGACAAAACCTGTAACGCTCGCGCAACCTAAAAAATAAATAATTATGAATATTGACGAACATTTCGGATTTGGCCAATACAAGAATCTAACTTTATTAGAAGTCTATTCAGGTACAGAAAAAATAAATAGTACGTTGCTCAAAAAATATTTAAAAAAATCTCTTAATGATACCAATGTTCCAAAGTCTAAAGAATTTGAATTTATTGACGAACTTGTAATTACAGAAGATGAAATAATAATTTTCCCTGATAATACTTTTGACGAGCATAAGACTGCTGGTGCAGATAATTTATTTTATTTAGGAAATATTTCCCAGCAACTAGAAATCTATTTCAATAAGTTTTTTGAAATTAAATGGATTGGAATAGCAGAAACTTTAGAAAAATTTAACCAAGTACACGTCATCGGAGCAAATCCTGAATACATAGAATGGTGTATTACTAAAGGATATATTAAAATTACTCAAGACACTAAAAACGAATTAGAAAAAAAGAAAATAAACAGATTATTAGGAATAAAAGTGACCGAAATAAAAACGAACAAATATTCATACAAACCTATTATTAAAACTAAATACTATAAGTTTAAAACCTAAAAAACCCTATCGCTCTGATACGCGCAAACGTTAGCGCAGGTATTCACCTGTGCCCACAAAGAGAAGCAAATACGGTAAAAAGTTACAGACTTAAAAAAGTTTACAACTTTTTTATTTAATTTTAAATTAAAAACGGCAACAAAATATAAAGCCACCACTACTGATGATGCCTATTTCATAACAATAACTACGGTTGGTTGGCTTGATGTATTTACAATAAAGCTGTTTTAAAAAAAATGTTCATAACTATGTTTTTTCCAAACAGGCTAAATAGTTACAACTAAATAATTTTTACACTCATTTTAAGTGTTTTTTTTTGTAATTTAGCTAAGACTTTAAAAATCAACCGCTTGCCAAATTAACTCCTACTATATTGATACGTAAAATATCAATAAATGATTTTAGAACAACATTTTTTGTGGCCCTTGAAATTAAATGACATAACCTTCCTTATCAACCGCAAGGCTTATGCGTCAATAATCATTTAAGCCGGTCTAGAGAGAGAAGACATTGGAGAAAGAAAATAATTATGAATTCTTTTCGAACAAATAGTTCTCTTTTAAATTGATCTAAAATAAGAACTATCTATAATCTAACGCCTTTTTATCGTTGTATAAAAAAGCGCTCTTATTTTATTATAATCTAAAAATAAATCCATGCGAGTTTCTGTTATTCGAAAAAATGTAAAATTCATCCCTGATTCAACTAGAATTGTCGCCCGTTATTTTATGAGCGGTGATTTACGGACCCAAAAAATGGTGAGTAACGTAATGGCTTTGGATGAAAAACAAGTCAGACACACCTTAGAACAAACACTCCGTCAGTTTGCCAGACGGCATCGAAATATTTCAAGCATATTTTATAAACATTGTGAAAACATCAGAGTAGTTATTGAAGGGATGCAAATCAATTATGACGGCATGTCACATGAACGAAAAATGCTCATTGGCTCTTACTGTACCATGGAATATGCTATCGAATCAGCAGCTATTTTCAACCCTTCCATTGTTGAAGATTTTGATCAGTCAAACCTCAAAAATGGAGAGAAACGTGTGGTTATTTCTTTCCGTGCCACCGGAGAAGGCCATATCTCATCAATCGTTTTTAGAAGGGGAATCCTTGATATAAATAACGATCTTCGAGTTATGAAAATTGGTAATAACATTGACCAAGCACAGATTGTGCGGGAACAATTATATAACAAAGACCGATTTGTTATAAAATTGACAGAGATGCATACTCAAGACAAATACTCGACTAATATTATGCAAGAACTGCCTCAGGAATTTGAATATCAAGCATTAAAAGACCTCATTGATAAAGGCTTAAGCGATCAATCAATAAGCCAGGACATGAGAATTGCACTCGAAGAAATGATCTGGTTGGCGGATTCATTTTATGATATAGAATTCAAACACGATTCTGACATCTCCGAACGTGTCATCTTTCCAATATCCGCTTCTGAAAGTCGTGGTATTGAGGATGCCCGTTTTGTGCGCTTTTTTGATGATCACGAATCAGAAAGAATAATTGGAACTTATACCGCTTATAATGGTCATACCATTCTTCCAAAAATGATTTCTACTGAAGATTTTTATACGTTCAGTGTCATGCCTTTGTATGGAGCAGGCGCTCAAAATAAAAACCTGGCATTATTCCCTAGAAAAATTAAGGGCAAATACGCCATGCTTTCTAGAATTGATGGGGTCAATAATTATCTTATGTATTCCGATACAGCGACGCAATGGGACAAGCCCGTTATGCTTCAGGAACCGCGATACCCATGGGAATTTACACAAATTGGAAACTGTGGATCACCGCTTTGGACCGAAGAAGGCTGGTTAGTCGTTACCCACGGTGTAGGGACTATGAGACAATATTGCTTGGGTGCTTCTCTATTTGATCTTGATGATCCTTCTAAGGAAATTGGCAAACTAAAAGAACCCTTGCTTTCACCACGAGAACATGAGCGCGAAGGTTACGTACCTAATGTAGTGTATTCTTGCGGCTCGCTTATTCACAACAACAGCCTTATATTGCCTTATGCCGTATCAGACTACTCCTCTACGTATGGGGTCGTGGATATGGTAGAATTATTGGATGCATTGAAGAAAAGTAAATGATGGTTGTACGCTTTGCTATTTTGTGGGTATTTCATTGAATAGAGTTGCCCTCGGAACGTACCCTTGCAATAAATAATTAGAATAAGTTAAATTCACTCACCGAAATCTATTTAAGAAAGCCTATCCTTTACTTCCTCAACCTGTCTTCTTAGTTCCATCAGTACCCCCCCGCTAGCGCGAGCGCAATGTCATTAAGTTAAGGGTTTATTTTACTGATTTTCAGTGTATTACGTGTTTTATTTGTAGAAAATTTCGTA
>NZ_JASMRH010000069.1:0-1168 GCF_041431385.1 Flavobacterium sp. Arc2 | reverse complement strand
TTCCTGATAGCGTTTGTTATTTTCTTCAACGCCTTGCGCGTACTCGCTCCGATCGATTTCTCTTCCTGCTGGTCTAGCGGTACAAAGGTGTTTTACGGGACATTCCCTGCAGGCTGGGGTTCGGTATTTTTTAAATTGATACCCGCTTTGTTCTGTGCGCCCACTTTTTTTATGCCATCTTCCTGTGGTTTTTAAAGTCTCTCCTTGGGGACAAGTATAGCTGTCGTTTGCTGTATTGTATTTAAATTTGGCTACCAAATAATCTGGTTGCGTTACGCTTTCTTTGCTTGTTCCTGGCGTAGGATGGGCTACAATGGTGGTGATGTTATTATTTATGCATTGGGTAATTTCCCTTCCATTATGGTAGCCTTTATCCACCAAAACGGTGAAAGTATCTACGCCTAAATTTTCTTTTGCTTCCAAAGCGATAGCCCCTAAGGCGTTAAGATCGTTGCGGTTTATGGTGTGAGTAGCTACAACTAAGTTATGCTTATTATCCACTGCTGCCTGGATATTATAGCTTATCTCAACTACTACTCCTTGAACTAAAAGTGCTCTAGCATCTTGATCAGTGGTACTTATTTGAGGTTGTCCACTCCCTTTTAGTTTTTCTTCTAGAAGTTCATAGCGTAACTTATTCTTTTTTAATCGCTCTATTTTTTCTGCAATCTTACTTACTGTAATGCTATTTTCCTGTAGATCATTTTGGGCCAATTCGGCTAGATATTCTTGGGTTCGCTCTTCAATATACATTAAATGTCTCTCAATTTTCTTTTGATTGAAGTTTGCTTTCTTACTGTTATGCGCTCTACTTTTTGTGCCATCAATAGCGATGGTTTCACATCCAATCAAGTCAGCATCTTTAAGAAAAGAAACAAAGAGTTTGAACAGATTCTTTAATCCCGATGGATTCTGCTTTCTAAAGTCGGATATGCTATGGTAGTTGGGTATGATTGCGCATAAAAGCCATTGCAATTCGATATTGCGAGCGCACTCCTTTTCTAGCTTTCTGGAGCTCCGCAGCCCATTTAGATAACCATACAAATAGATTTTAAGAAAGATTTTAGTATCAAAGCTCGGGCGACCTTCCCCTTTAATGGTTTGAACAGAAAAACCTAAAGTTTGTAATGACAATGCTTCGACAAAAGCATCGATAAAACGAACGGGG
>NZ_JASMRH010000068.1:0-1235 GCF_041431385.1 Flavobacterium sp. Arc2 | reverse complement strand
AGGTGGTCATTTTGAATTGGAATCAGGTGGTCACTTTAAATTGGAATTGGGTGGTCAATATCACTGGAATTTGCAATCAGTTCTCCTTTACTGTTATCAGAATTAAATTCATCAAATATAAATTTTTCTAATTCTATCAATTTATTATTGACTTTATCCTTAGTAGAATCATCAGCAGTAAGTTTGACTTTTTGCTTTGCTGCACTCCATCTTTTAGGCTCTACCTTTAAATCTGTTGTTGCTGTTAAATCGCATTTTCTGCCATTTTTAAAACGTAAAAGAATGTTTGTTGCGTTTTTTTCGCCTTTAATCAAGTAGTTTATTGTTGCCATTGGTACGGAACTATTAGGTTTTTCAATACTTTAAAGATAATAAATTATCCCCACATAATCCCCACATTGACTTGATTTATACATAATTAGCTTGTTTTTACTTAACTGCAAAATATCAAAAAACCCTTATTTGTCAATACTTAACAGCTGTTTTGGTATGTTTTGATATGTATAGAAAAGGTAGGCGCTAGTTCCTCTTTCTCCGCTGGTTATTTCAAAATACCAACTAAAACCCTTTAAATCGTATGATTTAGAGGGTTTTTCATTTTGCGACCTATCCAAATTATTCATGGTTTCTCATACTAAAAGGGGCACATCGAGGGGCACATTGTAAAATGAAATGTATTGTGCCCCTACCTTTGGAAACCCTTATAAGATAAGGAGTTCAGTATATGAACATCTTGTTTTGTGTTGATGGAATTTTTAAATTTCTATTAACTTAAAGGTTACCAAATCATGGATGCACCAATTTCAATTCTTTTTTATGTAAAAAGAGCAAAAGTCAACGCCCAAGGGCTAGTCCCAATTTTTCAAAGAATCACGATCAATCGCCAACGATTAGACAACAGTACTGGTAAGTTTGTTGATCCCGAAAAATGGCATTCTGAAATGTCTAAAATGAAAGGAACTTCAGAAGAAGCACGTTCATTAAATGGACATCTTGATCAATTAAAATCTAAGATATTAAATATTGAAAAAAATTTAATCAAAAAAGACATCCCCATTACCTTTGAAACCTTCAAAAATGAGTTTCAGGGCAAAAAAGAACGAGAACGAATGTTAATTCCCATCTTCCAAGAACACAATCGCAAAATCAAGGAATTGGGGATCAAGCGCAAAAGTTGGGGATTATCCAAAAAGGTTAGATAATCTGAACAAGAAAAAGTCGATTTTCCGAACCCC
>NZ_JASMRH010000067.1:0-1245 GCF_041431385.1 Flavobacterium sp. Arc2 | reverse complement strand
GAAGTCATATCTCAAAGTTAATTATGCAAAAATATTCATTTTTGCAAAACTTCTCCCCAGGTTTTGTTCCTGATCCGGAAAATACAAGTAGTTTTCAAACTCCATTCACAATTTCTATAGAAGCAAAAGAAGGGGTAACCACAGGTGTTTCGGCAGCAGACAGGTTAAAAACTATTCAAGTAGCATGTAATGAAAATGCCAAGAGTAATGACCTAGCAAGACCTGGTCATATTTTTCCTCTACGCGGAAGAAGTAATGGGGTTCTTGATCGAAAAGGACACACTGAAGGGAGTATTGATCTAATGAAATTAGCAGGTCTGCAACCAGAAGCAGTGCTTTGCGAATTAATGAACCCCGACGGAACAATGGCTAAAATCGATACTATTTTAAAATGTGCCGAAGAGCACGATTTGATTGTTTTGTCTATTGAAGATATTATTCATTATCGTAAATTTGTCAGAGACTACAAATAAATGGATACACACAGCGAGCTTACTAGTTACTTAAAAAAAAATATTGATCTGAGCGATGATGATTTAAAAATCATTCTTTCCTATTTTAAAATTATTAAAAAAGGTAAAAATGATATTTTACTTTCACATGGAAATATTAGTCAATATAGTTATTTTGTAAAGAAAGGTTGCTTGCGAATTTTTTTTATAAATGACGAAGGAAAAGACGTTACTCGATATATTGCTTTTGAAAACCAATTTGCCACAGCCCTTGTTAGTTTTATAACAAATGAGCCTGCTGAGGAAATTATTCAGGCGATTGAAAACTCTGAGCTCCTCTATATTAGTCACGATGATTTTAGATATCTCATGACAATTATCCCAAAATGGAAGGATTTCTACAGCATCTATTTAGAAAAGGCATATGTCAATAATTCAAAACGATTAATGTCGTTTACCACTTTAGACGCAGCAGAAAGGTATGATCAATTATTTAAAATAAACCCAAATATCGTTAAACGATTACCAAATAAAATAGTAGCTTCCTATATCAACATTTCACAAGAAACCTTAAGCAGAATAAAGTCCAAAATCAATATTTAATACTCTATTTGCTAGAAATTAATTATAATCATTTCGATTTAATCACTTTACCAACAAGCTTTACAACGTTGTATTTTATATTGATAGAACAATTAATGATTCGCAGATAATTCGGATCAAGTCGAAAACCTGTGGAGCGATAAAAATTAGGCATAAATATTAGTTAGCCTAAAAAGAAAGAATTCCACAT
>NZ_JASMRH010000066.1:0-1293 GCF_041431385.1 Flavobacterium sp. Arc2 | reverse complement strand
GACTTAAATGTCCTTTCTTTTGAAAAAATTATCCTATCTTTTTTCCTGAGAGTTGCATTAATTAATTGAATCTAGTACCATTAATAAAAGAGCATTTTCTTTATTCTTTTGGACTTTCTCTAAATGAATATAATGCAGTAGGGGGGAATGTTGCTAATGCTTATAGTTGGGATACTAAATATTTGGGTATAAAAGGAGGATTAGCGTATTCTTTTTTTCCTATGGGCGGTGATAATCCAGATCATAATCTAGATTTTTTAGTACACGCAGGAATTTTAGGGGAATCTATAATTTATGGAAAACAAAAAATTGACGGTATTAATTATGATTTAGTGCACCAGAAAGAGTTTTCAGGAATAGTATTAGAAGCTTCTATCGGCTTTGAAGTCAAGTATCGAGTTCCTTCTTTTGGTTTTTTAAGTATTGGCTATAACTTTGGTCAAACTACAAATATTTCCAAATCTACAGAAGAAAAATTATCCTTTATCACTCATCAATTGCAATTGGGTGTTCATTTTCCAATTAATTAAATCAAATTATGAAAAAAATAATTCTACTTATTTTCCTTTTTTTAGGTGCCAAAAATTTTGCGCAAACAAATGGCATAACGTACCAAGCTGTAATTTTAAAGCCAACTGGAGAACAATTACCAGGAGTAAATAATTCAAATGCTTTTTTAGTTAGTAAAGATATTTGCATGGTTTTTAAATTCATTGACGAATATTCAAATGTAGAATATCAAGAAGTTATTCAAACTAAAACGGATGAATATGGAATGGTCAATTTGGTAATTGGAACTGGAAGACAAACTGCTGGATATGCAGACTCATTTAAATCTATAGTTTGGAATTCTTTAAATAAAAATTTAGTTGTAGGAATTAATACAGAAGGTAATTGTTCTAGCTACACTGAGATTAGCAATCATCCTTTTAGTTATGTTCCGTTGGCTTTTTCGGCTTTAAATGCAGAAAATGTTACGGGTGTTGTAGCAATTGAAAATGGAGGTACAAATGCAATAACAGTTTTGGGAGCAAAAATTAACTTAGGTTTAGATAATGTAAATAATACATCAGATGTTAATAAACCGGTTAGCATAGCTACACAAGCTGAACTAAATTTAAAAGAAAATTTAGCAAATAAGAGTATCAATGTTACTACAGATGGCGCATCGGACACAAAATATGCAAGTGTAAAATCGATAAAAACTTATGTTGACGCTAGCTCAAGTACTAGTTCAACCGCATTAGGGACAGAAGTTTTAAGAGCAATAACAGCTGAAACAGCTAATGCAAA
>NZ_JASMRH010000065.1:0-1318 GCF_041431385.1 Flavobacterium sp. Arc2 | reverse complement strand
TGTTTTGACCCCTATAAAACAAGAGAGTTATTCTAAATTTCGATTATTAATTATGCGGTTAATTTTTTCATTAAAATTAGATGTTCATCCTTATTCCATTTTTCCATTGGTGTAATGCGACCCAATAGCCCATGTAGCCTAGTATTGTTATAGAAAATTACATACCTTTTTAATATTTGTTCAATTTCTCCAAAAGTCCTATAATCAACTCTTTGGAACACTTCTTTTTTTAATATTCCATGATAGGCTTCAATATGTGCATTTTCTTCTGGTGTTGCTACATGTGTAAATTCCTGCTGAACACCTATCAGGCCTAGGTATTCACGAACACTTTTGGCAATAAACTGACTTCCGTTGTCACTCCTTATTACAACACTTTCTGGGTATTGATATTCTGAAAATAAATCTGAAAGAAACGTGATTACCTTGTTCTGTTTTATTGAGAAAGAAAAGTAATCTTTTAATATTCTGCGGGTATGAACGTCTATAATTGATAGTAAATAAGCGTTTTTACCTATGATAGGAATCCAAACCATCTTTATATCCATTTCTATACATTGAAACGGCCTAACAGTAATTACCTTTCTATATTTTACAAATTTACGGCCAGAACCACTCCTGTTTATCCGATTCTCTAGTTTCAACAAGCCTTCTTCTCTCATAATTCGGTAAAGCTTTTTATGATTAATCTTATAGCCATCTCGATGTAAATAAGAGGTCATTAAACGGTATCCGCAGTCTATAAACTCATGACTTAAGATTTCTTTAACCGATTTAATAACAACTTCTTGAACTACCATTCCTTTGGATTTATTATAAGTAAAGACACTAGGCTTATTACCTTTTTTACCATGGCTGGGTCTTCGGTAGTAACTACTTTGAATCATACCTACCATCACAATGACTTTGCTTTTACTGATTTTATACTTGCTACAAATACTATCAACTAAATCTTTCTTGGATCGGATGTCCCAAACTTTTTTTTTAAAAGTTCACGTCCAACTTCTAGTTCAATTTCTTTATTAGCTAATAATTTACGTAGGATACGGTTTTCTTCCTCAGCTTGCTTTAACTCTTTGCTACGATCGTCATAAGTGACTTTTAAACCTGCTTCTCCTTGTTTCTCATGCTTCTTCTTCCAACTGTACAAAGTTCCTGTACTAACACTGTATTTACGGCAGGTTGCTACAACTCCTGATTCTTCGCAAGAAGATAAAATTTCTAACTTCTCTTCTAAACTCCATTTCTTGTATTTCATATCTCAAATGTACTATTTGAAATTTAAAATATCACTCCGAACTTATAAGGGGCTAAAATA
>NZ_JASMRH010000064.1:0-1367 GCF_041431385.1 Flavobacterium sp. Arc2 | reverse complement strand
GGTACCATCTCATAAAGTGTGTAAGTTAAAAAGTTATTCTGAAAATTTGAGCTAACTCAAAAGCTCAAAAATTTTCGGAAATAACTTTTTAACGTATATTTATAAACACACTTTGATATGAGAAAAGAAGAATTATTATCCGATGATTTTTTAAAGCAGTTCAAAACAGGAGAAGAACTGTATGGCTTTTTAGCCCAACTACAAAAAAGAGGCATAGAAAAAATGCTTGAAGGGGAATTAGACGCTCATTTAGGTTATGACAAGCATGATAAATCAGTCAAAACCAATGCTCGTAATGGTTTTTCATCCAAAAAAGTAAAAACTTCTTTTGGAGAATCAGAAATTCAAGTTCCAAGAGATCGTGACGCGTCGTTTAATCCAATCATTGTTCCTAAAAGGCAAAATATGCTTGATGGGCTAGAGAATGTAATTGTATCGCTCTACGCCAAAGGAATGAGCAATAGTGACATCGAAGAACAAATAAGAGAAGTTTATAATTTTGATGTTTCCACCAGCACTATCTCTCGAATTACAGATAGTGTTTCAAGCGATATTATTGCTTGGCAGAACAGACCATTGGACCCCGTTTATCTGATTGTTTGGATGGACGGTATCGTTTTTAAAGTTAGAGAAAATTCAAAAGTTGTCAATAAAACGATCTATTTAGCCGTTGGACTTAATAGAGAAGGCAAGAAAGAAGTGCTCGGAATGTGGTTAGGCAAGAACGAAAGTGCTAGTTTTTGGCTAGGAGTTTTAACCGATTTAAAAGCTCGAGGCGTTGAAGACATGCTGATAACCGCCACCGATAACTTAAACGGCTTTACCCAAACCATTAAAAACGTATTCCCAGAATCACAAACTCAAATTTGCGTAGTACATCAAATTAGAAACTCGGCTCGTTATGTTGTCTGGAAAGATAAAAAGGAATTTTCTGCCGACATGAAGCTTATTTACAATGCGCCAAATAAAGAATCAGCAAAGGCTTCTCTTGAAGATTTTTCTAAAAAATGGAGTCATAAATATCCTTATGCTATAAGATCTTGGGAAGAAAACTGGGAAGAACTTACCGTATTCTTTGATTTCCCAGTGGAAATTAGAAAAATAATTTATACTACTAACTTAATCGAAAATCTCAATGGGAAAATCAGAAAGTATACCAAAAACAAATTATCATTCCCAACGGATGATGCCGTTTTAAAATCAGTATATTTGGCTCTGAGAGAAGCAACCAGAAAATGGTCAATGCCAATCCAAAACTGGGGGTTAATACTAAATCAGTTCTTAATTATTTTTGAAAAAAGGGTTCAACTTTAATTAAAAAGGCAAACCCCTATTTTTTTAACTTACACACTTTACGGGACAGTGTC
>NZ_JASMRH010000063.1:0-1398 GCF_041431385.1 Flavobacterium sp. Arc2 | reverse complement strand
ATGCACTGCCCCCAAAAAGTTAGACACTATTTGGGGGTATTTTTATGGAAAGAAAAGTCAAGTATGATTACGCATTTAAACTGGAATGTGTAAAATTAGTTACCAATGAGCACTATTCCTGTGCATCGGTATCGAATAAAAAAGACACTAGTGAATCTAATATTCGTAAGTGGGTTAGTTTTTACAGAGAATATGGCAAAGTTGGATTGTTGCCTAGGAGGAATCGGGTTTATTCCATTGATTTCAAACAAAAAGTATTACTCTCAATTGATAGGGATTCATTATCATTAAGAGAAGCTCGTTTGAAATTTAATATTCCTACCGACTCAACTATTATCAAATGGAAAAGAGATTTTGTTAACTTTGGTTTGAAGGGATTAGAACCTAAACCCAAAGGCAGACAAAAATCTATGAGTAATTTTAAACGCAAAAAACGTAAATCTGATAAACCATTAACTAGAGAGGAAGAACTTCTTTTAGAGAATGAAGCATTACGATGTGAACTTGATTTTCTAAAAAAGTTACAAGCCTTAATTCAAGCCGAAGGGAAAGCCAAAAAGCGCAAGTCATAATGGAATTAAGGCATCAGTATGATTTAAATTTACTTTTAAACCTTACAAACGTGGCACGTAGTAGTTTTTATTATTATCAAAAACAAAGTAAAATACCTGATAAATATAAGGCTATTAAAGAATGGATTAATTCAATCTATCACAAGCACAAAGGCCGTTATGGGTATCGAAGAATAACAGACGAACTAAACAACAAAGGAATAATTATCAATCATAAAACGGTTTTAAAGTTGATGAACTTACTAGGGTTGAAAAGTGTTATAAGGGTTAAGAAATATAAGTCTTATAAAGGAGAGCACGGGAAAATAGCTCCTAATATTTTGGCGCGCAATTTTAAAGCAGTTGCACCAAATCAAAAATGGGCAACCGATATAACCGAGTTTAATGTCTCGGGTCAAAAATTGTATTTATCGCCTATTATTGATTTATTTAATCAAGAAATAATTAGCTATGAACTCACAGAACGGCCAGTGTTTAATCAAGTAGTTATGATGCTCAAAAAAGCATTTAAAAAAATACCAAATAACACTAATCTAACACTGCACTCAGATCAAGGCTGGCAATATCAAATGAAACAATATCAGAATTTGCTGAAAGAAAAAGGGATTGTACAAAGTATGTCAAGAAAAGGAAATTGTTTAGACAATGCAATAATTGAAAACTTCTTTGGAATATTAAAATCTGAACTGTTTTATCTTAAAAAATATAAATCAGTAGACCAATTAAAAAAAGAGATAAACCAATACATAAACTATTACAATAATGATAGAATCAAGTCGAATTTAAACAAAATGAGCCCGATACAATATCGAGCTCATTATTATCA
>NZ_JASMRH010000062.1:0-1466 GCF_041431385.1 Flavobacterium sp. Arc2 | reverse complement strand
GCGCAATGTCATTAAGTTAAGGGTTTATTTTACTGATTTTCAGTGTATTACGTGTTTTATTTGTAGAAAATTTCGTATATTTATATGATAATCAATCATTTAGAACTTTGAAAAAAAACTGCTATTTTTATATTCAAAAAGATACAAACACAATTATTTAGCGAGGAATTGAAAAACGAATATAAAGTTTCAGAAAAACACTTTACACGAAATAGAAAACAGGATTTTCCTTTTATCTTGCTATTTATGTTGAACTTCCTTAGAAAAAGCCTGACGATGGAAATAGATAACTTCATAAGTTTTCTAAAACCCAATATTGGTAGTAAGTTTACAAAGAGCGCATTTGTTCAAGCTCGAATGAAGGTAAAACCAGAAGTCTTTAAAAAACTCTCCCAAACATTAATAGATGAATTTTACACTGATAATGATGAAGCTATAAAACGATGGGGAGAATTTAGGCTATTAGCAATAGACGGTTCTCGAATTACCCTACCTATCACTAATAAGTTAAAAGCTATATATGGTGATGTAAAAAACCAAACAACCACTAGCATAGTTCAAGCAAGATGTTCAGTAATATACGATGTTAAAAATAACTATGTCTTAGATGGAATATTAGCACCTTTGAATTCAGGAGAAAGAAAGTTAGCTCTGTCACATTTAACGCATTGTAAATCCAATGATTTATTAATTTACGACAGAGGTTATCCTTCATATGGTTTTATTTATGAGCATATAAAAAGAGATTTAAATTTTCTCATGCGTGTGAAAGTTTCTTTTAGTCAAGTTACCATTGATTTTGCATCAAGTAAAAAGAAGTCTCAAATAGTAACTATCTATCCTGGGAAAAACACTAAAATATCCGACAAGCCATACAACAAGAATACTCCAATTGAAGTTAGATTATTACGTGTAGAACTCCCTAAAGGGCAAACAGAAATATTAATCACATCATTATTAGATAATAAAAAGTATCCTAGTTCAGTTTTTAAAGAATTGTATAGCCAAAGATGGGGAATAGAAACATTTTATGATCGACTAAAAAATAAATTAAAAGTTGAACATTTCTCAGGCTACTCCAATGAAAGTATTCAACAAGACTTCTATGCAGCACTGTTTGTGAGCAATATACAAACCTTAATTGTAAGTGAATTAGAAGATGATTTAGTTAATGCGAATCAACAAAAAAAATATGATTATAAAATCAACACCAATTTATCGTATGGTTTTCTTAAAAACAGGATACTAGATTTATTTCTTACTTCAAAATCAATGGAAAGATCTTTTGAGGAGCTTAAGCAGTTATATAAAGAAAACCTTATTCCAATAAGACCCAATCGGTCTTTTGAAAGAAATTCGGGTAAATATAGAACCAGAATAAAACCTAATATAACTAAAAATCAAAAAGATAGCTTTTGAAAAACCCTTAACTTAATGACATTGAGCGCGAGCGTCCCGCTCGTGCC
>NZ_JASMRH010000061.1:0-1530 GCF_041431385.1 Flavobacterium sp. Arc2 | reverse complement strand
GGGTTCGGAAAATCGACTTTTTCTTGTTCAGATTATCTAACCTTTTTGGATAATCCCCAACTTTTGCGCTTGATCCCATTAAGTGCTTATTTTCAGTTAGTTTTGTTTATTTTTATCACAACTAAATGATTCCACTATGTCTACTTTTATTTACATCTTATCGGTAATTTTGATTTTTGGAAAAATAGTTATTCCTGTTTACCTATTATTCAGATGGTTTTTCATTATCAAACCTCTTCTTGTAAACTTGTATTCTGATGAAAAATTCAGCTTTTATAACGGTATTAATAAAAGTAGATTAATCATTTTGACTGTGATCTTAACTTTATCATTTTTCATTAGTAAGATTCTTAGTAGTGAAGTATCCGGCACTCCGGATATTTATAACTCAGCTTTTAATCTTTGCATTATCGTTTTTACACAGTGTATATTGTTTTTTATGTTTGAGTTAAAAACTCCAAAAAATATCTTTACATTGGTTAAACATTATTTCCAAAACCCTAAAGAAATATTCAAATCAAAAGAACTTGTCTTTCAAGAAGATTTGATGGTTCAACCAATAATCAAAAATGGGGTTAATTTTAAAGATACAATTAACTTAACTGTTGGAGATGTTGTCAAACAGGTTCATGCAAGAGAATTTGAGGTGATAATAGGAAAGTATCGGTATATATTTAAGGATAATTCTTCTATCGATAATCTTTATAGACTTTGTAACGGAATAGAAATTAAAGAAAAATCGATTGTAATAAATATTGATAATAAAAAATATTCAAAACAGTATGTAGTTGAAATAATAGCTGCTCTTTTCAACATAAAACGCAACTGGAATTCTGAACTTAAAGACCGAACGAATACAAAAATTATTAGCTTCTTGAACTCCTATTTTCTGATTAATGAAGGAGTTAAAAGTTTGCATATTAACGATTTTACAAGGTTATTTGAAAAAACGGATTAGACAGAATGTAAAATTTGATTACTAAGCTTTGTTTTGTGAAAACAAAAATAAGCTATAGTGATCCATAATGCTGGACAATTAGTTATTATGGTTTATTTTTCATGTGTAAATCTTTCTTACACGATTTTTTAGTATGATAAACTGCTCTAAACTTGTCTCATAATTCGAAAAACATAGAATCATGGAAACAAGTAATTTTACTTCTAAAATTGATCGATTAGAATTGATCATATTGGACTTAGCAAAGAAACAAGATGCCTTTATTGAAAAAGCATTGATGAAATTATCTTTAAATAGTAAAGATATTTACTCCTCTGAGGAAGCTGCGGAATTCTTATCAATCGAGGTTAAGTATATCTATCAACTCACTCACCAACGAAAGATTAGGTATACAAAGAAAAAGGGTCAAAAGAAAATCTATTTTAGAAAGGCCGATCTGATCGATTATTTAAATGGAGATGTTATCAGTACTTCTGAGGATCTTGAAAGGGCTAATTGGAAAAACCGGTCAAATTGACCACCCAATTCCAGTGCAAATTGACCACCAGTTCCGGAGTAAACTGACCACCCTA
>NZ_JASMRH010000060.1:0-1638 GCF_041431385.1 Flavobacterium sp. Arc2 | reverse complement strand
TTCAATGATGGAAACGGAAACACTACTATAGCTACTCAAAAAGTAACTGTGAAAGATGTAACGGCTCCGGTGAAACCAACTTTGGCTGATGTTACTGGTGAATGTACTGCAACAGCGGTTGCTCCTACAACTACAGACTCTTGCGCTGGAACAATCACAGGAACGACTACTGATCCTTTGACTTATAATACACAAGGAACTTATACAATCACTTGGACGTTCAATGATGGAAACGGAAACACTACTATAGCTACTCAAAAAGTAACTGTGAAAGATGTAACGGCTCCGGTGAAACCTACTTTGGCTGATGTTACTGGTGAATGTACTGCAACAGCGGTTGCTCCTACAACTACAGACTCTTGTGCTGGAACAATAACGGGAACGACTACTGATCCTTTGACTTATAATACACAAGGAATTTATACAATCACATGGTCGTTCAATGATGGAAACGGAAACACTACTACAGCTACTCAAAAAATAACTGTGAAAGATGTAACAGCTCCGGTTATGCCTACTTTGGCTGATGTAACTGGTGAATGTACTGCGACAGCGGTTGCTCCTACAACTACAGACTCTTGCGCTAGAACAATCACAGGAACGACTACTGATCCTTTGACTTATAATACACAAGGAACTTATACAATCACTTGGACGTTCAATGATGGAAACGGAAACTCTACTACAGCTACTCAAAAGGTAATTGTGAAAGATGTAACGGCTCCGGTTATAAATTGTCCTGAATCTTTAACAGTAAATTTGGATTCAAACTCTTGTACTATAGTTAAAGCCAATGTAAACCTTGGAACTCCAACTTCAAATGATAACTGTGAGTTAAAATCAGTAACAAATGATGCTCCTAGTATTTTCCCTATTGGAAATACTACCGTGACCTGGACTGCAACTGATATTGCTGGAAATACAGCAACTTGTAAGCAAGTGGTAACTGTAATAGATAATATAAATCCAACGATAACTTGTGCTGCCCCTGTAAACATAACTTTAAACACTCAATCTATTTCTATACCAAAAGAAAATGTAGATCTTGGCACTCCTACTTCAAGTGATAACTGTGAAGTTAAATCAATAACAAATGATGCTCCGAACTTATTTCCTATTGGAAACACTACAGTAACTTGGACCGTAACAGATAATGCGGGCAATATAGCTACTTGTACACAATTGGTAACTGTAGTAGCTCCAGCTATCAAAGCTGTCAATGATATTGCGGGACCTATAAACGGTACTAACGGTGGTGATGCCGGAATCAATGTACTTACAAACGATACATTAAACGGTGTAAAAGTTAATCCTACAGATGTACTGATTACTTCTACTCCAAACGGACCTCTAACGGTAAATACGGATGGAACAGTAACTGTTGCGCCAAATACTAAAGCAGGTGATTATACCGTAGATTATACAATATGTCAAGTATTGAATCCTAACAACTGCAGTACTGCTACTGTGACAGTGACTGTAGTAGCTCCAGCTATCAAAGCTGTCAATGATATTGCGGGAACTATCAACGGTACTAAAGGTGATGATGCCGGAATCAATATACTTACAAACGATACATTAAACGGTGTTAAAGTTAATCCTACAGACGTATTGATTACTTCTACTCCAAACGGACCT
>NZ_JASMRH010000005.1:0-210081 GCF_041431385.1 Flavobacterium sp. Arc2 | reverse complement strand
AGAAGTCATATCTCAAAGTTAATTATGCAAAAATATTCATTTTTGCAAAACTTCTCCCCAGGTTTTGTTCCTGATCCTTATCTTCATCAACTTATACCTTTTGATACAACCAACTATTAAATACACTACTCCTTGCAGATGGCCATACTCAATAACAAACCAAAATCATACTCAAAGATAGCAAAAAAATAAAATTAATATACTGAAATACAGTGAGTTAAATACTAATTAACATTATTACAATTATCGCTAAACATATCGCAATAAATTTTGACAATATCCCATTTATGTCTAAAAATTAAATCCAATAAATTTGCATTAAATACAAATTTCAAGACATGCACTGATACCCCTTAGCTAATTAAAATTATACCCCATGGACAAACCGCACAAAAAAACACTTTGTTACAGCCATCTAATTTTCAGACTTTGCTTCATTATGATCAATTTTATCTTTTCATACAGTTGGCTATCAAATCGACTACTCTTGAATACGGCTGTAAGAAATCATATTCAAAGACTTAAACAAATAAGAACTTAACTTATTGTTAATAAGATCTGCACCACCACCGTAAGCTGTTTTAAAAAAGTTAGAATAAAAGGCACTTACAATCTATTTCACCTACCACTTCTCATTCTAATACTATTAAAGGATACCTATATAACAGCTCTTTTTTTTTTAAAAACACTTACCTTTGATACATCCTAAATAAAAATAAATGAAACTCGTCTTTGCTTCAAATAACAAAAATAAAATAAAGGAAATTCAACAACTACTGCCATCAACTATAGAAATAGTAAGCTTGGAAGATATAGGTTGCCATGAAGAAATTCCAGAAACTGCCGATACTATCGAGGGAAACGCCATTTTAAAAGCCAATTACGTCACTGAAAAATATGGTTACGATTGTTTTGCTGATGATACAGGACTGGAAGTAGAAGCCCTGAATGGAGATCCCGGAGTATTCTCAGCCAGATATGCTGGCGAACAACGCAGTTCTGAAGACAATATGGACAAACTATTGCTAGCTTTATCTAATAATCCAAATCGTAATGCCCATTTCAAAACAGTAATTGCTTTAAATGTAAACGGGGGACAACATCTATTTACAGGCATAGCAGAAGGCCAAATCACTATAACCAAAGCCGGAAGCGAAGGTTTCGGTTACGATCCTATCTTCCAACCTGAGGAGTATCTACAAACTTTTGCCGAATTGTCCTCTGCAATAAAAAATCAAATCAGTCATAGAGGAAAAGCCACCCAATTACTAATCAGCTTTTTAAAAAATAAAAAGTAAGTGTTAAAATTCAACGATTTTGATTGGGATATTTATTATCTCCACCGTTATTTCTTTATCTAATTCCAAATTCAAACTGATAAATCTAAATTTAAAAATCTAACTTTCTGATAATCAAATAACAATAAAAAGACAAAACTTTAGACAGCATTAGTTTATCTCAAATATTAACAGTACTTTTGCACACTATTTTAAAAACACATATGAATAAATTTGAACAATTAGGATTGAGTGAATCGTTACTGAAGGCGATTTTAGATCTAGGATTTGAGAATCCGACCGAAGTACAGGAGAAAGCGATTCCCCTATTATTGGAAAAAGACACAGATATGGTTGCGTTGGCTCAAACAGGGACAGGGAAAACGGCAGCATTTGGATTTCCAGTTATTCAGAAAATTGATGCCAACAACAGAAATACTCAAGCATTAATTTTATCTCCAACACGCGAACTTTGTTTGCAGATTACCAACGAAATTAAAAACTACTCTAAATACGAAAAAGGTATTAATGTGGTAGCAGTTTACGGTGGAGCTAGCATAACAGACCAAGCAAGAGACATTAAGAGAGGCGCACAAATTATTGTGGCAACTCCAGGAAGAATGCAAGATATGATTAACAGAGGATTAGTAAACATTTCTCAAATTAATTATTGTATTCTTGACGAAGCTGACGAAATGTTGAACATGGGTTTCTACGAAGATATCGTAAACATCCTGTCAACTACGCCAGACGAAAAAAACACATGGTTATTCTCGGCTACAATGCCTGCAGAAGTAGCTAGAATTGGAAAACAATTCATGAAAGATCCTATTGAAATTACAGTAGGGGCTAAGAATTCAGGTTCTGCAACAGTATCACATGAATTTTACCTTGTAAACGCACGTGACCGTTACGAAGCTTTGAAACGTTTAGCTGATGCTAATCCAGATATCTTCTCAGTAGTTTTTTGTAGAACAAAACGTGATACACAAGCTGTTGCTGAGAAATTAGTAGAAGATGGATACAGCGCTGCTGCATTGCACGGAGATTTATCTCAAGCGCAACGTGATGGCGTAATGAAATCTTTTAGAGGAAGACAAATCCAAATGCTTGTAGCTACTGATGTTGCTGCACGTGGAATTGATGTTGATAACATTACTCACGTAGTAAACTATCAACTACCTGACGAAATAGAAACTTACAATCACCGTTCAGGTCGTACTGGTCGTGCTGGTAAATTAGGTACTTCTATTGTAATTGTAACTAAAAGCGAATTGCGTAAGATTTCTTCTATTGAAAGAATCATCAAACAAAAATTCGAAGAAAAAACAGTTCCTTCAGGAATCGAAATTTGCGAAATCCAATTATTACACTTAGCTAATAAGATTAAGGATGTAGAAGTTGATCACGAAATTGACAACTATCTGCCTGCAATCAATAATGTACTTGAAGGCTTATCGAAAGAAGAGTTAATCAAAAAAATGGTTTCAGTTGAATTTAACCGTTTCATCAACTACTACAAGAAAACTAGAGATATCTCTAATCAATCTTCAGGTTCTGAAAGACGTGATGACAGAGATGGTGCTCCAAGAGACAATAATGGTGGTGCAACAAGATATTTTGTGAACATCGGTTCTAGAGATAACTTCGATTGGATGTCATTAAAAGACTACTTGAAAGAAACATTAGACTTAGGTCGTGATGACGTTTTCAAAGTAGACGTAAAAGAAGGTTTCTCTTTCTTTAACACAGATCCTGAGCACACAGATAAAGTTATGGAAGTATTGAACAACGTACAATTAGAAGGACGTCGTATCAATGTTGAAATTTCTAAAAATGATGGTGGCGGAAGACGTGATCACAACGGAAGAAGTTCTGGTGGTGGTGGTTTTGGTGGCGGAAGAAGTTCTGCTCCAAGAAGAGAAGGTAGTTTCGCACCAAGAAGAGAAGGTTCTGGTGGTGGTTTTAGAAGCGACAGAAACTCTGCTCCAAGAGAAGGCGGTTTCGGTGGAAGAAGCTCAGCTCCTAGAGAAGGTGGTTTTGGAGGAAGAAGTTCAGCTCCTAGAGGTGAAGGTTCTTCAGACAGAGCTCCTAGACGTTCTGAAAGTTCTAGTGACTCATCTAGACCAAGAAGACCAAGAAGAGACTAACATTTACTGTTAATTTTCTTATAATTATATAAGAGAACTATAGAATATTTGATCTTGTTTACTACTTTTAAAGTTTTAAATCAGTTTATGAAATATTTTATAGTTCTCTTTTTTTTAGCACTATCCTTAACCGCATCATCCCAAGAGATAGTTCACTCCCAAAAAGTATCTGGCTTTATCTATAACGACAACAATAAGTCGCCATTGATTAATGCTAATATCATCAACATCAATAAAGTTAGAGGAGCACGAACCGACTCTAACGGTTATTTTGAAATTGACGTTCAACCTACAGATACGTTACATATTTCTCTTTTAGGTTTTCAATCACTGAGAGTTAAAGTCACCAATGACTGGATAAAAAACAAAGTAGCTAAGATTTTTCTAACCGAGAGTGCTATTGCACTGGAAGAAGTGGTTATTAGACCATTTAACCTAACAGGTTATCTCGAGGTAGATTCAAAAACAATTCCTACAAGTGAAAATTACCGATATAGTATTTCTGGCTTAACCCATGGATACGAAGCTGGTGAATACTCTCCAAATGCATTTGGAAGGGTTCTCGGCTCCATTTTTAACCCAGCGGATATGCTTTATAATTTCTTTGGTAACAACCCAAAAGAATTAAAAAAGTTAAAAGAAATGAGGAAAGACGATACGGTACGCAACCTTCTAGAATCGAAATTTGACAGGGAAACCCTTGCGGTACTTTTAGGTATTGATAAAAAAGAAATCCCAGAAATATTGCAACGTTGTAATTACTCTGAATCGTTTATTAAAACTGCAAATGACCTACAAATAATGGACGCAATTAGCGGCTGTTATGAAGAATATAAAATTTTGAAGAAACGATAATTTAAAAGTTTATTATCAATATTCAAAAATCAAGCAAAAAATTATCAATCCCCAATTACAAACGTAATTGGGGATATTTATTTAAAACACACTCCCTTTATTGTACTATTAATTATAACGCTAGAAACATGTCAAATATACCTTTCCAAACTATCGACTGGGGCACAATAGAAAAAATAGCATATCCTGGAGAAAAAGGAACTGCCTACTGGCAAACGATGCAGTTGGGCGGACTAAGGATTCGAAAAGTAACCTATTCCGCAAATTACTTGGCAGATCACTGGTGTCAAAAGGGACACATCGTGCATTGCCTCAAAGGAAACTTCATCAGTGAACTGGTAACGGGAGAAGAGATTAAACTTACGGCAGGAATGACATATGTAGTTTCAGATGATTTAAGTTCGCATCGCTCGATATCTGAGGCTGGTGTTGAATTATTAATCATCGACGGGGATTTTTTAAAATAATATTTAGAAGGAACCAAAATATTACATACATTTACTTACATTAAACACGAAAATCCAAATACTATTATCATGGCAAAAAGTCAAGACGCGAAGAAAACCGCCAAAAAAGAGCCTCTTAAAACGGCTAAAGAAAAGAAAGAAGAAAAAAGAGACAAAAAAAACGCTCCCAAAAGAGAGTAATTCTTTTAAATAACAAACCCTCGTTTATTACTAAACGAGGGTTAATTTTTATACTTAAATCCAATTGCTATTTAACCGGAATATTAGCCAAAACCTCAACTAAGAATTTCCAGAATTTTTGAGATGACGAGATACTTGCTCTTTCATCTGGCGAGTGCGCTCCTTGGATAGTTGGACCAAAAGAAATCATATCCATATCAGGATAATTAGTTCCAAGGATTCCACATTCTAGTCCAGCATGACAAGCCACTACTCTTGGTTTTTCACCAACTTGTTTCTCATAAATAGGTATTAAAACATCCATGATTTCTGATTCTGTATTAGGAGTCCATCCTGGATAAGATCCTGAAAGTTCTACTTCACATCCCATTAATTCAAAAGCCGATGTCAAAGCATTAGCCAAATCAAACTTAGCCGTTTCTACAGACGAACGCGTTAAACACTGTACAGACAGTTTTCCTTCTCCTAAAACTACTTTGGCTATATTATTAGACGTTTCTACTAAATCAGCAAAGTCAGCACTCATTCTATAAACGCCGTTGTGAGCAGTATACATTGCTCTTACAAAATAATACTGAGCAATAGACGGCATTACTTTTGCCGGTGTAGTATCCAGTTTCTCAAAAACCACCTCTAAATTAGGTTCAGTCGCTTTTAATTCTGTTTTTATATCATTAACCACTTGTTGCATGTCATACACAAAAGCTTCATCAAATACCGAAGCAATTATAACTTGCGCCACACTTTCACGAGGAATAGCATTACGAAGGCTTCCTCCTTTTATTTCTGATATTTGCAATCCAAAATTATCAAAACCATCAAATAATACGCGGTTCATGATTTTATTAGCATTCCCCAGTCCTTTGTGAATATCCATTCCTGAATGCCCCCCTTTTAATCCTTTTACGGTAATTGAATACCCTATAGAACCTTCAGGAGTCTCCTCTTCATCATACTCTGCAGTAGCAGTAACGTCAATTCCACCGGCACAACCAATGTCGATTTCGTCATCCTCTTCCGTATCTAGATTCAAAAGAATTTGTCCTTGAAGAATGCCTCCTTTTAAATTCAAAGCCCCTGTCATTCCAGTTTCTTCGTCAATGGTAAACAAAGCTTCAATAGCGGGATGTGGAATATCTTTACTTTCTAAAACTGCCATAATTGCCGCAACACCTAAACCATTATCTGCTCCAAGTGTAGTTCCTTTAGCACGAACCCAGTCTCCGTCTACATACATATCGATTCCTTGTGTATCGAAATCAAAAACAGTATCTGAATTTTTTTGGTGCACCATATCCAAGTGTCCCTGCATTACTATTGCTTTACGGTCTTCCATTCCTGAAGTTGCTGGCTTACGGATAATCACATTGCGAATATCATCTTCAAAAGTCTCTAATCCAAGGCTTTTACCAAAGTTTTTCATGAACTCAATCACTCTTTCCTCTTTTTTTGAAGGGCGAGGAACGGCATTCAAATCGGCAAACTTATTCCAAAGTACTTTTGGTTCTAAATTTCTTATCTCTTGACTCATTTATTGTTGTTTGAAGTTTAACATTTTTAAACCTCAAAGTTACAAAGTTTAAATTCGTTTTCAGCCTTACAAAGCAATTTATCCCTTAAAATTAGTACAATCTTTTGGGTGTCCCAAAGTGTCGAAACCAACAAAAAAGGGGCTTCCTTATCTCTTGCGTATATAAGCTGCCTTAGCAACCTTTAAAACACTGCACTTACTACTATATACATGTCTGCATACTACCATTTCTGAGAACAATGCAACCACATGAAGTGAGGTAAATTTAAAAAAACTCGCAGTTATGCGCCAACCGTGATTGCTTAGTTATTAACAATAAATCGTTTTACAGTGTTTTCTTAATACTCTTCTATCGCTTTATTTTACCAGCAAGTATTTATACCTTTTTTATAATCAAGTAGCATACTTGATCGTTTAAAGAAATAATAAATTGTGCAGCTATTCTTTGTATACGCTTACTACCCTTTAAGAGTTGCTGCGATATAAAACTCATATAATTTTCAATTTCTTATATGGTTTGAAAAAAATTCATGAATAACTAATCCATAATAAAAATTGCTTACAAATATTTATTTCCACTTTCTTAAAACAGACCGTAGTGATAATAAAAATGTATTTATTTACCTTTAAATTTTCCCTTTTAACAAAAAAACAACTTAAAAATCCAAATACTAAAAATGACACAGTATACAATTATTCTTAAATTAAGTTAATTCAACATAATTTTTAAAAAAATAGGAATTTAAAAAATAGGAATCATTTTTTTATACCAAAAAAAAACCTAACCAACTAAATTTTATAGTGAGATGCTAAAAAGATAGATGTATTCGTAAATTTGAGAAAATATTATAAATTCATTTTCCACCCTATCTTCGTTGGCGGTTTTGAATTTTGGACGTCAAATTATGCAATCAAATACTACTACCGTTACCAAAAATCCTTACTTGCTTGCTTGGGTTTTTGGATTAATCTTTTATCTTCTTGAATATGCCGTTCGTTCTGCACCAAGTGTAATGATTCCCGAGCTTTCACATGCTTTTACAACTTCAACAAAAGGAGTCAGCTCCGTTATAGGAATGTATTATTTAACCTATTCGATTACAAGCTTAATCGCTGGAATCGCTTTAGATAAATTAGGAGCAAAGTACCCATTATCTATTGGGACAATCATTGTAGGATTAGGTTGTATCTTATTTGCTGTATCGAGTATTTATGATGGCTATATTGGTAGACTACTACAAGGCGCTGGTTCTGCAATGGCATTTCCCGCTTGTGTTTATTTAGCTTCAAAAGCTTTTTCTCCACGTAAACTGGCGACTGCAATTGGCGTAACACAATCTTTAGGTATGTTAGGCGGATCTGCAGGGCAATTTATAATTGGACCCGCCATCAGAAACGGCTACAGCTTACCTTTTATATGGATTGGGTTAGGTCTCTTAATTATTGCTATCGGTATTTTCATTTTATACATTACTCCACAAGACAAGGTTGAATTGGCCGTTAAAAAGACAGAAAAAGGCGGATTACTATCCCCTTATAAAATTGTTTTTAGCAATTCGCAAAGCTATTTGTCTGGTGCGATTTCTGGATTATTATTTGCTCCCACAACTATTTTTGCAATGACTTGGGGTGTCGCCTTCTTTCAAAAAGACCGTATGATGGATTTTGAAACCGCTACACTTGTTAGCGCTTGTGTCGCCTTGGGATGGGCTGTTGGTTGCCCGTTAATGGGATGGATTGCAGATAAAATAGGTCGAAGAAAACCGGTTCTGATTGTAGGCGCATTATTCATGATTTTAAATTTATTGCAATTGCTTTATTTTCCAGAAATGTACCCCGCATATATAAGTACATTCCTTTTAGGAGTAGCTTCTGGAGCAGCAATGATACCCTATTCTATAATCAAAGAGAGTAATCCTGACAAAGTAAAAGGTAGTTCAACTGGAGCCATTAATTTCTTAACTTTTGGTGTAACGTCATTACTAGGACCTTTATTTAGTAATCTGTATGGAAACACTCTAGGAACAGCTATAGATAAGGAAATTCATTTTCAAAATGCAGGCTTGTTTTGGGTAATTTGTATTGGTATAGCTGTAATTTTCGCTTTCCTTTTGAAAGAAACTGGCAAGAAAAAATCGGAGATAGTTTCCTGAAAATTTAAGTTTACTTTTGCTGTGCCAAAGATTTAAACGCTATGGATATCCTTTATAAATCGTTGTTCTTTATCTGAGCAATAAAGCTAATATGCCCTTACATTTCTTATATGGTTTAATGAAACTTGAGGAGCCAACGGTTTCTAAGGCTATCCTTTTCGAAACAAAACTTACATAACTTATATCATAAACAAAAGTTTGCGTCTCTATGGGATTTCTCCTCAATTCACCGTGTAACAAAACTTATATGACTTATATGGTAAACAAAAGTTTGCATCTATCTGTATTTATCTTTCTGATTCTCTACGAAAAATAAATTTTCCGATTCTCTGCAAAACAAAAAGTTACTATATTTACCATTCACATAAAAATAGCAACGCCAATAAAATTTCGCTTCGTGAAACAAAAATTCATTCTTCCCTTTTTCCTAATTGTCCAAATAGTTCTTCTACAAATCATTTCTTTTTTCCCTGAAAGCGTGGAGCGTTATTATAGTAAGGGCCTATATCTTAATATCTCTCACTTTTTAAGAACTATATTGGGGCGTATTCCTTTTTCGTTAGGAGATTGTCTTTATATTATTTTAATTTTCTTTTTTTTAAAATGGTTCTGGAACAAAAGAAAATCCTGGAAACAAAATTGGAAAGACAATAGTTTGCAGCTGCTCCGTTTTTTCTCCATATTTTATTTTTTGTTTCATATCCTATGGGCATTGAACTACTATCGCCAACCACTCTTTGAAAAAATGAAAATTAAAAGAGAGTACACAGATGCTGACTTGTTGGATTTTACAAAAAAATTGATTGCAAAAACAAACCAAATCCAAATCCAACTTACAAAGTCAGATAGCTTAAAAGTGGTTTTCCCTTATTCGCAAGAACAGGTTTTCACAATGAATTTAAATGGTTACAATAACTTATCGAAGCAACATCATAACTTTCATTTTATAACTTTAAGCACTAAAAAATCATTGTTTAGTGTGCCCTTAACGTATATGGGATTTGGAGGATATTTAAATCCGTTTACAAATGAAGCGAATGTGAACTATTTAGGTCCGATGTATAGTTTCCCCATGACTACCAATCATGAAATGGCGCACCAAATGGGATTTGCTAACGAAACCGAATGCAATTTTATTGGTTTTCTCGCATCAGTAAAAAACGATAATTTGTATGTTAAATATTCAGGCTACAGTTATGCTTTACGGTATTGTTTAGGTATTTTAGAATATAGCAATGAGGAATCATTTGACGAACTACTAAAAACAGTTCATCCCGGCATATTAAAAAACTATCAGGAAAGCACCAATTTCAGAAAAAAATATAAAACACCCATTGAAACTGGTTTCTACTTATTTTACGATCAATTCCTAAAACTGAATCAACAAAAAGACGGCATAGAGAGTTACAGTAAGTTTGTGAATTTGATGGTCAACTATTACAAAGACAACCAATTATAAACATGGGTAATTATCTCAGTTCACAAATTATTTTTAAACCTCATCACTTGTAAATGCCGTAAAACTCTTCTTTTTATAGGGTCTAATAATCAAACGACCTTCGCGGTCAAAACGAATATAGTTGTAAACCCAGTTTAAGAAAACCACTGCTTTATTTTTGAATCCAATTAGCGAAAATAAATGCACAAACATCCAAACAAACCAAGCAAAAACACCACTAAAATGATAATTAGGTAAATCTACTACTGCCTTATTGCGTCCTATAGTGGCCATCGATCCCTTATCATTATATTCAAATGGCTCCATGGTTTTATTTTGAATTAATTTTACAATATTTCCTCCCAGCAATTTACCTTGTTGTAAAGCAGGTTGCGCCATCATAGGATGTCCTTGTGGGAACTCTTCTGTTTCCATAGAAGCGATATCTCCTACTGCAAAGATATCATCATAACCTTTTACCTGATTGAATTGATTTACACGGATACGCTCTACTCTTTCTACCAAAGAATTAGCATCCAGACCCGCTACAACAGCTCCTTGAACCCCGGCAGTCCATATTACAGTAGCAGTTTCAAAAGTTAAATCAGAATTAGTGGTAATAGTACGACCATCATAATTAGTCACTCGAACGTTCTTCCAAATTTTAACTCCAAGTTCCATTAAAAATTTTTCAGCAGCCTTTGATGACTTTTCGGTCATGGTATTAAGAATCCTGTCCCCGCTCTGAATGAGGTTAATCTCCATTTTTGCTATATCTAAATCCGGATAATCCTTTTGTAGAATTGCCTTTTTCATTTCGGCAAGAGCGCCGGCTAGCTCCACTCCTGTGGGTCCGCCACCTACGAGTACAAAATTGATCAAACTATTTTTTTCGGCAACATCAGTAGTTAAGACGGCTTGCTCAAAATTCTCCAGAATCAGACTTCTGATGTTTAATGATTGCGGTATCGTTTTCATCGCCATACTGTAGCGTTTAATATCCTTATTACCAAAATAATTGGTTTTTGACCCCGTAGCCATAACCAGATAATCATAGCTTAACTCCCCTATTTCGGCAATAATCTTTTTATTCTTAGTATCAATTTCCTGAACATTTGTTAAACGGAAATAACAATCATCATATTCCTGAATCACCTTACGAATGGGATAGGCAATAGAACCTGCCTCAAGACCTCCCGTAGCCACTTGATATAATAAAGGTTGAAAAGTATGGTAGTTATGCTTATCTAAAAGAACAACTTGTACTTTTTGATTCTTTAGTTCTTTGGCTAGCGCAATTCCTGCAAAACCACCACCAATAATTACGATTCGAGGTAAAGTTGATTTAGGGATATTCATAATTATTTTTAATTTCTAATTGTTAAAAATCAAATATACAAAGTTTAGTGTTTGTTGTTGAATTTTACGGCGACTGTAAATGTGATTTTGAAAAATATTAGTTGTAGATAGCCCCGATGGAAATGTAAATCCTCCCGTTTTTTTTTTAGGGAGATTGTAATGTACAGCGGGACAAGGCAAAAATGTCAAACTAACTCTTTGTGCTCCTAAAAAATGAATTACTTTGTAACAAAATTGAAATGCAGTACACTAATCATTTATGAGTGAAAATCTAGAACATTCTTTTGTCACACAATTAAAGGAAAATCAGAATATAATCCACAAAATTTGTAGATTATATACTGACTGTGAAGATTCTCATAAAGACTTATTTCAAGAGGTCACGATTCAATTATGGAAGGCGTTTCCAAAATTTAGAGGCGATAGCAAATTTTCTACTTGGGCCTATCGCGTAGCGCTGAACACGGCAATCACGTTGTACCGAAAAAACAAACGATCATTATCTACCGTTGAATACGAGGGCCGGCAACATTTTATTAAGGACGTAGAGTATAATTATGAGGAGGAGGAGCAAATAAAGCTCATGTACAAGGCTGTATACCAATTAAACGACATTGAAAAAGCATTGGTTTTCATGTATCTGGAGGATAAGGATTATCGTGAGATAGCAGAAACATTAGGGATTAGCGAGGTGAATGCTAGGGTGAAAATGAACAGAATAAAAGGGAAACTAAAAAAAATACTAAATCCTTAAGGAATATGAAAGAACTGGATTTATTAAAAAAAGACTGGCAAAAGAACAAAGATTCTTTTGAGCAGATATCAGAAAAAGAAATTTACAAAATGATTCATAGAAAATCGTCTTCTATTGTGAAGTGGATTTTAATCATTAGTATTATGGAGGTATTATTATGGACGTGTTTAAGCGTGATTTTTAATGCAGACGATTATCTTGAAAAAATAAATAGTGAGGGATTCGTTTCCTATTTAAAGATATTCAACTACTTAGGTTACGGAGTAATCGTAATTTTCATTTATTTATTTTATAAAAACTATATCCGAATTTCAACAATTTCTTCTACAAAACAATTGATGAAAGACATTTTGAAAACCCGTAAAACGGTACAGTGTTATGTTTGGTATAATCTGGCAATGATAGTATTTGCTCTAATAATTGGGTTTATAATCGCTTTATTTTACAATCCCGAAACTGTTGTTTTGAGAGAAAAAATCGAAAGTGATCCAAAAATTATGGCAATCACCGTTGGTATCTTAGCCTTAATTACCATTGTATTATTTGGATTATTTTGGTTGTTTTACAGACTGCTGTATGGTATTTTACTGCGAAGGTTACATGCTAATTATAAAGAACTGAAGAAGATAGACTTGTAGTAGGAGTACTTATTTTTTTCAAATAAAAAACCCAGCAATTTTAAGTGATTGCTGGGTTTATATTTTTGTAAAAAAGGGCTTTTATTAAGATCTTAATATTCCCATTTACGAAGTGTATTCAATTTCTCTTGCTCTTCGACTTCTTCTAATGGAATTACTTTTAGAAAAGAGGGGTGTTGCTCGATTGCATACTCTACTTTCTCTACGATGTCGTCAATAGAATCATTGTCATAGTCAATTTCAAGAGGCTCTTTGATGATAAATGATTGAAGAATTCCCTTCTTTTTCATACGAAGCCCTTTTTTGTCAAATGAACGACGAAAACCGTCAATAACAATAGGAACCACTATAGGTCGGTGCTCTTTAATTATATGAGCCGTTCCCTTACGAACAGGTTTGAAAGATTTAGTTGTTCCTTGCGGAAAAGTGATTACCCAACCATCTTTGAGTGCTATTTTAATATTCTCCGTATCATTAGGGTTAACATCTTTTTTATCAGTAACATCCTTTCCTTTTTCACGCCAGGTTCTTTCTACCGTAATGGCACCAGCATAAGCCATTATCCTTGTCAACAAACCTGCGTGCATTGTTTCTTTGGCGGCCACATAATAGATGTTTAACTTGGGATTCCATAAGTACAATACATTTTTTATATTGTTTTCTCTCCCCTTTAAACTAGCGTTAAATACATGAAACATAGCAACAACATCAGCAAAATAGGTTTGATGATTCGATATAAAAAGCACGTTAGTGTCTGGTAAATTTCTAATAATCTCTGAGCCTTCAATCTGTAATTCATTGAAACCTCTATAACGCCTATGGGTAACGCCTCCGAAAATTCGAATCAACCATCTCTTCACAAAAAGAATGTGCCCAAAAGGATTTCTCTTAAATAACCCCATAAAATTGTGTGTTTATCTTGTAAATTTGGATTACAAACTTACGAAATTTATTTTTTGTACTCTATTGTTATAACTATGTGTTCGGTCGCAATAAGAAGCTTGATTACTCACTGCTTATCTAATCATTTCTCTGAATCCAAAACCGACTTCAACACATCTTTTAACTCACTAAGCATCATTGCGGTAGCGCCCCAAACAACATGCCCTTCAATCTCAAAAGCAGGAACATTAATATTCGTGGCATAAGAAGTCGTCATATTTGCCTCAATTATTATTTTGTCGCTCAGAAAGACCGATAACGGCAATTCAATGATACTAGAAACTTCAGTTGGATCAAGCACAAAACACACCTCCTCTTTACAGATACCAAAAAATGGATAGACCATAAAGTTACTTGGTGGTATATAGGTAGGCGTAAATAATTTAATAATTTCCATCTGATTAGGAAGTATTCCCACCTCTTCATGTGTTTCCCGTAAAGCCGTCACAGAATAATCTGCATCTTCTGTTTCCCATTTCCCTCCAGGGAATGCTATTTGCCCAGAGTGAACGCCTTCATAAGAGTTCCGTACAATTAAAACTAAATGTGTCATCCCATTCTTTGGGTAAAACAACATCATAACCGCCGCCAGTCTTGGGTCTTTATTTTCACTAAATGCATTTTTTAAGCTTTCCATTCTTTCAAATGGAGCCATTTTAAGATGCGCCTCCATCGCAGGAAGTTTCGCTTGAGCGAAGTGAGGAACATATTCTAAAAAATGTTGAAAATCCATAATCAAAGTCTATTTTTGCATATTAAAGTAAATGTACTCTAGAAAATAATAGTTCGCAAATTTTCTAATAATCAAACAATCAAAATGTATAGCAAAGAAGAAACTCAAAAATTAAAGAGAGAGTTCTGGGTGACATTCGCAGAAAAATTCCCTCGTAAATGGGTGTTATATGACACAAAAATTAAAGACTTCTCTTTTAAGTTTTATGTAGACAATAAAAAAGCCCAAGTTTTAATTGATATTGAGCATCGAAATAACGAAACCCGAAATGCTTATTTTGATAAACTAGAAGCCTTAAAAAATATATTGGCAGACGAATTTATTGCCGATTTAGTATTTGAAAGAGACTACGTTCTTGAAAACGGGAAAACAATCAGTCGTATATGGGTTGAAAAACTAGGAGTAAGTGTTAGTAACAGAAACTACTGGGACGAAATATTTGCTTTTTATAATGAAAAAATGACTGCTTTGGAACTTTTCTATTCAGAATACGATGATTTTATAAAAGACATAGCATAGTCGAAAAAAACTGATTTTATTAGTTTTGTTTTTCGTGCTTTCGACAGCACTGATATTATATTCTTACAAGTAAAAAAGCGATTATTAAATAGAATTTTTACTATTCAATAATCGCTTTTTTTTAATCCTAAAATAGAGTGCTAGTCGATCTTTAGAAACTACTTGTATCCTACAAACGAGAAGTGTAGTCTATTCTTATAACTTCTAAAGACTACAACGGAATATTTCCGTGCTTTCTATTAGGGGTAACACTTACTTTATTTTCAAGCATACTATATGCTTTAATCAATTTTCTGCGTGTATCTTCTGGCAATATAACCTCATCCACAAAACCTCTTTGAGCTGCAGTATAAGGATTCGCAAATAACTTTGCATATTCCGCTTCTTTTTCTAAAAGTTTAGCTGCAGGATCTGCTGCTTCGTTAATTTCCTTCTTAAAGATAATCTCTGAAGCTCCTTTGGCTCCCATCACGGCAATTTCGGCAGTTGGCCATGCATAATTCATGTCGGCACCAATGTGTTTCGAGTTCATCACATCATAAGCTCCACCGTAAGCTTTACGGGTAATAACTGTAATTCTAGGCACGGTAGCTTCACTTAAAGCATAAAGCAGTTTAGCACCGTGTACGATAATGCCATGCCACTCTTGATCTGTTCCTGGCAAGAAACCAGGTACATCTACCAAGACTAACAAAGGAATATTGAAACAATCGCAAAAACGGGTAAATCGTGCCGCTTTTTTCGAACTGTTCACGTCCAAAACTCCGGCTAAGTACAAAGGCTGATTTGCCACAATACCAATGCTTCTTCCGCCCAATCTGGCAAAGCCTACAATAATATTTTCGGCATAATTTTTATGAACTTCATAAAAGGAATCTTCATCAATAATCCCTGCAATAACATTATGCATGTCATACGGCTTATTCGGATTATCAGGAATTATAGTTGCTAATTGTTCTCGTAGCTCATCGTTTAATTCATAAGGCAACTTTGCAGTCGTCTCTTTATTACTTTGTGGTAAATAGCTCAACAATTTTTTTAGATCTTCTAGACATTCTACATCATTTGCAGAAGTAATATGTGCCACACCAGACTTAGTAGAATGGGTACTTGCCCCTCCCAGTTCTTCTGAAGTTACGGTTTCATTCGTAACCGTTTTCACTACATTGGGTCCCGTCACAAACATATAACTGGTGTCTTCTACCATCATGGTAAAATCTGTCATAGCAGGAGAATATACCGCTCCACCGGCGCAGGGGCCCATAATCGCAGATATTTGCGGAATAACACCACTTGCTTGTACGTTTCTATAAAAAATATCAGCATAACCACCCAAAGAGCGAACACCTTCTTGAATACGAGCACCACCTGAATCGTTTAATCCAATCATAGGAGCACCCATTTTTACTGCCATATCCATCACTTTACAGATTTTTTCAGCATGTGTTTCAGACAAAGCTCCACCAAAAACGGTGAAATCCTGGGCAAAAACGTAGACCAATCTTCCATTGATGGTTCCGTATCCGGTAATTACACCATCGCCGTAATACTGCTCTTCTGCCATTCCGAAATCTGTCGTACGGTGTGTCACCAATATCCCAATTTCTTCAAAAGAACCTTCATCCATCAAATAGTTAACGCGCTCTCTGGCGGTTAATTTCTTCTTTTGGTGTTGTTTTGCAATTCTATCTTTACCTCCACCCATATGGGCTTGAGCAATTTTATCGTTTAATTCTTTTATTTTAGACTCCATAATTTATTGATTTGGTAATCGTACTATTTTTTGATCTTCAAAATATTGCTTCAAAGCGATCATCGCGGCAATTTCAGCTTCTTGTGCCAATTGATTTTTCAACAAGTCAGCACTGTAATATTTTTTCACAAAGTGCGTGTCAAAATTACCAGAACGGAAAGCGTCGTGTTCACAAACAAATTTACCGAAAGGCAAAGTAGTTTGAACTCCTTCTACCAAATACCCATCAATTGCTTTGATCATAATTTGGATAGCCTCTTCTCGGGTTTCGCCATATGTGATCAACTTAGCAAGCATTGGGTCATAATAAATTGGTATATCCATTCCTTGCTCAAAACCGTTATCCACACGAATACCTTCGCCAACAGGTAATTGATACACATCTAAATGTCCAACACTTGGAAGAAAATCATTCATGGGGTCTTCTGCATATACACGCAACTCTAACGCATGTCCCTTTATTTTTAAATCTTCCTGCTTGATTTCTAATGCTTCTCCCCTAGCAACCTTGATTTGTAGTTCTACTAAATCCAGTCCAGTAATCCATTCGGTCACGGGATGCTCTACTTGCAAGCGAGTATTCATTTCAAGAAAATAGAAATTATTATTTTCATCCAATAAAAATTCTACAGTTCCTGCTCCTAGATAATCACAAGACTTGGCAACTAATACGGCTGCTTCGCCCATTTCTTTTCGCAATTCTGGTGTTAATACCGAAGAAGGAGCTTCTTCTATTACTTTTTGATGGCGACGTTGTATGCTACATTCTCTTTCGAATAAATAAAGAATATTCCCATGACTGTCAGCCATGATTTGTATTTCGATATGACGAGGAGATGCAACATATTTTTCTATAAAAACAGAACCATCACCAAAAGCATTTATAGCCTCGCTGATTGCTCTTTTCATTTGCGATTCAAACTCTTCTTCATTCTCGACAACACGCATCCCTTTTCCACCACCACCGGCAGAGGCTTTAATCAAAATAGGAAAGCCTATTTCTCTGGCAACTACTTTTGCTTTTTCAATATCGGTAATCGCTTCGTCTAAACCGGGAACCATCGGAATGTTGTATGCTTTAACTGCTTCTTTTGCAGCTAACTTACTTCCCATTATATGTATGGCTTTCGATTTAGGCCCTATAAAAATGATGTTGCTTTGTTCTGCTTTTTCAGCAAAATCAGCATTTTCACTTAAAAAACCATATCCTGGGTGAATAGCGTCCACTCCTAATGATTTGGCCACTTCAATTATTTTATCACCTAATAAATAAGATTGATTTGAAGGTGATTCTCCTATCCAAACTGCTTCATCAGCAAATTTAACGTGAGGTGCATTTCTATCGACTGTTGAATAAACAGCCACTGTTTTAATACCCATTTTCTGGGCGGTCTTCATTACTCTAATGGCAATTTCTCCCCTGTTGGCAACTAATATCTTTTTCATATGCTTATTCAAATTCAATTAATAACTGCCCTTTATCTACAGCATCTCCTAACAATACTGATATTGATTTGATGATTCCGTCGCGTGGAGAAAGAAAACTGTTTTCCATTTTCATGGCTTCCAGAATTAACAGACTGTCGTTTTCTTTTACTGTCTGTCCCACTACCACACTAATTTCCAATATCAATCCCGGCATAGGTGCTTTGATCGCATTGATCTGCTTGGTCAATCCTACCTCAAATCCCAATTCATGTATAAGCTGATCTAAATCATTAGAAATAGCAACAGTATAGCTGTTGTTATTTACTTTTACAATATAGGTTTTATGATTAAAATCAGCCGAAAGAATCTCCGCTTTGTAGGGTTTGTTTTCGTGTAGTACATGGAATGTTTTAGCATCCATATTTACAGCGTCGAGCTGCGAAACTTGTTCTTTATCAAAATCAAATTGAAAAGAATCATTTACTTTTACTTTATAGCTATCACTCATTAATGCAATTTTTATGGTCGTAAAAATAAGTAAAAGAAAACGTTTTCGTAATATAAAAAGACAGATTTATGCTAAAAAGGTATAGTTATACAACTATATTTTGAAAATATAAATTTCATTCCTTCCTTTAAACTTTCGAGTTATTTAAAAACTCTTTTATAAAAAAGCTCGTGTGATCTTTAAAGAACCAATAACCCAAACTCCCTTAAAGTGTTAATTGGCTTTGAGTACCAAAACAATTCGAAGTCCTCCAGATTACTCTCGAAATCGCTCTTAATTTCCTGAAAAGTCAGAATTTTAATATTAGTTACTGCTATTTTCTGAAGCATAGCTACTAACCATTCTCCTTCTTTCTTATTTGTTTGAATGCTAAAACTTTCTTTTTTGTCATGAAAAGTCAAAGTCATCATTTCCCAAGAATTTCCTTTTTTAGATTTGGTAAAATGATCAACTGAAGGTTTCCCTCCTAACCAAACAATTTTGGCTGTTGCTTTTATATTAAAGTCTTCCGCTACTTCCAAAGCATTAAAGATATAGTCTTCGGAAATTTTAGTCTTCGGAATTTTAAATTCAAACCAGTCCTGCAGTTCATAGTCGAAACAGATTCCGTGCATAAAATTGAATAATGATTTTTTGAGTCCAAAACTAAACTTGTCGTGATCTATTCCTGTGGAGTCAATATAGTTAATATCATTATTAGCAAAAGTCCCTATGACTTCCGTTTCTTTGACAACGCCAAATTTCTCTGGATACATGCCTACTGGACTGTGAGCCGTCATGGCAAATTGATGCCAAAAACCAGACTGCAATACTCCTGCTTCAAACAATTGACGCACCATTTCCAGACTGTCCACCGTTTCCTGAACTGTTTGAGTTGGATAACCGTACATCAAATAAGAATGCACCATAATCCCTGCTTCGGTAAAATTGCGGGTGACTTTGGCTACTTGCTCCACCGTTACTCCCTTGTCTATCAATTTCAACAAACGATCTGAGGCTACTTCGAGACCTCCAGATACGGCAATACAACCAGAAGCTTTTAACAGTAAACACAAATCTCTGGAAAAACTTTTTTCGAATCGAATGTTTGTCCACCAAGTTACTGATAATTTTCTTCGAAGTATTTCGAGTGCCAGCGCACGCATCAAAGCGGGAGGAGCAGCTTCATCTACATAATGAAAACCATTTTCTCCTGTTTGCTCCATCATTTCCTCCATACGATCGCAAAGTAAACTAGCCGCAACTGGTTCGTAGATTTTGATGTAATCCAATGAAATATCACAAAAAGTACATTTCCCCCAGTAACAACCATGTGCCATCGTGAGTTTATTCCAACGTCCATCGCTCCACATGCGGTGCATAGGGTTTACAATCTCGATAACCGAAATGTATTTATCCAAAGGCAAATCAGAATAATCTGGCGTGCCCACTTGTGCTTGCTTGTAATCTGGTTTTAGGGAATTATTTTTGTAAACTACTTTGCCATCTTCTAAAAGAAAAGTTCTTTTGAAGGAGTTGTGATTCGGGTTTTCAATATTGGCTATTAATTCCTCAATAGGCACTTCGCCATCATCTAATGTAATGTAATCGAAAAACTCAAAAACACGTTCGTCCGAAAGAGAACGCAATTCGGTGTTAGGGAAACCACCTCCCGCAGAAATTTTAATTTCGGGATAGTGTTTTTTTACCCATTGTGCTGATCTAAAGGCACTATATAAATTTCCAGGAAATGGAATAGAAATCAAGAATAATGTAGGCTGAATAGTTTCTATTCGTTCTTTTAAGATCGAAAGTAATACTTCATCATTATAAGTTAGTTCTTGTTGCAAAGCTTCGTACAATTCGTCGAAAGAATTAGCACTTCTTCCTAAACGCTCTGCATACCGGCTGAAACCAAAGTTATCATCCACACATTCCACAATAAAATCAGAGATGTCTTCGAGGTACAAAGTGGCCAAATGTTTCGCTTTATCCTGTGTTCCCATACTTCCAAAAGCCCAATCCAGTTCTTCCAGTTGTGCAAAACGAGAAGCTTCCGGCAAATAATCTTCTTGGCAGATTTGGAGTGCCAAGGTTGGATTTTTTCCCTGCAGAAAACGAATTACCGCATCAATAGTTTTGATGTATTCATCCTGCAATGCAAAAATACGTTTGGAGTTATCTGAAATCGTGTTTTTTGAATCTTGAAACTTTAAACCTGAAACTTTAAACAAATTTAAAAGCCCATCTTTCGAAAACAATTTCAAAATCACTTCGATCCCTAAATCTGCCTGAACAGAATCAATGCTTTTGGTATTCAGAAACCCTTTTATGTAAGCGGTTGCTGGATACGGTGTATTCAGTTGGGTAAAAGGCGGCGTAATGAGAAATAATTTGGTTTTCAAAGGAAATAAGTTTTGTGCAAAAATAAGGGTTATTTGTGTTCTTTCCACCAAAAGATTAAAAGACAAATTTATTGTGGTTGTATTAATTTTAAAAAAGTGTGTCATACTAAAAAACTATTTGGGTTTCTACATATTTATCTATATTTACAATCTATACTTCAAAATAATATTTTGCTTCCAACACGTTTAAAGATCTATGTTTAAAAACTACAAACTCGGTATATTTGCTTTAATAATTTTATTCGCTCTCAATATAAAGACCTACTCCCAAACAATTCAGTGGCAAAACACGATTGGAGGTAATGATACAGAATGGGCTGATTTTATAGAATTGTCAAAGGATGGGAATTATATTTTGGGAGGATATTCTCACTCTAATATTTCTGGCGATAAAAGTGAGAATTCGAGAGGCGCAAGTGATTATTGGTTACTAAAAATTGATGACGTTTCTGGTAATTTATTATGGCAAAAAACAATTGGAGGAAATAATTATGATCATTTGACTTCTGCAAAAGAAACAACCGATGGTGGTTACATCCTTGGCGGATACAGCTCTTCAGGAATATCAGGAGAAAAAACTCAAAATTCAAGAGGAAATGATGATTATTGGGTCGTAAAACTAGATGCTAACAGAAATATTATTTGGGATAAAACTTTTGGTGGAACCGGGGTAGATCGATTAACTACAATAATAGAAACTAATGATGGAGGATACTTAATGGGAGGCTCGTCTGATTCAAATATATCAGGAGAAAAAAACGAAAACTCACAAGGTATGCTCGACATGTGGATTATAAAGACAGACATATCCGGTAATATAATGTGGCAAAAAACATTTGGCGGCAGTAATCCTGATTGGGTACAATCTATTGTCAAAACTCCAGATGGCGGTTATATTTTAGCGGGATCATCGCATTCAGGGATTTCAGGGGACAAAACTGATAACTCACGAGGTGGAGGCGATTACTGGATCATAAAAATTAATTCTCTAGGCTCAATCATATGGCAAAAAACTTATGGAGGGGATAATGGTGATTATTTAAAATCTATAATAGCTACCTCCGATGGCAATTATATTTTAGGAGGAGACTCTTTTTCAAATATTTCTGGAGACAAAACGGAAAAAACAGTAAACAACTCAAATGACGTTTGGCTTTTAAAAATAAACGGCCTAGGGCAAATATTATGGCAAAAAGATATTGGCGCAGATAGTACTGAAGCATTTGCTGATATTCGAATGACCTCCGATAATGGCTTTATTCTTGGCATCATGTCCTACTCGGGAATTTCAGCATATAAAACCGAAGCTTCAAGGGGAGACCGAGATTATTGGATAGTGAAACTAGATTCAACTGGTAAATTTGAATGGGACAAAACGGTAGGCGGTGATAATCTTGACCAGCCTCAATCTATTGTGCAAGCAAAAGATGGAGGATATGTAACATTGGGATGGTCTCAATCTGATAAATCAGGAGACAAAAGTGAAAATAAAAGTGGGTTGCAGGATTTATGGGTAGTTAAGCTTAAGCTATGTTCTCAAAGTTTATCCGCAAGTAGTAATTCTCCAATTTGTGAAGGTAAAACCATACAACTCTCTGCTAATGGTGGAACAAACTATTCTTGGACAGGTCCAAATGGCTTTTTATCCACTGAACAAAACCCATTCATTCTTAATGCAGCTCCATTGCAAGGTGGTCAATATACATGCACTATAACAGGAACTGGTGGATGTGACGATACAAAATCTACTATTGTTGTAATCAATAGTCTATCAGAACCAGTAGCAACTTCACCGCAATCATTTTGCATTACCGAAAATGCATCTTTAAACAATATAATTATAAACGGCCAAAACATAAAATGGTACGATTCTCTGACAATAGGATTACAAATTCCTGAAACCACAGTATTAAAAAATGGAGGTAATTATTACGCTTCACAAACTATAGCTGATTGTGAAAGCAATCGAATTTTAATAAACACCCGACTTTTAGCGGTTGCAGATTGTGATTTAATAATAGATGATGATACATCATTAGCATACCCAAAATACTTTACCCCAAACGGCGATGGCTTTAACGATACCTGGAAAATCAAGTTTTCAGATTTAGAGACGACACTAAGTATAAAAATATTTGACCGATACGGTAAATTCCTAAAAGAATTAACTCACAACAACTCTTGGGACGGGATGCTCAATGGTCATGAACTTCCGGCTACTGACTATTGGTTTATAGTAACCAGAGTAAATGGAAATGAGTACAAAGGTCATTTTAGCCTAAAACGATAAAAATAAAAAGCGCAAAATTGAATAAACTTCGCGCTATTTTTTAAAATTTTCGTGAATTTGTGTTTATCCAAATTTAAAACTTATGTTCCTTTTTGCTAATTACTAACAAAGAAAATAAAGAGATACAAGCTGCGAAGGTTAAATAAAAACCTACATAAGTCAAACTATAATGTGTCGCCAACCAAATCGCAATCATAGGTGCAAACGCGGCTCCGATAATCCCTGCCATGTTAAATGCTAACGAAGTCCCTGAATAACGAACAGTAGTAGGAAACAATTCAGATAAAAAAGTACCTAATGGTCCATAAGTAAAACCCATTAAAGTCATTCCCACACATAAAAATAGAGTCACTAGAACAGGACTCCCTGAATTCATGAAAAATGAAAATGTAAAACCAAAGATAGCTATGGCTGTTGTGGCATAAATAAGTATTTGTCTACGCCCAATACGATCAGCTATTAAAGCTGAAACTGGAATAAAAAATGCAAAAAACAACACCGAAAACAACTGCATTAATAAAAAATCTCTTTTGGAATAACCTAAATCTGATGTTGCCCAGCTCAATGTAAAAACCGTCATTAGATAAAAAACTAAGAAAGTTGTAATGGCAGCAAATGTTCCAAAAATCAACTGATTTTTATAAAATTTTATAAGAGTAAAAAAGGGAACCTTCACTTCTTCTTCTTTTTTTGCGTTTTCAAAAGCGGGAGTTTCGGTAATTTTTAATCGGATATAGAAACCAACTACGACTAATAACGAACTCGCTATAAAAGGAATTCTCCATCCATAATCAAGAAAATCTTGAGAACTCATAGTATCTGTTAAAATCAAGAAAGTTCCACCAGAAAGCAACAAACCTATTGGCGCACCTAATTGCGGAAACATACCGTACCATGCCCGTTTATTGGGAGGAGCATTCTCGATAGCTAACAACACGGCTCCACCCCATTCACCGCCTAGACCAACACCCTGACCAAAGCGACATAGCATTAATAATAAAGGAGCAGCGATTCCGATACTCGCATAACTAGGTAAAAAACCAATAGAAACTGTTGAAATACCCATGGTCAACAAAGCGACTACCAACGTAGTTTTACGCCCCACCTTATCACCATAATGGCCAAATACCGCTGAGCCCAATGGTCGCGACAGAAAGGCGATTGAAAAAGTAGCTAACGAGAGTAAAGTAGAATTGGTACTGTCTGCAGAAGGAAAAAACAATTGAGGAAATACCAACACTGCCGCATTAGCATAAATATAGAAATCAAAAAACTCAATCGTTGTACCAATTAAACTGCCAAAAAGAACATGTTTTAATGAGTTTTCTTTTTTCGGATTTGAACTCTCTTTCATAGGGAAGGTAAAATATTTCTGTAAAATTGATGTTATTTTTCGAAAGTAACAAATGAATTTAGTCCCAATAACATTGACTTTTCAAGAAATCAATCCTGCTCTTTTAACTCTATAAATTTGAAATAAGAATAAACAATTGGCACCAAAGATATTACTACTACTACTACTACTACTACAAAAACATAAATAAAAATAGTTTTGGCAATTGTCAGACTACTCAATACTATTATCAATCCTCTGACAATCACAAATTACCTACAATAGCATGTGGTAACTTCCAAACTTCCTTACTCTCTAATGTCCGAGGCGTTTTTATTCCAATAAAATAATTGGGCTGGATTACTTTAAAATAATTCCCTACTGCTATAAATAAAGCACCAAGTGGAATAAAAATAAAATTTGAGTTTCTTTCAATAAGAACTCATGACTGCACTTTATATACTAAAACAAAAAACGATTTTTCCCGATTATTGAATGACTATTTAGTCATATAAATAAATCTAATTTCTCCCACACCAATGCATTTCAAAGTAAAAGAACTAAAGTCTTACACTGGGATCTTAAAAAACAAACCCAATTATTATCCTATTAAATACATCATATTTATGCTATAAGAAACAATACACTTCAATAACATTTAACGAGCTGTGATAAAACTAATTTCTTTAAATAAAGAAACCTATAATTATAACCTTCAAATTTACGAATCAAATATTTTTAATCTCCTTTTATAACTAAATCATCTAATTTAATATAGTTTTAGCATATTTATTTGCTCATCTATATTTTTAACCGTAAAATTACATAATATTAACATATCCTTAATAGATAAAATAAGATCTTCTGCTTTGAAAATAGAATCAAAATATACTACAACTCTTGATGACTCCGCACTATGGAGCCAGCTAAAAGCAGGAGATGAAAAAGCTTTTTCAGTGCTTTTTGAAAAGTATTACGAGCATTTACTACGATATGGAAATTCTTTTTCAAACCACTCTGAAAAAGTTCAAGACTGTATTCAAGATGTATTTGCTGATATTTGGTTATATAAACATTCTTTGAGCGACACCGATAATGTAAAAGCATATCTATTATCTAGTGTTCGAAAAAGAATTGCTAGATTACAGGAACGCGACCATATTTTTAGTAAAACAACTTCAACAGATACGATTCAATTTTTATTTGATTTTTCGATCGAACACCAATTAATTATCGACGAAAGCACCGCCGATAAGGTACGTCAACTTAACACACTAATTAATCTTTTACCTTCTAGACAAAAAGAAGCGCTGTACCTTAGATACCACCAGGGACTAAGTGTAGAGCAAATTGCTGATATGTTGGACGTCAATTACCAATCAGCTAATAATTTATTACACCGCGCATTACTCAACTTACGCAAAGAATGGAACACCAACATTCCTTTACTAATACTATTGTCTTACAGTATATTATAATTTTATCTTAAATAAATTAAAATAAAATCTTAATTTACTGAGTATATAATAAGAAAACTGTCCTTTATCTCTTTGTAACCTTATTTTTAGATGCAAAAACGTAATAAATATACCGAAATAGAAGATTTTTTATCTGATGAATCATTCCAGTCCTGGGTACGCACAAATGTGGACTTTGAAAACTGGGAAGAATGGACATTAGAAAATCCTATTCGAGCCAAATTAGTTGAAGAATCCAGACAATGGATCTTAGCAATGAAGGTTCCTGAAAATAACTTACCCACATCAATCATTCAAACGGCATTGGTAGCTACTTGGAATAAAATTGAAAATAATGAAACTTCAAAAAATAAAGAAATAAAATTATGGAATAATAATTGGTTAAGGTCCGTTGCGGCAGTTTTGGTTTTTGGTTTAATTACTTCATGGGCCTACAGTCATTTATTTATCCCTACGAACTCTACTCAAGTTTACAATGAACTTATTCAAGAAAATAATGATGAGGGGCTTGTTGAACAAACCAATAATTCAAATAAGTCGCAAATAATTACTTTATCCGATGGAAGCTCTGTTTTATTACAACCACAAAGTAAATTGAGTTACCCCAAAAATTTTGTAGGAAACGAAAGAAGAGTCTATTTATCTGGTGAAGCATTTTTTGAAATTAGTAAAAATCCTAAAAAACCATTTCTAGTCTTTGCCAATGAAATCGTTACTAAAGTAGTTGGAACTAGTTTTAGGATAAGTGCATTTTCGAACGAGCCAAATGTAGAAGTGCTTGTAAGAACAGGAAAGGTAAAAGTGCAGTCTAATGAAATGATATCAAGTTCACATAAAAAGGAGGAAATCACATTGCTTCCTAATGAAGCCCTACGTTTTACTCGTAAAAGTTCAACCTTCGATAAAATCACAGATATTACAAAAGATAAAACTTTAATCCATTCTGCTCGAACTATAGAACAATTAAGTTTTGATTTTACTGACATTCCCGTTAGTCAGATCTTCAAAACAATGGAACAAGCTTATTTAGTAAACATTGAGTTTCCTAAAGACAAATTAAAAGAATGTCATCTTACGACTTCACTAATTGACCAGCCTCTACCAGAAAAACTTAAAATCATTTGCAAAGCGCTAGGAAACAATACAAGTTATGAAATGAACGGAAACCAAATCATCATCTCTTCAGATGGTTGTAATTAATTTATTTAATGCCTATGTAACATGACCTAAAAATAAAAAAGCGCCGAAAATGCTCTAACATATTCGACGCTTAAGTGAATCAAATTGTCTTTCTGTAAAAAGCAATTTGTGTTGTCCCTATAATACCCGTTAAAAAGTACTAATTAAAACAAACCAAAATTATGAAAAAACCTGTTGTAAAACAACGATTACTCTTCCGAATCATGAAAATAACGTTATTTCAATTACTGTTGGCCTTTGTGTTTTCCACTGTTACCATGGCAAATAGTGTTAAAGGTCAAAAGAAATTAGACACTAAAGTTACTCTTAATATTGAAAACTTAAGCTTATACAATGCTTTGGTTCAACTTGAGAAAACAGCGAATGTTAAATTTTCATACAATTCAAGAATAAGTCAGCTCAATCAAAAAGTGAGTTACAAAGCAAATAATGAGTTGTTATCATCAATACTTGCTAATATTTTACTACCGCTTAATATTAATTATTCTGAAGTAAGTAATCAAATTATATTGCAAAATACAACTGCGCAAACTAATGGTTTATTAAGTTCAAACTTACCGAAATCGTTTCTAGACAATACTATTTTTGCTATTACTGCCAAAGGAATAGTTATTGACGAAAGTGGAAATCCTTTACCTGGAGCTACGGTAATGGTAAAAGGAACTAAAATATCTGTATTGACAGATTTAAATGGAAATTTCACCATTGATGTACCTGCAAACAGCAGCCTACTTGTTATTTCTTACATAGGAATGGAAACACAGGAAGTTGCAATAAAATCAACTCCAATTACAGTAATTCTGAGCGAATTTGGACAAAAATTAAATGAAGTAGTTATTACTACGGGATATGAGAAAACATCCAAAAGAACTTTTACAGGAGCTATAAGCAAGATCACTGGAACAGATTTACTAGTTGAAGGTGTTGTAGATATCAGTAGAATGATTGAAGGTAAAGCAGCCGGAGTAACGGTTCAAAATGTTACTGGTACTTTTGGTACAGCCCCAAAAATTACCGTACGTGGTTCTTCTTCTATTTTTGGAGATACAAAGCCACTTTGGGTAATAGATGGTATTGTTCAAGAAGATATCGTAAATCTTTCTTTTGCTGATTTAGCATCAGGAAATTCAGAAACTCTATTGAGTTCTTCAATTGCAGGTTTAAACCCTAATGACGTTTTAAGTATTGAAATATTAAAAGATGCATCAGCAACTTCTATTTATGGTTCAAGATCTTTGAACGGTGTTGTTGTTGTGACTACTAAACAAGGAAGACGTGAGTCTCCATTAAGTGTTACCTATTCATTAGAACAAACAGCAAGAACAGTTCCTAACTACAGTCAATATGATATTTTGAACTCTCAAGAAACAATGAGCATTCTTAAAGAAATTGAATCAAAAGGATTCCTTGGTTTACCTGAAACCTCTCAAGGACGTTACGGAGGTGTTTACAATATTCTTGCAAACGCCATTAACACTTATGATCAAACTAGTGGAACTTATGGTGTTAAAAATGATGAACCAAACAGAAATGCTTTCTTAAAAAAATATGAATTAGCAAATACAAACTGGTTTAAAGTTTTGTTTAGACCATCTATTACACAAAACCACTCGCTAAGTTTTTCTGGTGGAGGAAAAAACAATGCTTACTTTGCATCTCTTGGTTTTTACCATGATCCAGGATGGACACTTGCTGACGGTGTAAATCAATTGACATCAAATATTAAAAACACTTTTTTTATAAATGATAAGTTTAGCCTAACGTTATCAACTCAGGCATCTGTTAGAGATCAATCAGCTCCAGGAAGTTACGACAGTCTTAAGGATGGTGTTAGCGGAAGCACAACTAGAGATTTTGATATTAATCCATTTAATTATGTTTTAAATACAAATAGAGCATTAAGACCTTATGATGACAATGGAAACTACGAATATTATAGAAACAACTGGGCTCCAATAAATATAATTGAAGAATTACAAAACAATTATATGGATATTAAGGTTAAAGACATTCGTTTTCAAGCAGATTTGGCTTACAAAATAAATCCAAAGTTGACGTATAACTTCACAGCTAATGCTCGTTATGCTAATACAACCAGAGAACATAATATTCTTGAACAATCTAATATCGTGGGTGCATACAATGCTCAAGAAACTACAATCGTAAGAGATCAAAATATCTTTTTGTATCAAGATCCTGACGACTTAACTGCTCCAAAAGTTTCTGTTTTACCTAATGGTGGTATCTTAAGAAAGTTTTCAAATGAATTAACTTCTTATAACATTAGAAATAGTTTTAACTATAAAAATGTATTTAACAACAAACATGAGCTAGAAGCTTTATTTGGTCAAGAACTTAGGTCTGTTGATAGAAATAGTAATAATTTCACTGCTTTTGGTTTACAATATGACAGAGGATTAACTGCTTTTACAGATCCTAGATTATTAGAAAAACTAATAAACGGTGGAGAATCTTATTATGGTTTTAATGAAGAAAGAGAAAGAACTGTTGGTTTCTTTAGTAAAGTAGGATATACTTACGACAGACGCTATACTGGATCGATCACTGGCCGTTATGATGGCTCGAACAGACAAGGAAATAGCGCTTCTTCAAGATGGCTACCTACATACACTTTTAGTGGAAAATGGAATGTTATGGAGGAAGACTTCATGAAAAATGTAAAAGCAATCAATACATTAAGCTTAAGAGGTTCTTACGGTCTAACTGCAACAGCAGGTCCAGCAACCAACTCATTAGCTATCTATAAAAGTTTCATTACTGATCGTTTAAACTTATCAGATAGAGAAACAGGATTGAACATCGATGAACTTCAAAATGGAGATTTAACTTGGGAGAAACAATTTGAAACTAACATTGGTTTAGATTTAGGTTTGTTTAACAATAGAGTTCAGTTTACAACAGATGTTTATAGTCGTAAAGCATTTGATTTAGTAGATTTTGTTACCACTTCAGGAATTGGAGGTCAAAAATTAAAACAAGGTAACAATGCAGATATGGAAACAAAAGGTATTGAGTTTTCACTTTCTACAAAAAATTTAAATAACACAAGACTGAAATGGTCGACTTCTTTTAATTTCTCTGTTTATAACCAAGAAATCACAAAGCTACAAAACGAGCCGTCTGTTTTAGGTTTAGTTGACGGTACAGGAGGAAATTCAGTAGGTCACCCAAGAAATGCTTTGTACTCTTACCAATTCACAGGATTGAACACTCAAGGATTACCCACTTTTGTAATGGCAGATGGAATAGTTGACAATGTTACAGGTGCCAATTTTCAAGATACAGAAGATATTACAAAATACTTGAAATATGAAGGTTCTATTGAGCCAAATAAGTCAGCAGGTATCTCTAATACTTTTACCTATGACAATTGGTCTTTGAATGTGTTTATCGTTGCTGCTGGAGGAAATAAAGTACGTTTAAATCCGATCTATTCTGATCAATATGATGACTTGACAGTATTTACAAAAGAATTCACAAACCGATGGATAAATGCTGGTGATGAAGCTTTAACAAATATTCCTGTAATTGCAGATCAAAGATTGATTGCAAATTATGCTTCACAGTCAAAAGATTTGACAAGAGCTTATAATGCATATAATTTTTCAGACGAGCGTATTGCTGATGGAACTTTCGTAAGATTGAAAAACGTATCAATAAGTTATGAGTTTCCTAAAGATTTAAAGAAAAAATTGGGTCTTAATCTTTTCTCTATGAAAGCATCAACAGCAAACCCACTTTTAATCTATTCTGATAAAAAACTTAATGGTCAAGACCCTGAGTTTTATAGATCAGGTGGTGTTTCTCAACCAATCACGAGCCAATATACATTCTCTATTAACGTATCATTTTAATAAAAAAACATGAGAAAAATAAAAATAACCCTAACCCTCCTTGTAATATTAGGACTTAGTAGCAGTTGTGATGATTTTCTTTCTGAAATTCCTGACAACAGAACACAATTAGATACCCCAGATAAAATATCTGAAATATTAGTTAATGCATATCCTGAAGCTAGCTACATGGACTTTGCTGAAACAATGACTGACAATGCGTCTGACAGTGAAAACCTGCCTGCTACGACTATTAAAAACAGTCAAAATTACAATTGGCAGATGGCTGACGATATTACAAGAGATACTCCTGCATTTTATTGGGATGCTTGTTATGTTGCAATAGCGCATGCAAATCAAGCAATTGAAGCCATAAGTAAGCTTGGTAATCCAGCTAACTTAAATGCACAAAGAGGAGAAGCTTTTATGGCTAGAGCATACTCACATTTTATGTTAGTAAGTATCTTTTCACAAAGATACAATCCAGCTACAGCTGCAACAGACCTTGGAATTCCTTATGTACTAGAACCTGAAACTGTATTGTTAAAAACATACACTCGAAACACCGTAGCTGAAGTATTTGCTAATATTGAAAGTGATATTGTGGAAGGATTAAAATACGTGGGAGATGATTATACTCAACCAAAATTTCATTTCAATAAAGCAGCGGCAAAAGCTTTTGCAAGCCGTTTCTATCTTGTAAAAGGAGACTGGGATAAAGTAGTATTAAATTCAAATGATTTAAGTAGTCAACCAGTAGGTAAATTGAGAAGTATTGCAGATTACAATCTTCTAGATACTACAACAAGATTTAACATCTATTCGCAAGCTTCTGAAAACACTAATTTATTAGTGGTATCAACTTCTTCTTTGTACAATAGAACAATTAGAAGCAATAGGTTTGGTTTGTCAGGTGCTGAAAGAAATACCGTTTTTGGAACAGCAACTAATTTATTTAATAAAAGTTGGTTAGTTAGTAGTTTTTCTAGCAATGGTTCTATATCAATATATTTACCAAAATTTGTTGAATACTTTAAGTACACTAATGCCAATGCAGGTATTGGTCTTCCATATGTAACAAATGTTTTATTGAGTAATGAGGAATTATTTCTTAATAAAATTGAAGCGCACATCATGAGGAATGAGTTTGCATTAGCGAATACCGAAATGGAATACTTCTTCTCTATACGTACAACTGGATATTCAGCAACTACAGATAAAGTAACTGAAGCAAAAATTGTTGCTAAGTACCCTGTCATAACTGATGAATATACTCCATTCTATACTTTAACACCAGTTCAGGCTTCATACATCAAAGCGGTTGCTGAGTTAAGAAGAATAGAATTTATACATGAAGGACTTAGGTGGTTTGACATCAAGCGTTTTAACATACCCGTAACGCACAAAATCTACAACCAACCAAGTAATATATTAGTAAAGGATGATAAACGTAGAGCTATACAAATACCTTTACACGTAACTAATACAGGAGTTGAAAAAAATCCAAGTTAATTAAAACAGAGCTATGAAAACATTAAATAAATATAAGACAATAGTATTACTATCTGCGGTAGTACTTCTAGGGGCTTGTTCAGGTGACGAACCACTAAAAGAAAGCCAATTAGATTTATCAACACCGTCTAAAACAGCATTAGACAATTGGATCGATACTAATTATCTGAACCCGTACAACATCAATGTTCAGTATAAATGGAATCAGAATGCAGTAGACAATAATAGATTTTTATTTCCTCCACTACAGTCTAAAGTACAACCAGTACTTGAAATTATTCAAAAAATATGGTTGAACAGTTATAAAACTGTTGCTGGACCTAATTTTGTGAAAATTATTGCTCCAAGAGAATTTGTTCTTGTAGGGGGAGTTAATTTAAATACAACAGGAACCGTTACCTTGGGTTTAGCCGAAGGTGGTAAAAGGATAACCTTCTTTGAAACTGACAATGTTAATAAAACTAATCGTGCAAATATCAAGCGTTTTGTTCATACTATACAACACGAATATATTCACATTTTGAACCAGACTAAGCCGTTTGACGAAAAATCATTAGCTAAAATCACACCTTCTGGTTATTCTTCTGCATGGTATAACACTACTGATGCAGCAGCACTAGAACAAGGATTCTTAACTGCTTATGCTAAGTCAAATATTAATGAAGACTTTGCAGAAACTGCTGCAACGATTCTAATCAATTCAAAAGCTGAATATGCTGCGATTCTTGCTGGAATTACAAGTACGACTGCTGTAACAAGTATTAAAGCAAAAGAAGCTATAGTTGTAAAATATTACAAAGATGCCTACGGAATTGACCTTTATCTGCTGAGAGACGAAGCAGAGAAAAACACAACAGCTGTAATTAACGGAAATTAGTAAGTTAAAGAGGCTCTTAAAAAAAGTCTCTTTTAAAAAATCTATTTTATAACCACATAAATTAATAGTATGAAACTTAAAACTATAATTAACTATCTATTCATCGCCGTTTTAGCGATGCAATTAGTTTCCTGCGACAATAAGGAAACCTTAGATTCTCCATTTAATGCGACTCCTACAGAGCGATTAAATGCACAACAAAAAGAGCTTAATGATGTATTAGAATCATCAGAGTTTGGATGGAAAGCCATCTACTTTACAGATGCTACACAATTAGGCGGCTTTACTCACGTATTTAAATTTAAAGCAGGAAAAGTTGACATGGCTTCTGATTTTGATGATGATACTGCCATATATTCTAGTGAGTACAGTATCGACTTAGGAAGTACTGTTAGCCTTGTTTTTACAACAAAAAATAGAATTCACTTACTATCTGATTCTAATAATTATCCAATTGCCTCTTTACGTGGTAAAGGATACAAAGGAGATTTTCAGTTTTTATACTATGGTCAAGATAATGGACAAATTGTTTTTAAAACAAATAGAAGTTTTGAAGAAGTTCGTTTTGTAAAAGCCACTGCCCAAGATTGGACTAATTTAGCTAAAAATAGAGCTATGATACCTAATGTTGTCGGAGCTACAACAAGACCTTTGTTTCGCCTTTTAGAAACTAATAATGGTAGTAAAATCAGTCAGTTTGATTTTACTTTCACAGGTGCAACACGATTCGCTACGGCAAATTCTATAGAAACTGGTTCAAGTGTGAGTTATAATATGGGAATTGCCTATACTCCTACAGGTATAATCGTTAATCCCGCTGTAAAAGTAGGAACACAGACGCTTTCTGAGTTTACTTATGACGCTACGACTGGAAACTTTATTGCTACAGGAACAGCTGGTGTTACTGCAACAATCAAATACACTACTCAACCATTAGTGTTAACAGATGACTACAAGCCATTATTAGCTGGAAATCCACGAACAATATATGGTTATATAGCTGCAAATTTAGCAACAGCACCTACCAATTCAATACTTTGTAATAACTTATTGAATGCAGTAAATGCCGCTGTAGCATCAACACAAAAAATAAATAGAGTATCCTTCTATTTTAATGATGGTGCCAATGGTAGTTATATTTCTTATTCTTTCCTAGGTGGTAAATCAACATTATACCATTTTGTAACTGTAACCGAAGATCCAGTTAACAAAACAATTATTCTTAAAGACAATGGATGGCTTGGAGGAAGTGAGCCTGCGCTTTTAAAAGACTTGGACAAACAATTATTAGATCCTAAAGGACTATATGTTAAAAAAGAAAAGTTTACAATCACCTATTCTAACTCAATCTACACATTTACTACTGCATCAAATAATTTTAGAATAACAACATATGCATTGTAATAATTAGAAAAACTATATCACGAAACTGGCTGTCTTTTTAAGACAGCCTTTTTTTTACAATAAATCTAAAATATAACCTTAAAACAACATAATTATTTCGACAATTCACAAAGCTTTCATAAACCTAAAAAGCCTAACTTTACTTTTAATTACTTTAGCAATAAATTTAGAAATTCTTACTTATGCCTACAGACTGTATCAGCTATCAAAACTCAGGATATTTCTCCTCGTTGATGAATGATTATTTAGATCAAAATAACAATTTACACGCTTTATATAACCGTTTCCCAACACTTGAAAATTTTGAAGCACAAATTCTTGAAAAAGAAAAGAATTACGATGATTCAAATAGATTCACTTTAGTTTCAGTACTGCAAAAACAATACGCCGCTATTGAAACTTCTCACCTGACACAACAGAATATTGAAGCTCTAAAAGTGACCAATACTCTTACCGTGACAACTGGACATCAATTAAATTTATTTACGGGTCCCTTATATTTCTTATATAAAATCATCTCCACGATTAATCTTACCAAGGAGTTAAAAGCAAAATATCCTGCTTACAACTTTGTCCCTATTTATTGGATGGCGACGGAAGACCATGATTTTGAAGAAATCAATTATTTCAATTTCAAGGGGAGAAAATTCAGATGGAATAAGGAAAGTACGGGACCTGTCGGGAGATTATCGACCGAAGGACTGTCAGATGTCTTTGAACTATATTCCCAGGAATTAGGCTCAAGCACCAATGCCGAAACCTTGAAAAATTTATTTGAGGACGCCTATCTTAAACACGACAATTTAGCGGACGCCACACGTCATTTAGCAAATTCGCTTTTTGGAGCACAAGGTCTAGTAATTCTTGATGCCGATGATGCCGATCTAAAGCGTAGTTTTATTCCTTTTGCAAAAGAAGAACTTTTACACCAAACTTCCCATAAGGCAGTACTTGAAACAACTGAGAAATTAAATAAGTACAACATACAGGTCAATCCACGCGAAATCAATTTGTTTTATATCGAAGATAAAATGCGGGAACGCATTATTATGGAAGACGGGAAATACAAAATAAACAATACCAAAATTGAATTTTCTCCAGAAGAAATCTTGACATTATTAGAAACCAACCCAGAGATGTTCAGCCCTAACGTGATTATGCGTCCACTATATCAGGAAGTCATTTTACCTAATCTTTGTTACATTGGCGGGGGTGGAGAAATTGGGTATTGGTTGGAATTAAAATCCTTTTTTGATGCGGTAGACATTACTTTTCCAATGCTATTAGTTCGAAATTCTGTTCTTTTATCTACTGAAAAGCAAGCTAAAAAAGCAGATAAGTTAGATTTGACTTGGAGTGATTTATTTTCTAAACAAGCTGATTTAGTAAATGATAAAACGACACAGCTATCCGAATTCCCAATCGATATGTCTACTTTAAAAAAACAGCTGCAAATACAATTTGAAGCACTGTACGAGATAACAAAACTAACGGATAAGTCGTTCGTGGGAGCTGTAAAAGCACAAGAGGTAAAACAAATTAAAGGACTAGACAATCTAGAAAAGCGTTTATTAAAAGCACAAAAACGAAAGTTGAGTACTATTTTGGAACGTATAACCGACTTACAAAACGAACTGTTTCCTAATAAAAGTTTGCAAGAACGTCAAGCTAATTTTTCAGAATTTTATTTGGAATCAGGTGCTAATTTGATTCCGAAATTAATCGAAAGACTAAAACCATTAGAAAATAAATTCGAGATCATTATCGTTTAATTTTTTTACTGTCACTATAATAAAGATTTTGTAAATAATTAGATAAAAAAACACTATTTTTGCACAAAATCTAAAAAAACAAAACAAAATGGCTACAAATAGAACATTTACAATGATTAAGCCTGATGCTGTTGCTAACGGACACATCGGAAACATACTTGCAATGATTACAACTGCAGGTTTCAAAATTGTTTCTTTGAAATTAACTCAACTTACTGTTGCAGATGCTCAAGCATTTTATTCAGTACACGCTGCAAGACCATTCTACGGTGAATTAGTAGAATTTATGTCAAGAGGTCCTATTGTTGCTGCGATTTTAGAAAAAGACAACGCTGTTGAAGATTTTAGAACACTAATTGGTGCTACTAATCCAGCTGATGCTGCTGAAGGTACTATCCGTAAAGCATATGCTACTTCTATTGGAGAAAATGCAGTTCACGGTTCTGACAGTGATGAAAATGCAGCTATCGAAGGTGCTTTTCATTTTGCAGGAAGAGAGCAGTTTTAATCTCTGAATAAACATAAAGTATTTAAAAATAATAATTAAATGCTATAAAAAAGTCATTCAACATTAGTTGATTGTACTAAAAATATAGACGAATTGATTATTAATTATAATAAAAATGAGCCCGATATTGTATCGGGCTCATTTTTTTTTAGGCTCAAACTCACTCGAGAGCAACTATTGTATTTTACATGCTTTTTATTTTATGGATTCATGCTCCGCATATCTGTTCCCAGTAACTTTACGCTGTGATTTAAAATGTGCAACAGCATAAAAATCCATTCGTTGAGGACCTTCTATTCTTATGAATTCTAGATCCGTTTTCCTTAACGTACGGCTGCCAAGCACACCCAGCCACAAACAATTGAAATCTAAAAATTTAGTTTTTCTAATGGTAGATTTACTTCCCCATTTTTTTAAAAAACTCACCTTTAGAATTAAAAACTCTCTAAATTATTAATTAAAACTAATACTTCTTTTGGAATCGGAATTTTACTTTGGGTTTTGAAATCAAATAAAATAACCTCGTGGGTTTTTATTGCCGCCAATTTTTGGCTTTTTTCACTATAATAAAAAGATTTTAGGACGATTCTGTCATCCCTGATTTCTTCCGTTTTTGTACCAATATGAATTGTATCGGGATAGGTTACCGGAGCAATATATTTAACCGACTGGAATCCTAAAATAATACCTGCTTTCATTTTCTCGCCTTCAGAGGAAAAGAATCCAAGTGCTCTAAAATAATCAATCCTGGCTGTTTCTCCCCATCGAACATATACCACATTATTAACGTGTTGCAATGCATCCATTTCTCCCCACTGTACTTCAATAGTCGAAATAACAGGGTACTGTTTTAAAATATCTTTCATTTTTTCAATAGGTCTTTAAACAATCCACGGGCGATTACTATTTTCATAATTTCATTAGTTCCTGCATAGATACGGGCAACACGATTGTCAGCATACATACGTGCTATGGGATAATCCCACATATATCCATAACCTCCAAATAATTGTAAACATTCATCCACTATGCTTCCACACATATCCGTTGCCGAATATTTAATCATTGAAGCAGTTTCAGTAGTCAATTTATGATCCACTAATAACTCTATACAGCGATCTAAGAAAGCCTGATGTATTTGCATTTGGGTAGTACATTCGGCTAGTTTAAACTGGGTATTTTGAAACCCGGCAATCTGAGTTTTAAAAGCTTCTCTTTCGGTAGTGTAAGCGATGGTGTTTTCAATGGCACCTTCGGCTGTTGCTACTGCAAAAATCCCTACTGTTAGACGTTCACGTGCCAATTCTTCCATCATGATTTTAAAACCCATTCTCTCCTCGCCCAATCTATTCTCCTTTGGTACTTTTACATTATCAAAAAATAACTCGCAGGTGTCTTGAGATTTCATTCCTATTTTCTTGAAGGGAATTCCTTTACTGAAACCTTCCATTGCTGTTTCCATAATAAGCAAGGTAACTCCTTCCTGATCTGTATTGACATTTGTTTTTACTGCTACAATAGCCATGTCGCACATAAAACCATTGGTGATAAACGTTTTTTGCCCGTTTACTACATAATGGTCGCCTTTATCTTCAGCAGTGGTTCGAAGTGCTTTCAAATCACTCCCACAATTAGGTTCGGTCATCCCTATGGCAGTAATCATGTCGCCTTTGGCCATTTGCGGCAAATACTTCTGCTTTTGAGCCTCTGTTCCATATTTCAATAAATAAGGAGCTACAATGTCAGAATGCAGTGAAAAACCAGGGCCGCTAATTCCTTTTTTGGCAAACTCTTCTATTAATAAGGCATTAAATGTAAAGTCCAATCCTCCACCTCCGTACATTTCTGGCATATCAATGCACAACAATCCTAATTCCCCAGCTCGTTTCCATATTTCACGGCTTACCATACCCTCTTTTTCCCATTCATCAATATGATCGATTATTTCATTCGAAATGAATTCCTGAATCATTCCTTGCATCATTTTATGTTCTTCTGATGCGTAAATCTTTCTTTCTATTAGTATATTCTGTAACATATATTTTAGTTTTTTGATTACTTTATTTTTAATTTTCGTAGAAAACACGGTTGTTTCCTGCATTTTTTATTCGCTCTTTTAAACTTTCCGGCATCTTAAATCTCGCTCCATATTTCGATTCTAATTCCGCACTATACAAAGCAAATTCCTTGGCTCCTACATAATCAATGTATGACATGACGCCTCCTGTATGTATTGGAAATCCTAATCCTAAAATCGAACCTACATCAGCATCTTTGGGTTCTTGAAGCACTCCGGAGTCTAAGCATTTATATGCATCGATGACCATGGCGAATAATAACCTTTTACCCACTTCCTCTTCATCATAACTGGCTTGAGGAGGGTAGATTTTTGACCATTCTTTCCAAATCGATTTCTTTTCTCCTTTTGGATAATCATATAAACCTCTGCCTTCTTTTTTACCTGTTCGCCCATGAGTTTCAATAATAGTGACCAAAGTCTGTCGTAAATTAATTTCATGTGGCGTTAAATTTGAGTCTTCACTCATTATTGCCAACATTAATTTCAAATTAATCTCATCTGAAATCGCCAAAGGACCTACTGGCATACCTATCTTTCTTGCCACATTTTCAATTACGGCAGGTGGTACCCCTTCGGTAAGCATTGTAATTCCTTCATTTATAAATTTTCCAAAAACTCTTGAAGTAAAAAATCCCCGACCGTCATTTACGATAATAGGCACTTTTCCAATTGCTATTACATAATCCATGGCTGCTGCCAATGTTTTTTCGCATGTTTCCTTACCTACAATTACCTCTACTAACCGCATCTTTTCTACTGGTGAAAAGAAATGCAACCCTATAAATTTATCTGGTCTAGAGGAGGATTTCGCAAGTTGGGTTATCGGAATCGTTGAAGTATTCGAAGCATAAATCACCGTTTCATTAATCACTTTTTCGGTTTCGACAGTAATCGTGTTTTTTAGTTTTTCATTTTCGAAAACGGCCTCAATAATCAAATCACAAGACGCTAAATCAGTATTTGAAGCTGAAGTTTTAACTTTTTGCAATAGCGCATCAATTTTATCTTCAGTTGTATATCCGTTTTGTAGTTTTTTCTGCTCTTGTATCTTTATATAGTCTTTCCCACTTTCTGCTTTTGCTACACTCACGTCTTTCAGCACCACATCTATTCCTGCCTTTGCATTAACATAAGCAATCCCTGCTCCCATCATTCCTGCTCCTATAACTCCAATTTTTTTGAAAGAAACCCGGTCATAGCCTTTGGGTTTTGATTTCCCTCTGGCGGCATCGTTTATAAAAATAAAGGAAGCCCGAATGATATTTTTGGTTTCCTTACTGAATAAGGTATCCACAAAATAGCTTGCTTCAACTTCTAATGCTTTATCAATGTGGCAGGCTGCTCCGTAATAAATCGCACTGAGTACATTTTTTATATGTGGTAAATTTCCATGAGTTGTTTTATAAGCCATCGCATTCGAAACACTGAAAAATTCAGTAACTCCAGAAATTTGTCCCACACCCATTGGAGTTCCCGGTACTTTAAATTTTTTGTTATCCCAAGGTTGCATACTAGTTCCCTTCGTACGTATCCAGTCTTTAGCCAACATTACGATATCGTCTTCGGGATTGCATATTTCATCCACAAGGCCATCTTTTAAGGCTTGTTCTGCAGTTAGTTTTTTGGATTGTGTAATGTATTGGATCGTTTTCTGTGGGCCAAGCATCCTCAAAAAGCGTTGTGTACCTCCCGCTCCCGGGAACAAACCAACAGAACATTCGACCAATCCGATATAACTTTTTGAATGGGTACTCATGATCCGGTGATGGCAAGCTAATGCAATTTCGCATCCACCACCAAGTGCAAGACCGTTTATCGCAGCTACAACTGGTTTGCCACAAGTCTCCATTTTTCGTAAATAGGTATTGGTTTGCATGAGCATATCAAAACATTCCTTTTTTGATTTATCATAATTTAAAAACCATTTTAAATCACCGCCAGCTATAAAATCCTTTTTGGCGGAAGCAATAACAATCCCTTTAACGGCATCATCTGTTATGGCTTGGTTTATAGTCAAAAAGAATTCGGCCATCGTAGATTCATTCATGATGTTTACCGGTGAATCTGCGACATCCCAAGTAACAACTGCAATACCTTCACTATCAACACTATATTTTATATGTTTATTAATCATAATCTAAAGGATAATTAGTTTCTAAATACGTTCAATAATCGTTGCTATTCCCATTCCTCCACCAACACATAAAGTTGCCAAAGCGGTACTTTTATTTTGACGTTCTAATTCGTCCAAAGCAGTTCCAAGAATCATACAGCCTGTTGCTCCTAATGGATGCCCCATCGCTATTGCTCCTCCATTGGTATTTACAATTGAGTGATCGATATTAAAATGATCCATTAAACGCATTGGAACGACTGCAAAAGCTTCATTAACTTCAAAAACATCAATATCACTCACATTCATTTTGGCATTGCGCAATGCTTTATTAGTAGCTGGAATTGGCCCTTCAAGCATTATCAAAGGCTCACTGCCCAATACAGCTCCCATTCTGATTATTGCTCTTGGTTTTAACCCGAGCTTCTCCCCTATTTCTTTGGAACCAATCAACATTAATGAAGCACCATCCACAAGCCCAGAAGAGTTACCGGCATGATGCACATGATTTATTTTTTCGATTTCTAAGTATTTATCAATCGCCGTTTGATCAAACAGTTGTTCTCCCATTTTTTCAAATGCTGGCGATAAATTAGATAAAATATCTATGGTGGTATTTGCTCGAATGTATTCATCCTTTGCCAGATGAACCAAGCCATTTATATCCGTTACTGGAATTATTGATTTATCAAAAAAGCCGTTTTGTTGTGCAAACGCAGCACGTTTTTGAGAATTTACCGCAAAGCTATCTACATCGTTTCGGGAATATCCATATTTCGTCGCTATCAAGTCGGCCGAAATTCCTTGAGGAACAAATTTTCCAAAAGCGGCATCGGGTTCCATTAACCAAGCAGAACCGTCAATTCCCATGGGCACTCTAGACATGGATTCTACTCCCCCAGCAATAATCAACTCAGACCATCCTGATTTAATCATAGCTGCAGCCTGATTAATTGCCTCTAGTCCAGAAGCACAATAACGGTTTAGAGAAACGGCAGAGAGATGATCTCCATAATTAGAACATTGTGCAGCGACTTTGGCAACATTTCCTCCTTGTTCTCCTACCTGAGTGACACAGCCTACAATTAAATCTGCAACAAAACTAGTGTCTAAATTGTTTCTTTCTTTTATAGCGGTCAACAAGGTAGTTAATAATTGAACTGGACTGACCGCTGCTAAAGAACCGTTCCCTTTTCCAATCCCCCTTGGCGTCCGAACTGAATCGTAGATATATGCTTCCATTTTTATTAATTATAAGTTACCACTTGGTAACATAATTTAAAAAATGTTACCATACGGTAACAAATATACTCTAATTTATCTAAATTTAAATTATTAAAGCATTATTTTTGCAGGTAACCAATAGGTTACCTAATTTATTCGCTATGGAACAATACACTCAAGAAACCTATCACTTTGATTTAGCCGACGATAAAATACAAGCTATACATGCCTCTTTAACCACAGATGAAGCAACAACACCTAAAGAATTTGCGATAAAAGCTTACAAATACGTTCGCGATAACTGGCCGTATTATCCTTATCGCTTTAGTTTAATAAACGAAGAATGGCGTGCCTCTGAATTAACAACTCACAAAAGTGGTCATTGTATTGACAAAGTAATTATTTTGATTGCGATTTTAAGAGCAGAGAATATTCCGGCTAGACTTGGATTGGCAAAAGTAAAAAACCATATAGCGGTAGATCAAATTGTCGAAAAATTTGGTTCAGACGTGCTCGTACCTCATGGTTATATCGAAATCTACCTGAATAACAAATGGATAAAAGCAACTCCCGCATTCAACAAGGAACTCTGTGAGATGCTCAATGTAAAAGTTCTAGAGTTTGACGGAGAAAATGATTCTATATTTCAAGAATTTGATGAAAGTGGAAAAAAAGCTTTTATGGAGTACCTTGAAGATTACGGAACTTTTAATGAAGTACCTTTACCATATATGTTCCAATTATTACAACAACATTACCCCCGCATAATTGAATCCGGAATAACATTAGGTGGTGTATTACATCTATCCAAATTATAATGAAAAAAGACAGAGCAGCTACCGAAGAAAAGATTTACAAAGCCTTTTTGGATATTTTAAAAGAAAAAGGCCCTCAGGGAGTAGGGATAAATGCAATAGCTAAAGAAGCTGGAGTTTCTAAATCATTAATTTACCGTTATTTTGGTGGGATGAAAGGCTTATTGTTACGTTTTGCCGAAAAAGGGGACTTCTTTAAATCTTTATCAGTCATTGATGATAAAAAGGATAATTTAGAAAACTTAAAAGGTTTCATTAAAGAAGGAACCAAAGAACTTCGACAAAACACTTTAACCCAAGAAATTCTGCGCTGGCAATTGATTGAAAATAATGAAGACACTAAAAGTCTTTTTAAGTATTTCAATGCACAAGTAGGAAAAACATTTACTACAAATACAAAAGACGAATCCCTTAACGCCGCTTTTCATCTGATGTTAGGCGGTTATGTCTATTTTACGCTGTTATCAAAATTTAATAAAACATTTATCGCAACAGATTTAACCTCAGAAAAAACTTGGGAAAATTTTGACGATGCAATCGCCAAAACAATTGAACTATTCAGTAAAACGTAATATGAACCTAAAATCACTCCCTCTTATTGCAACCAAAATCTGTTACGACTGAAGACCTATCAATACACTATCTTTCTGAAAAGCACAATTATAAAGCTTTACAAATCTGTCAAATTACTCAAATCATGACTGAAAGGCTTAAATAAGCAGCGCAACTTCAGTCACACAATCGAGACTTAAATAGGAGTAATGTCATTTTAAAAACACAAATAGGAATTTTCGAAAATAGTTACATAATTACTATTTAGTATCACAAAAGGCATGTTGTTTGCTTTATAATAAAATGGGGTTCTGCTTTTGACTCAGAACTATATTTTTTTTTTGACTAATCTGTTTAAAATAAAGAATATAGTAAGAACAAAAATGGAGGATTATCGCAGAATCAAATTAAAATTAATAGCATCCATTAAAATAACGCCTATGAATACCTATTACTTACATGACGGAACAATACTTAGCGGTCCTTTTAATTTTGCCGAATTAAAAGCAAAAAAAATAACCAAAACCGCTTCCGTGTGGTGCGAAGGAATGGAAGATTGGAAACAAGCAGGAGAGGTGGAGGAATTAAAGAAATCATTGTTTTCCATACCCCCGCCAATTAAGTGTTTCGTTGGCCCTCCAACACCTTCAAAAAACGAATCTGAAAATGAAATTAAGAAGTTTGCACGTGTAAATAAAAAACCCTTATTTCTGGTTGCTGGAATGTTAGTTTTAATTATCGGAACCTTAATTTTTAATACTATACTAGAGAGTAGAACTTTAAAATTAGAGGAGAGAAACAACCAAACTGAATACAACAACCATCAGTATAAAATACAGGAAAAAGAAATTGAAGATCAGAAGAACTTTATTGCTGAACAAGAGAAAATAGAATCGGAAAGGATTGGAAAAGAAAGAAAGCTAGCCATCAATAATCGGCTTTCATCCATTAAAAATTTACTTACGGTCACACATTCCAATTTAAACAATTCCAAAAACGAATTAAATGATGCCCGAGAATTTCATTTTTTAAGAACAAATGGCGAACGCGAGGACGAAATTAGCTCAATAGCAAATAAAATTGTTTTTTGGCGGAATGAAATTGAAAAACTTGAAGATGAAATGAGTATGAAATATCTGGAACTTGAAAAAATACACTAATCCAATTCTCAACTTTTAGTAACTTCCTGTACTGCTATTTTTAAATCATAATCAAGAAACAGCCTTTATCCTAATCAGGATTAAAGGCTGTTTCTTTTTGCATTAAAATTTAAACAACACGATATCTTCACACCTAAAAATACACCAGAAGTCACAACGCCTAAAAATTACAATTAAAAAATTACTCACTAAATGTACTCATTTAAAAAAATATACTGTCCTTTAAAAAGCTTTAAAATAGTATATTTTATAAAAATAAAACATACGCCCCGTAAAAAATAGGGGGTGTTGTTAAAAATATCAATTATGAATATTTCGATATTTCAGTCTAAAAATACCGAATAACTAAAATCAGGAAGCCATTTTTTGTAATTGATAATTCTTTCAAATATGGATCAAAAACATTTATTAATCTTTCTTCTCTTAAAGAAAAGTTAATAAATTCGTCAAAATCAATGACTGAAAATAGTATCAACAACGAATTAATTTAAGCTATTTAAAACGTTGGATCAAGAACAAAATAACAACCAAAACCAATTAATCAATATTAACTAAATTATTTATCTAATGAAAAAAATCGAAGCTGTTATTCGAAAATCAAAATTTGATGAAGTTAAAGAAGCTTTACACAAAATCGAAGTCAATTTCTTTACCTATTGGGATGTTACTGGAGTGGGTAATGAAAAAGAAGGGCATGTATACAGAGGAATAACCTATAGTACCACAGACATTCAACGAAGATATATTTCCGTGGTCGTTTCAGATCAATTTTTAGAGAAAACGATTGATGCGATTTTAGAAGCGGCATCATCAGGAATGGTTGGCGATGGAAAAATATTTGTTTCTGAAATCCAAGAAACTTATAGAATCAGAACAAAAGAAAAGGGATCAGACGCTCTTAACTAACCAACCTCTATAACTAACTAATAAAAAAATATACTATGGATACGAATGCTGTATTAGACTTAATGTGGGTGTTAATCTGCGGAATTTTAGTGTTTTTTATGCAAGCAGGTTTTACGCTTGTAGAAGCTGGATTTACCAGATCAAAGAACACAGGGAATATAATAATGAAAAACTTAATGGATTTTTGTATTGGTAGTGTCGCTTTCTGGGCAATAGGATACTCATTAATGTATGGAGAATCAATACATTCTGTGATAGGAACTCCAAGTTGGTTTTTTGATACTGCTGCAGACATGCATAGTTTGTTTTTTCAAACTGTATTTGCCGCAACGGCTGCAACCATCGTTTCTGGTGCTATTGCTGAACGAACAAAATTCACTACCTATTTAATCTTCTCCTTATTAATGACTTTAGTTATTTATCCAATTTCTGGTAGTTGGGTTTGGAATGGAGGCGGATGGTTAGCACAAATGGGCTTTACTGATTTTGCCGGTTCAACTGTTGTACACTCAGTTGGTGGTTGGGCATCATTAGTTGCTGCTGCTTTAGTAGGACCTAGAATTGGAAAATATAATGCTGACGGAACCGTAAACGCAATACCTGGACACAATCTAACGATAGGAGCATTAGGGGTATTTATTTTATGGTTTGGATGGTTTGGTTTTAATCCAGGGTCACAATTAGCAATTTCTGGTGACAATGCTTTGAAAGTAGCTGCTATTTTTATCACAACAAATCTTGCAGGAGCTTCTGGTGCATTGGCTGCTATGTTCTTGACTTGGGCTGTGTATAAAAAACCAGATATCTCTATGACTCTAAACGGAGTATTGGCTGGACTTGTGGGTGTTACCGCTGGTTGTGCTGTTGTAAACCCAATGGGAGCATTCTTTATCGGACTTATTTGTGGTGGAACGGTTGTATTCTCAATTGAATTTATTGACAAAAAACTAAAAATTGACGATCCAGTTGGAGCTATTTCTGTACACGGTGTATGCGGCGCCTTAGGTACTTTATTAGTAGGTGTTTTTGCTACTGATGGTGGTTTACTTTACGGTGGTGGATTTGAAAAACTAGGTATTCAGGCTATCGGAGTGTTCTCAATAGCGGCATGGGCAATGGCTGCTTCCTTTATAGTTCTTTTTATTCTAAAGAAAACTATGGGATTAAGAGTTAGTAAAGAAGAAGAAATTGATGGTTTAGATATTCATGAGCATGGCTCAAATGTTTATAATGATTAACCCTTAAAAAAATGAAGTAAAACTCATATGTACAAAGCGCGAACTCTATAAAATACAACGCCAAATAATAAAAATAAAACCTGCAACAAACTACTTTTTTGTTGCAGGCTTTATTTTTTAAGATTCAGAATAATTAATGTGTTACTATTCTATCCGCTCTTTTTAAAAATCCTCTAACATAATATGTGACAACACCGTATTATCTTGTATCACTACATTGTTATAACTTGGATAGCCTTCGTTTTTTTATTAAAAGCCAGGCATTATCCTATGTTTCCTTAGTTTTACTAATGTAAATTTGCCTACAGTTTAAGTCCTTTCAGAATAATAGACAGCGCACTTTTTCAATATCAGGTATAAAAATGCTTTCTATCTAGCCTTCCTCAGGAGTACCAGTCAGCCAATACGTTCCTCTATCACATACTATCACTTTACCAACTCCATAATTTACTTTGAGATCCCGCCCACAAAATCATTGTAATCGTAAGGATGATTTTTTAGCCCCGCATTAGAGGCGTGAGAAACAATGAGTTTTTCTTTTTAGACTAACTGATATTTATGCCTAAATTTTGCTACTTCATAGGTTTTCGACTTGCTCCATGATCTCCTACCCTAATCGCTACTCTTTTATCAGACTGATTCATCGACAATCCTTTGGCTACAGCCCAAATTTTCAATACACCGTTCATTTTTAAACGGAAATCATAATGCAAAATTGATAAATCATGTTTTTGCACCACAAAGACCAACTTCTCTTTTGACTTTGCAATACCCCTTCTTGGCTCTAGTTTAGAACTAAAAGTAAGTTTTCGATGTGTTTTTTTCTAGAGACATATCACTTGCGATTTAGAATAAAACATTGATAAAAATTAAGATATTATATTTATGGATTAAAAATCTACTTTTGCATTATCTCTTAAGATCCAAAACATCACCTTCAACAATGCACTTTCATGAGGAATGTGCGACAGAATAGGTAGACTATTTATAAAAAATAACAGTATGTTAAATCTTGTGAAATTAATAAAAATACGTTTTAAAAGTTTAATAACTTTACAACTTGGAATTGATTCCTACTAATTGCCCATGTCAAAAGAAAAAATACGTCTAGATAAAATCTGCCTCAATTGCAATCATGTTGTCGATCAACGGTATTGTCCAAATTGCGGACAGGAAAACACCGTGAGTCGCAAGACTTTTCACCATATCTTTATTCATTTTTTTGAAGACTTAACACATTATGACAATTCGTTTTGGAAAACAATATTTAATTTGTTTTTTAAACCCGCCGCTTTAACTAAAGCATATATGGCCGGAAAACGTTTGTCTTATTTGAATCCCATAAGACTTTATATTTTTATTAGTTTTGTGACTTTTTTAATGATCTCTTTGTTTCCTAATAATACGGAAAAAGAAATAACCACAACTGTAATAAAACACGAACAAATAATCATCCCTACAATTGACTCTTTACATATAGAAGAGAAAAGTGTGGATGGATTAACAAAAGTTGGAATATTATCGCAGCAGAATAATGATACCATAAAAAAAATACTACAGCAAACAGATAAAATTGATAAAATAAACCACAACCAGCCCAGTCCTTCGGTTCCTAAAAAAGAAGTGGCTGATTTTGGATATAAATCCATCATCGAATTAGATTCTATTCAGAAACATGGTAGTAAAAAGGCACAAGTAAGCGACACAGAATATTGGTTTCTTAAAAAGTGGCTAACCGTAAAAGAAGAAAATACAAACGAACAAATTATTGAAAAGTTCACTGATTCATTTGTACATAATTTACCAACTTTGTTGTTTATGTATATGCCAGTTTTCGCCTTTTTTTTATGGCTTTTTCATGACAAGAAAAAATGGTATTATTATGATAGTGGTATCTTTACCTTGCATTATTTTTCGTTTTTACTCTTACTAGTACTAACCCTATTTTATACCGATAAAATCTTTCCTTTATTTGAAAAAAACCAAGTTATGGAATGGGCTCACTTTAGTTTAAAGTCGCTAGGGATATTTTGGATGATCTACTATTTCTTTCCAGCGCACCGTCGTTTTTACGGACACAAATTTGTAGTCTCTTTAGTCAAAAGCAGTGTGATTATCATTATTAATTTAGTTGTGATCACTTTTCTATTAGTACTTTTTGCATTGTACACCTACAATAACATTCATTAGTATCAGCAACTGACGTTTAGTTTTATGTGTGTCGATGTAATAAGTCAACATTAAGGACTAAGGTTCCACAAGCTATTTTGACTTTTAATTAATTATCCATTGTCTTCATCTAAATCATTATGATTATCACCACCAATGCTGTAATAGTTATTTTCTTCGTCCTCACTTCCTATCTTTTCTTGTGCATCGTCTAACTCTGAACCAGGAACATCTAAATCACTACCTGACATATCTTCCTCAAAACTTTTCTCGTTTAATTCTCTTTCGTTATTAATTTCAACTGGTATTTTCTTTTTGGTGATATCAGCAGGATTTATATCACCCTCTTTATGTCCCTTATTATAGATATCTTCACTTGGCGGATAGTTTAAAGATTCAAGATTTTTTTCTTGATCTGTTTCTTCCATTTTTAGAGATTTAGAGCTTGGTTTATTATCTTTATTTTCCATCTTTATTAAGGTTTAAACTTATTATTATTTAATATACTAAGTTAATCATTTTTTAATAAAACAGCTGTTCTATTTTTCTTTAAATAGTAACGGATAATTAACCTGCTACACTTAAAGTCTATTTGTTGCTAATTGAATAGTTACAAACTACTCCAATTTTCACAGTCATGCACAATTAAAAATAGCAGACTTATTTTTATAGTTTATACCTAATAAATCACTAATTTTAAACAGCCAAAAAAGTTCGTTTTCACGTGCTTTTATTATACTAATCTTAAAACAACAAAAAACATGAGTTTACTATCACAAAATATTATCCCAGGAAATCACGGTAAAATTTTTGGAACAAATGCTATGGAAGAAAAAGATTTAATAGAAATTAAAAATAGCCTATTAGAATTGGAGGGAATTAATGATGTAATCGTTAATATTGAAATTTTCCCAAGAGAATTTACGGTACATACTAAACAAATAGTTTCATTAACGGATATCGAAAATAAAGTAAAATCTGTAGGGTTCCATGCCATTCCAAAAGCCACGTTTGAGTTATAGTACTCAGTAATCAATTAAAACAGGACCAAAACCTGACTGTTTCAACACAAAAAAAGCACCTCCAAGTACTCTTTTTGTGTAAAAAAATAATTACTCTAAATTTGCTTGTCACTATTACTTATCGTAATATTGCAATATAAATATATAACGATGGGAATTACTAAAACAGAACATTTTACAGAAGAGCAAAATGAGCTAGCTATCTTAGCTAAAGCAATTGGCCATCCCGCTCGCATTGCCATCATTCAGCATCTGATAAAAGTAAATAGCTGTGTTTGCGGAGACATCGTAAATGAATTGCCTCTGGCACAACCCACCGTATCGCAACACTTAAAGGAATTAAAAAACGCCGGACTCATCAAAGGAAGTTTTGAAGGAAATGCTATTTGCTATTGCCTAGACGAAGAAGGCTTCTCTAAAATACGCGGTTTTTTCCAGCAAGTAAACACGTATTTAGAAAGCAAAAAAAATCAATGTTGTTAATTTTTAAATTATAAAAAAATGAAGTTATCAGAAATTAAAAAACAGCTAAGCACTTTAGAAAATGTTACTTTTCAATTGCCAAACGGCACTTATGTTCCAGAACATTTTCACGTCACTGAAGTAGGTTTAATTACCAAAAATTTCATTGACTGTGGTGGAAAAGTAAGAAACGAAACCGTGGTGAACTTCCAGTTGTGGGATGCTAACGATTTTGAGCACCGTTTAAAACCAAAGAAACTATTGGATATCATTACACTATCTGAAAAAGTTTTAGGAATTGAAGACTATGAAATAGAGGTCGAGTATCAAGCAGAAACTATTGGTAAATACGACTTAGGATTCAACGGAAAGGATTTTACATTATTGAACAAAAAAACTGCCTGCCTAGCAGAGGACGCATGCGGAATTCCGCAGGAAAAACAAAAAACAAAACTCTCTGAAATACCAACTCAAACGAACAGTTGTACTCCAGGAGGAGGTTGTTGTTAATTAAAACCTGCTTTTTATATGTCTCAATTAAAGACCAGCCTATTCACTTCGATAGAAAATGAAATTCGTTTTTTTAAATTCGAAACTATTTCTCCCGAACGTAAAACGGTACTATTACCTCTTATTGACTTTATCCAAGAGAAAGTGAGTAAGGAAAAAGAAGTCCGACTTAACTTTATTTGTACACACAATTCAAGGAGAAGTCATTTATCTCAAGTGTGGGCGCAAACAGCTGCAGCACATTTCAATGTGAAAAATGTATTTTGCTATTCAGGCGGGACAGAAGCTACGGCAGTATTCCCTATGGCAGCCAAAACATTAGAACAAGCAGGATTCCAGGTGAAACCCCTTTCTGAAGGTAAAAACCCCGTTTACAGTATCAAGTATAGTGAGAATGAACATCCTATTATTGGGTTTTCTAAAACTTATGACGACAGTTTTAACCCGCAATCCGCCTTTGCGGCGATACTGACCTGCTCACAAGCAGATGGTGGCTGCCCGTTTATTGCTGGTGCTGAGAAACGAATCCCAATTACTTTTGAAGACCCAAAGGCATTTGACAACACACCTCAACAAGAAGAAAAATACAAAGAAAGGAGCATCCAAATCGCAACGGAACTTTTCTACGTATTCTCACAAATAAAAAAATAATATGTCTGCAACTAATTGCGCTCCTGCAGTGAACAGAAAAAAACTTGGCTTTCTCGATAGTTATTTAACCCTATGGATATTCCTTGCCATGGCAATAGGAGTTGCCATTGGGAATTTTTTCCCTTCCAGTGGAGACTTTATCAATTCGTTTTCCAGCGGAACCACTAATATTCCCTTGGCAATTGGACTTATCCTGATGATGTATCCACCATTGGCAAAAGTAAAATACGAACAAATGGGAGAAGTATTTAAAAACACAAAAGTATTAGGTGCTTCCTTATTCTTGAATTGGGTCCTAGGCCCAATCTTAATGTTTGCCCTAGCGCTCATTTTCCTGAATGGCTATCCTGAATACATGATTGGCGTTATCCTTATAGGACTTGCTCGTTGTATAGCAATGGTTGTAGTTTGGAACGACCTTGCTGACGGAGACAGAGAATATGCAGCGGGATTAATTGCCTTAAACAGCATTTTTCAAGTATTACTTTATAGTGTTTATGCGTATATTTTTATCACCGTACTTCCTCCCTATTTTGGCTATACCGGTTTTGATGTCAATATCAGTATTGCCCAAATCGCAGAAAGTGTTGGTATTTATTTAGGAATTCCATTTGCATTGGGAATCATAAGTCGATATACTTTAATCTATTTAAAAGGCGAAGACTGGTTCCAGAATAAATACGTGCCTTTTATCTCCCCAATTACCCTTATCGCTTTATTATTCACGATTGTGATTATGTTTAGCTTAAAAGGAGAATTGATTGTTCAGATACCGATGGATGTGGTTCGAATCGCCATTCCACTAGTTATATACTTCACTTTGATGTTTGTTTTGAGCTTCATGGTTGGTAAATACTTTGGTGCCGACTATTCTAAAAGTACTGCTATTGCATTTACAGCAACAGGAAACAATTTCGAATTAGCAATCGCAGTTGCCATAGGTGTCTTTGGAATTAATAGCGGACAAGCTTTTGCCGGTGTCATAGGCCCGTTAGTCGAAGTCCCAGCATTGATAGCCTTAGTGAATGTCGCTTTTTGGTTTAGAAAAAAATACTATCCTACAACTGCATAATAATTAAATTATCCTAAAATATAAAGACCATCCTTTTATCGCAAAATAAGAGGGTGGTTTCTTTTTTAAGAGCTATTTCCCGTTATACGCTATATCTTTACACCTGCCGAAAAGGGCAGTTATAAAGGATGCCGCTTCTACCGGGGCTAGGGTATTTTGTATGAACATGACGCTTCAACTTATTCAAGCCCTAAATTTTAAATACAATAAAACAGTTATATTAGCATTACAATGCTTGTTTACTCAAATAAACCAGAATCAGTAATAATGGATAACGAATTAATTACTACAACAAGGTGGTGGAAAACAAATTGGAAATGGTTTCTACCAACTTGCATCGTACTATTTACAGTTGGCGCAATTGTGATTGGAACAACTAGCATCAACAGCACAGTAACTGATTTTGCTCAAGCTTATTCTGATAATTCACTTTATAATAAAGCTATTCAAAAAGGTAATGCAAACCAAAGAGTAAAAGAAGTCCTTGGAGCAATCGAACCTATTGATAAGTTAGCCATTCTAGAAGGAGATACAAAATACACGAATGATAATACAGCTGTAACAATAACAGTTAGAATCAAAGGCAGCAAGGCAAATGGTAAAATGGATATTTCTGCTTATAAAAATGGAACAGAATGGGAGTACAAAAAAATAACTGTTCGAATAAAACAACCCAAAGAAGAAATTGCGATTATAAACTAAAGTTATCGAATTAAAAAAGCAATTACAGCTTTGTTGATTTACCCACCGTTAAATAAATGTGGTTGTTGGGATATAGGAATTCCATCTTAGTGTTCTGTTTGTTGATTTTCATCTCTACATGACCTTCTGCATTTTCTAAGGAATAAAGCGTATAATTTGGATCTTGAGAATAGACCACAGCCTTGATGATTTTATATTTCAATTTCATATTGGTAAAAAAGAATACCACATCATCCTTTTTTCTATCGACGAACACAAAGGAATATTCGTTTCCTGAAATGTCACATTCCCCTATCTTAAAAGGGAACTCGTCAACACAATAGCGCTGCACATTAAAAACCTGTTCTTGAGAATACACAGAACTAGACAGCAGCAACAGCAAGATAAAATACTTCATTTTTTTGATTTTTTTTCAATTGTACTATTCTAATACAATCCGCTGCAGTAATACAAAAGACATGCCATTAAAAAACCAAGCAGCAACAGAGCACTCTTCTTTTTTACTTAAAGAGTCGGTTTACTTCTTTAGGATTTAAAAAAAAATCGTTTCTTTGAAAACTGTTTTACAACAGTTAAGAAAATTGTAAAACAACTGGAATTTGCATTAAAGTACAGATTAAAATAAATTTTAAATAAATCATGAGTTTAAAAAAAGACATTAACGTATTGAGACGAAAATTAATGCGTAGCCTTACTAAAAACGTTGGGAGTTCACAATTTGATAAAAATGTCGATTTGACCAAAGTGAAATTTAAAAAAATCTTAATTAGTAGACCAAACCCAAGATTAGGAAATCAGTTGTTGATTACTCCCCTATTACAGGAAGTCATTACAACCTTTCCTGATTGCGAAATAGATTTATTTGTGAATGGTGGATTAGCTCCCATTATATTTAAAAATTACACAAATATAAATCGAATAATTCAACTGCCTAGAAAACCTTTTAAGGATCTTACTAAATACGTTAAAGGATGGTTATCGTTAAAAAAGTACAGTTACGACATTGTTATTAATGTAGTAGAGAACTCTTCATCAGGAAGATTATCTGCTCAATTTGTGAGTTCAAAGTACAAATTTTTCGGCGATGATGTTGACGATATTCAATTAAAGCATAATGATTATGAACACATTGCAAAATATCCCGTTTACAACTTCAGACATTATCTAACCAAGCTTGGATTTAAAGAAAACAACAATCCTATCCCTAATTTAGACTTAAAGCTAAGCGATTCTGAACTTGCTGAAGCAAAAAAAACACTGCAAAGTATTGTACAAAACGACAAAAAGACCATTTGCATCTTTACTTTTGCAACTGCAGATAAATGCTACTCTGAGTCATGGTGGGCACCCTTCTATGATCGCTTAAAAGCGGAATATTCAGACTACAATATCATTGAAGTACTTCCCGTTGAAAATGTTTCTCAAATAGGCTTTAAAGCACCTACATTTTACAGTAGAGACGTTCGTGAAATAGGAGCTCTAATAGCAAATACAGAAGTGTTTATTGGTGCCGATAGTGGAATTATGCATTTGGCCAGCGCATCAAAAGCGACTACAGTCGGACTTTTTTCCCGTGATAATATCAACATGTACGCCCCTTACAATAAAAACAGTGTGGCCATAAATACCAACACTGAAAATATTGATAACTATATTACAGTATTAGACAAAATTTTAAGATAGTCTTGATTTTTAAAATTGACAAAAACTAGCAGAATCGGTCTTCGCGAATTAAAAAAAACGAATTTAGTATTTGCTCTAGATTTGGAATTTCCCGATTTGAAAAACTAATTCCCTGAAAAGTTACTTTATAAAGATGGATTCGATGAAACTCGAATCCATTTTTTTGTTGCTTAATCATTTGTTTTATTACTTTTACAATTCATAAAAACATAACTATGTCTGTCGCAAAAAAAGATTATAAAAGAATTACCACTAAATCATTGATTGAAATGAAAGCCAATGGAGAAAAAATCTCTATGCTTACCGCTTATGATTACACCATGGCTAAAATTGTGGATACAGCCGGTATTGATGTGATTCTTGTGGGTGATTCTGCTTCAAATGTGATGGCTGGACATGAAACAACTTTACCGATTACTTTAGACCAAATGATATACCATGCCTCTTCTGTTGTTAGAGCAATAGAAAGAGCACTAGTAGTGGTTGATTTGCCTTTTGGAAGTTACCAGTCAGATCCAAAGGAAGCCTTGCGTTCATCAATTAGAATTATGAAAGAAAGTGGTGGGCATGCAGTAAAACTGGAAGGTGGAAAAGAAATTAAAGAATCAATAAAAAAAATATTAAATGCAGGTATTCCAGTAATGGGGCATTTGGGTTTAACACCACAGTCAATCTATAAATTCGGAACCTATACCGTTCGCGCAAAGGAAGAAGAAGAAGCAGACAAATTAGTTGAGGATGCTCAATTATTAGAAAGACTAGGCTGTTTTGCTTTAGTTTTAGAAAAAATTCCAGCACATTTAGCTGAAAAAGTTGCCAAAAGTATTTCGATTCCAGTAATAGGAATTGGTGCCGGTGGTGGCGTTGACGGACAAGTGCTTGTAATTCACGATATGTTAGGGATGAACAATGAATTTAGTCCCCGTTTCTTAAGAAGATACATGAATCTATACGAAGGAATGACGACCGCTATTGGTCAATATGTTGCCGATGTAAAATCGAGTGACTTCCCTAATGAAAAAGAACAGTATTAAAAACAGAATATCAACTCCTTAAACTATTAAGTTTAAGGAGTTGATATTTAAAGTCGATTATACTTTTCTTACAATACCTAAATTATAAAATTCATTTTGAAAATAATTTCAAACAAAAACAATCTCCAAGTCTTACATGAAGACAACCATATTATTGTGGTTAATAAACGAGTAGGCGATATTGTACAAGGCGATAAAACAGGAGACAAACCTTTATCTGAGGTCGTAAAAGAATATCTCAAAGAAAAACACAACAAACCAGGTGAAGTTTTTCTTGGTGTGGTGCACCGTTTAGACAGACCCACAACTGGAATTGTAGTTTTTGCCAGGACCAGTAAAGCACTACCTCGCTTGAATGAGTTATTTAAAAACAGGGAAACGCAAAAAACCTATTGGGCCATTGTAAAAAATAAACCTGCCAACTCTCAAGACAAGTTAATCCATTTCATCAAAAGAAATGAAAAAAACAATACTTCAAAAGCGCATATAAAAGAAGTTCCAGACAGCAAGTTAGCCAGCTTGGACTATACCGTTTTTAAGGAATTAAACAATTACTTTGCGCTGGAAATTAACCTTCATACGGGAAGACACCATCAAATTAGGGCACAACTTTCTGCTATAGGCTCTCCTATAAAAGGAGATTTAAAGTACGGTTTTGATCGAAGCAATCCTGACGGTGGCATCCATTTGCATGCTAGAAAATTAGTCTTTGTACATCCGGTATCTAAAGAAACATTATCAATCATTGCCCCAGTGCCTAATGAAGTAATCTGGAATGCACTATAATTTTAGTTGATTAAAAAATCATTATTAAAATTTAAGAATTAACTTGCATATAAATTAATTACCCCTATTTATAATGAACTATAAGACTAATATAGAATATAGAAAAGAGACTTTAACAAAACTGCTCAATAACATTATAATCCATGAAGATGATATCATTAAAGCATTGTATGATGATTTCAAAAAGCCTGCTTTTGAAGCAGTCTTAACGGAGACCAGTTATGTTATTTCTGAATTAAAAGACACTATTAAGAACTTGAGTAAATGGGCGAAGCCAAAAAAGGTTTTTCCATCGCTACTCAATTTTCCGTCCAAAGATTATATTTACAAAGATCCCTATGGAAAAGTATTAATTATTGCTCCATGGAATTATCCGTTCCAGTTGGCTCTTTGTCCTTTGGTTTCTGCAGTTGCGGCAGGAAATCAAGTCGTACTTAAACCATCTGAATTAACACTTAAAACATCTGCTATTATTGCTGAAATAATAGCAAAAACATTCCATGTCAACCATGTGGAAGTTATTCAAGGTGGTGTGGATGTGTCCAAAAATTTACTATCACAACGATGGGATTACATCTTTTTTACTGGAAGTGTTCCTGTTGGAAAAATAGTTGCGCAGGCGGCAGCACAACACCTGACTCCCGTTACATTAGAACTTGGCGGAAAAAATCCATGTATTATTGATGAAACTGCTAATTTGAAACTTGCAGCTAAAAGAATTGTTTGGGGAAAATTTATAAATGCGGGACAAACTTGTATTGCTCCAGATTATATCATGATTCAGAAAGACATGAAAAGCAAGTTTATCGACTATATGAAAGAGGAAATAACCGCTGCGTATAGCAATAAACCCGAAGAATCCCCTGATTTTGCCAGAATTGTAAATACTAAAAATTGGAGTCGACTAACAGAAATGATTGACAACGATAAAGTAATTTTTGGTGGACAAACGAACGAGTCTGACTGTTACATAGCACCAACGCTTATTGATGAGTCTGATGTTGACAGTCTTGTTATGAAAGATGAAATATTTGGACCTTTATTACCCATACTTGAATATTCCAGTACTGCAGACATACATGCCGTGATTTCAAAATATGAGAAACCATTATCCTTATATATTTTCACTGAGAATAAATCATTTGCAAATAAAATCATTCAAAATTACTCTTTTGGAGGAGGTTGTATAAATGATACAGTAGTTCATTTTTCAAATAAACGCTTACCTTTTGGAGGCGTAGGCCATAGTGGTATTGGTGCCTATCATGGATCCTTAAGTTTTGACACTTTTTCACATAAAAAGTCAATTGTAAAAAAAGCAAACTGGTTAGATTTACCAATGCGATATGCGCCTTATAAAGACAAACTAGCAACGATCAAGAAATTATTGAAATGGATCTAATCAAAGAGAAGTCAGTAAGCGAAGCAATAGAATACAGACGTTCTGTACGTGTCTTTAAAAAGGAAGCCCTTGATGATGAGAAAGTAAAAGAATGCATTCGTCTGGCTACTCTTGCCCCTACAAGCAGTAATATGCAGCTGTGGGAATTCTACCAAATTACTACAGCCGAAGTTTTAGAAAAAATTACGGAGGCTAGTTTTAATCAAAATGCAGCCAAAACTGCAAGCCAAATGATTGTCGTGGTAGCTAGAAAAGATTTATGGAGAAAAAGAGCACAGTCAAATGTAGCCTTTTTAAAATCTCAGTACGGAGAAAAATCACCTGTAGACTATTCGAAAAGAGAAAAATTTGCCCTGAACTATTATCAAAAAATTGTTCCTACGCTCTACTTTGACTTCATAGGAATTCTGGGTGCTCTAAAGTTTCTTATTTTTCAAGTCATCGGACTATTTAAACCTATTTATAGACAAGCTAGAAGAAGCGATATGCGAATAGTAGCCCAAAAAAGTGCTGCTTTAGCCGCGCAAAACTTTATGATTAGCATGGCCTCCATAAATTATGACAGCTGTCCTATGGAAGGCTTTGATTCTCTAAGGGTAAAAAAAATATTAAATTTACCAGCCGCAGCTGAAATAAATATGATTATAGGCTGTGGAATACGGGAAGAATCTGGCGTTTATGGTGAACGCTTCAGGGTTCCCTTTGAAGAAGTCTATTTTAAATTATAACCTCACTTTACAATTTTAAACCAATACAAAACCAACCAAAAAATGAATCAAAAAAAAGACCGAATAGAAGAAATAATACGCAATGGATATCAGTTGGATTTCGAAAAAGTTTTTAATAAAGCATTTGAAAATTATAAAAAAATAGCCCTATATGCGGGGCTTATGATATTTGTATTTACCGTTATCTTGATGACAATCGCAGCAAGTATAACTATAAGCCTTTTAGGGCTGGCAGCACTATCTCAGGAGTCTATGAAAGAGTTGAGTATAAATCTAGAAAGCCTTAGCGGATTGAATCTAATTATCTACGTGGGAGCATCTGTTTTGTTTTCATCTTTAACTAGCCCATTAACTGCAGGTTTAATAAAAATGGCTTATTGCGCAGATCGAGATGAGGAATTTCACGTTTCAACCGTTTTTAGTTACTACACACCTAAGTATTTCTCTCAAATTTTTACAGCAACATTTCTAATTTTGCTAGTCAGCAACGGAGTATCAATGTTATTAAATTATAGCGGAGTTATTCTGGTGGGACCTATGATCTCTGTTGCGGTATCTTTTTTTACAATGCTAACCATTCCACTTATCATTTTCAGTGATTTAACAGCGGTAGATGCGATACGATATAGTTTTTCAATTGTACTAAAACAACCCCTAATTCTTCTTGCCTTGATAATTGTAGCTATTATAGGTGCAATGGTTGGCTTTATTGGATGTTGCATCGGAGTATTTTTCACAATACCCTTTGTTTACTCTATGTACTATGCAATGTACAGCGAAATTATCGGTTTTGATCATGAGGAGGAATTATAGAAAAAATTACAGACAACTAATTTGTTTTAAATAATAGGAAACGCGATTTTATTTATCATAAAATCGCGTTAATGTCATAAAAAAAACATTAAATTACCACTCTGTTATTTTCATTTCCTCAATTCAAAAAAAATATTCTCTATGGTGTTTTACTATAGCTTTTTTCATACGATTCTTTCAAACCATACCCCTTATTGCTGGCTATCCTCACCAAAAGCCATACTGTCAACTGCTGGCATGATTGAAATGATTTTTTCAAATAAAACATCTTTATTGTGGTTTTTTTTATTAATTTTTATTGCCTTCTTATTTTTTACTCTTAACAAAACAAAAACAAAATTAAAGAGCACATTAATAGAAAAAAATAATGAAGAATATATACGCAATAAAGAATATCAACTCTATCTTCTCTTCTTTGGATTTGTAAATATTATAGCTGAAATTAATTATGAAATTTTTAGTGTAAGACCAAAAAGCTTATTCTTTTTTAATATCAGTACCGCTTTATTTTTTTTAATTATATATGTAATTAGTACCAAATCGGCTTTCCTTTTCCGGAACATACAAAGAATCTTCATTGTATTTTACCTGCTCTATTTTGGTTTGATATGTAAAAATTTACTTTTTGCACCGACCGATATCATACCTATCCTCGCTTTTATTGTAACTTTTTACTTTGCTTATACCGTTTTTAAACCTATAAAATTATATTGGTTTTTTGTAGCCTCCACTTTTTCATACATTGTCATTGTTACTTACTTAGAAATATTACCCATTAAAACAACTATTGCATTGTTCAATTTTTCTTTAATTGTTTTTACCATAAATTATATTCAGCATATTGTAGGTTTAAATGTTAAAGACAAATTCCGTTTTTCTGATCAAATAATAAATAATGGAAACTCTCTTATTGTTGTATCTACTAGAAAAGGGGAAATTTTATTTTGCAGCGAAACGATTACTCCTATTTTAGGATATTCCGTAGATGAAGTTATGGGAATGTTATTTTGGAAGGTAACTGAAGATCCTGATTTCATTGGGGAAAAATTTCATACAAATACGACTTCCGAAAGAGTCTTTGTACGGAAACTAAAAACTAAAAGTGGAGCATACAAGCACATAGAATGGCATGATAAAAGATATTCTGAGGATCTAATAATTGGTATCGGGCATGAAGTAACGCAACAAATAGAAACACAAAAACGATATGAAAACATTGTTGAATCTGCCTATGATATAATTTATGAGCTAGACCGTGATGGTGCTTACGTTTTTATAAATAAAAATTCTGAAATAATCACTGGATTTAGTTTAACAGAATTGTATGCCTCGAAATTTAATCATTTAATCAAAGATAGTTTTAAACAAAGAGTTCTTGAATTCTATTCTAATCCCTCATTAGAAATGGAAAACTTTCCTACTTTAGAATTTCCAATTACTACTAAAGATGGAGGTGAAATATGGCTTTCTCAAAAGGTAACAATCAATAGAGATGAAAGCAGAAAAATAACTGGATATTCAGTTATAGCTAGAGATATTACCTTCTTAAAAAATATTGAAAAAGAAAAAGCAGAAAGACAACTAAAAAATCTAAAATACAGCGCTGCTTTAAAAGGGTTCACGGCAAAGAGTTATTCTAATAATGAAAGTTTAGAATACAAATTGCAAACAATTTTAGAAATCAGCTCTAAAACAATAGGAGTCAGTCGAGCAAGTTATTGGAATTATTTTGAAAACAGAATCAGTTGTGTACAACTATATGATTTTACAACTAATAAATTTTCAAGTGATCAGGAAATAACTAAAAAATCATCCCCAAAATACTTTTTAACGGTTGAAAATAAAATACAAATTGTCGCTTCAGATATATGCACAAATGAAATCACTATGGAATTATGTGGTGATTATATTTATGAAAACAATATTGTTTCACTGATCGACACTCCCGTTTTTATTAATGGTGAACTAAAAGGAATTCTTTGTATTGAAGCTACAGAAGAAACGAGACAATGGGATAATGAGGATATTAATTTCTCAAGATCTGTTTCTGATATCATTGCAATTGCGTTTGAGTCAAAAATGAGATTAGATATCGAAAACAGATTAACCTATAAAAGTGAATTGCTGGCAGCAATGACCAAGTGCACGGAGAAATTTTTAAATAGTAAAGATATCGATGCTATTTTTTCTGATGTATTGATCATTATGGGTAATGCCACTAAATCACATCGTGCCTATTATTATGAAAATGATTCCGCTACTAAACTAATAAGCCAAAAATACAGATGGATATTTAACAATACGTGTTTAACGCAAAATAATCCTAACCTTCAAAATATGCCTTATGCCTTTTTTGAAGAATTAATTGAACCCATATTAAATAATGAAATTTATGAGGCTACCGTATCAAAAATAAATAATTTGTCATTAAGAAATAAATTATTGAATGTCGATGTAACTTCGTTAATCCTTTTTCCAATTTTCATACAAAATAGATTTCATGGCTTTTTAGGGTTTGATGACACCTCTGAAGAAAAGAAATGGACGGAAGATGAAGTTAACATTCTTCAAACATTAGCTCGAAACATTGCATCATCTATCGAACGTATCGCAGGAGAAACAGCAATTTATGAAAGTGAAGAAAAGTTCCGTTTGTTAGCTAATAATATACCGGGGACTGTTTATCTTTCAGAGAACGACGAAAAGTTTACAAAAATATACCTCAATGATGAGATTAAAAAATTAACAGGCTACGATAAAATCGAATTCTTGGAAAAAAGAATTTTTTATATCGACCTAATTCATCCTGAAGATTACCATAAAATACTTAGTGAGTCCAGAGACCATTTATCCAAATCTGAACCTTTCCATTTCACGTACCGAATCATTACTAAAACTGGTGAAATTGTCTGGGTAGAAGAATTTGGTGATGCTGTAATCAAGAATGGTAAAATCACTTACATTGAAGGTATAATGCTGGATATCACTAAAAAAAGAAGGACTGAAGATGCCATAAAAGGACTTGAATACGCTGAAGCGGCTAATAAAGCTAAATCAGAATTTCTAGCTAATATGAGCCATGAAATCAGAACTCCACTAAATGGAATCATTGGCTTCACCGATCTATTAATGAAAACAGAACTTGGAGAAGTTCAGGAAAAACATATGATTACCGTTAATCAATCAGCTCATTCCTTATTAGGGATCGTAAATGACATCCTTGATTTTTCTAAAATTGAAGCAGGAAAACTTGATTTGCATATCGAAAAACATAAAATTAAATATATTTTAGACCAAATTATTGATCTAATCCACTATGAGTCCAATCAGAAGATGCTACACTTAGAACTCGTACTAGCTCCTGAAATACCAACCCATTTATGGATAGACAATATACGTTTAAAACAAATCCTAATTAACCTTTTAGCTAATGCAGTAAAATTCACGGAAAAAGGCTTTGTAAAATTAGAAATTTCAGTGATCAAAAATAATAAAGCCACTACTACAATCCGTTTTGCGGTGCTTGATTCTGGAATAGGGATTTTACAAGAAAATCAAAAGAAAATTTTTAAAGCATTTTCACAAGAAGATAGCTCCACAACTAAAAAATTTGGTGGTACTGGCTTAGGCCTTACAATTTCAAATAAGTTATTAGGACTAATGGACAGTCAGTTAAAACTCAGCAGTGAAATTGGAATTGGCAGTACTTTTTATTTCGATTTGGATTTAAAAACGTCTAATGATGTAGAAGTAGAATATACTCCTATAGATAATAAAGATATAGTTGATATTTTTACTATTCAAAACAATAAACGTTTGGAAGCATTGACAATAATGTTAGTTGAGGACAATAAAATTAATATGTTATTGCTCAAAACAATTATTAAAAACGTCCTCCCCAAAGCAATTATTCATGAAATTCCGAATGGGCAGGTTGCTGTAAATGAGTATGAAAACATTATGCCAGATATTATCTTTATGGACATACAGATGCCATTAATGAATGGTTATGAAGCTACAAAAGCAATAAGAAAATTAAATACAGGCGCATCAGTTCCCATAATCGCTATAACAGCAGGAACTGGCTTAGAAGTAAATGAAAAATGTATTGAAGCAGGTATGAACGATTATATATCAAAGCCAATTATAAAAAGAGTAATAGAAGACGCAATAATAAAATGGACTTCATCATAGAGTTATGAAAAGTTTATTTTTGATTAAAAAATTAATTATCTTCGGTTCCTCTTTTATAAAAAAAGAATAAAAATTGAAATTATATGAAATGGCAAGGTAGACGTAAAAGTGATAATTTAGAAGATAGAAGAGGAATGTCTTCTGGTGGAAAAACAATTGTAGGTGGTGGAATCATCGGGGTTGTAATCTTATTGTTAAATGTTTTTGGAGGTGAAAACGGTCAAATGGTGGGTAATATCTTAGAACAAACTCAAGGAAAACAGACTGCACCAACAGAACAAAGAGACCTAACAGCAAAAGAACTAGAAGAACAAGATTTTATTAATGCAATTTTAGTTGATAACGAAGATGTTTGGACGAAAATATTTAATGAAAACAACCTCAACTATAAAAAACCAAATTTAGTCCTATTTACTGGTGGAGTTGAAACTGAATGCGGTAATGCAACGTCAGATTCTGGCCCATTCTATTGTCCTGCTGACCAAAAAGTATATATGGATTTAGCATTCTTTGAAGAATTAAAAACTCGATTTGGGGCTCAAGGTGGAGATTTCGCCACTGCTTATGTAATTGCGCATGAGATTGGACACCATGTTCAAACCTTACTAGGAACATCTAATAAAATGCGTGAAATGCAACAAGGAAAAAGTAAGGCTGAAGCCAATAAACTATCAGTAGCATTAGAATTACAAGCTGACTTTTATGCAGGCGTTTGGACACATTACAACCAGAAAATGAATGATATCTTAGAAGATGGAGATCTTGACGAAGCCCTGAGCGCTGCACATGCAGTAGGCGATGATGCTATTCAATCTAAAATGCAAGGGCATATTGTGCCAGAATCCTTTACACACGGAACATCTGAGCAAAGAAAATACTGGTTTATGAAAGGCTATAAAACGGGTGACATCAAACAAGGAAATACCTTTGACGAAATAAGATAAATTGTAATTATTCAATTTAAAGTTAAAAATCGGGACTCACTCCCGATTTTTTTTGTTTTTGAACTACTTCAAATGATAGCAAATTTCATTTAAAACAAAATATCATACTATTCAAAATACCATTCCTCGACACTTTTCTTCCAATCGTCTCTATCAAAATACCTGTTGACTTATAAAAATCATTGCACTTGTTTATATCGATAATTTTATATCAAATAAGTGAACAATATGAAAAACACAAATCAACTAGGATTATGGATGGATGACACTGTTGCCTATTTAGTTCAATTTACCACAAAACCTTTTACAATTCAAACAATTGTGCGTGAGTTCCATACAGAAGATAAAAAATCAAATCTGATAAAAAAAATTTTATTGCTGAGTAGTTATAAAGAAACCGGTTTAAACAAACACTATAATAAAATTGGGAAGGAGCTATTAAAATATGAGAAAATAATCCTCTTTGGTCCTTCTGAAGCAAAGCTCTATTTTTTTGATTTTTTAAATAAAGACGAACGTTTTTTGAACTTAAAAATAGAAGTCAAGGATGCTGATAAAATGAGTGTAAATGAACAGCATGAGTTTATAAAAGAATACTTTGGGAAACTTGATATTCTTAAATTATAATCCCATTTCATAGCTATACTGAAGTCCCAAAACAATTGTAACAAACTACTTTTATAATTACATTCTCGATAAAGTAATACTAAAAACAACTCCCCTATTTGATTTGGTATGACCATTCTGCTGCTTGCCTTTCTTTTATTAGATTGAAACGAAATAAATTTTATATTTAAACAAAGTCAAACAATCAAAAGCAGATAGGAAAAATAAGCAGTACCTTCGCGTCAACTTAAAGAAGTACTCAAAATAATAGTGTTTACTTCATAAACACAATTTATGTCATTCAACTCATTAGGCTTATCTGATGCTTTATTAAAAGCGATCAGCAAAAAAGGGTACACAACCCCTTCTCCAATACAACAAAAAGCGATTCCACCTATTTTAGAAGGAAAAGATGTATTAGCATCTGCACAAACAGGAACAGGAAAAACAGCAGGCTTCACGCTACCCATTTTACAGACATTATCACAAGGAAAACACTTAAGTCACAGACCTATTCGTGCCTTAATATTGACACCTACAAGAGAATTAGCTGCTCAAATATTGGCTAACATAAAAGAATACGGTGAATTTTTAGATTTACGCTCTGCCGTTATTTTTGGAGGTGTGAATCAAAAACCACAAGTGGCTCAACTACGACAAGGGGTAGATATTTTAGTCGCCACACCTGGTCGATTAATCGATTTGCAAAATCAAGGTTTACTAACGCTTTCTAAAGTGGAGATCTTAGTTTTAGATGAAGCAGATAGAATGTTAGACATGGGGTTTTTAAGAGATATCGAGCGCATACTGAAAGTATTACCTGTAAAAAGGCAAAACTTAATGTTTTCGGCAACCTTTTCAAGAGATATTAAGAAATTAGCGATGGGTATTTTGAATAAACCAGTTCAGGTTGAAGCTACACCAGAAAATACTACTGTCGATGCCATTACTCAAAAAGTGTATCCTGTTGCAAAAGAGAAAAAAACAGAATTAATCATCAAGTTGATTACAGAAGGAAACTGGAAACAGATTTTGGTCTTTACACGTACAAAACAAGGTGCTAATAAACTTACTGAAGCTATGATTGGCGCTGGTATTCAAGCAGCAGCCATTCACGGAAATAAAGGACAAGGAGCACGTACCAAAGCTTTAGCCGGCTTTAAAAACGGAAGCCTAACCGCTTTAGTTGCGACAGATATTGCAGCTCGTGGTCTAGATATCCCATTATTACCACATGTTGTTAATTTTGAATTGCCTAATATTCCCGAAGATTACGTTCACCGCATCGGTCGTACAGGAAGAGCTGGAGCAAATGGAGAAGCGATTTCTTTATTTAGCCCAGACGAAACTACCTTTTTGCGCGATATCGAGAAATTGATTGGCCTTAAATTACCAACAGAAAATATAGCAGGTTTTGAGCCAGATCCTAAAGCATCGACTCAACCTATTAAACAAGGTCAAGGTAGACCACAACGCAATTCCACGCCAAGGAAACCAAAAACAGATTCTACAAACCGTAGCAGCAATAATAGCTTTGGCCCAAGACGTCCTAGTCAAAATAATGACAGACGTTCCAACTAAGAAATTAAATTTCCTTTTTTTAGGAGCAGAATGATTTCGTTTTTTTAGACGTCTTCTCCCGCTATACACTACAATCCTTGTGAGGGCTAAACACTAGCCCACACAGGGATTTTCGTTTCTATCGGGGCTATGTAGAGCGCTTAATTTTCAATAATAACATTTTGCAAATACATCTCACAATTCTAAAACACTTAGATCATTTGCAATAAAAATATTATTTATATATTTGATACTAATTCGCTATGCTATAGCGTTTTTCTACCCTATGTTGGATGAATACTCGCTATAGAATATTGATTATTTGTAATTTAGGCGCAAGCTGCGAGACTGAGCTGAACTCAAAGAATAATGCAATATTTATAAATATGAATATCATATGAAAAGTACAATTGACAATGTAGAAATAGATGAAATTGAAAATTATCTATCCTACATTCGTCCGCCAAAAGAAATTAGAGAAAAACTTGACATTTCTTATCGAATAGAAAAACAAAGTGTAATTATTTTTGAAATTCGACCAAATTGGCAAGACGTAAATATTAAAATGCATATCGACATGGTTAAATCTACTTTCGTAAAAAAAGATAATAACTGGAAAGTTTATTGGAAACGAGCGGATTTGAAATGGCACTTATATAAACCAAATCCAATTGTTCCAAACTTATTCGATTTTATTAGACTAATTGAGAAAGATGAGTATGGTTGTTTTTTGGGGATAATACGCCAACACCTAACATCGCATTTCCGTGCCCATTCCAATAATAAATCCCATTACGTAAGCAAATAATGTGATTCCACATTCTTCGGAATGACAAAATAGTGTGTACTCATCCTTAACTCTAAATTACCCCGATAGCGCGAGCGTCCCGCTCGATAACGCTAACAAAAGTAAATAATTATAAATTTCTGATAGGCACGAGGAGGAAAGAAGTTGAAAGGTATTTTGAAAATCTGATATTCAATTAGCCCCCGTTTTTTATTCTAAAATATTTTGAAAAAGTGAATTTCAAATAAAAACAAAAATGAACTTAAATAAGAAAGATGAATACGATTATAAAATTAATTAGAAACAAAAAATTAGCTTTTAAAATCTCTTTATTTTACGTCTCATTAGGAACTTTATCGGTTTGTTCAATTTATCCAAAAGATTTATTTTATGGAGATTGGTCACTTTATGGATTACTATTTACATTTCCGGTATCAGTAGTTAGTTTTAGCTTTAGATATACAGAATCAAATTTATTATATCCAGTTTTTATAATACAGGTAATAATGCTTTTTACAACTTTCTTTTTGCTAAGTTTATTCATAAAAGACAAGAAAATCTGAAATCTGAAATCTGTTCCTCTTTATATTAAAACTGTTATTTCAAAACACAACACTAATTTAAAGCATTAATTTACGAATTAGTATTCTATTTATACTTATTCAAATCTAGCTCAAGAATAGTACCTACTCTGCTAAACTCTTCATTAATCTTTGCATTCAAGATTAGTTCTTCATTTGTTACTGGATGGTTAAAAATTAACTGATGTGCATGCAGCATCATTCCTTTCATTTCAAAATTCTCCAACCATAATTTATTTTGTTTGTTGCAACCATGTGGACGACTTCCTAAAATGGGATGAAAAATATGTTTGAAATGTTTTCGTAATTGATGCATACGTCCAGTTTCAGGAATCGCTTCTACCAAACAATATCGTGACGTTGGTTTATTGTTAAATTCTAACTCAATTTCGGTACTTTGCAATCGATGAAAGTATGTTCGTGCATTTTGTATAATACCATCATCATTGGTTAAATCATAATCAATCGTTAGTTCTTCGGGTGACCAACCACGTAAAATTGCTAAATATTTCTTTTCGACTTCGCGTGTGGCAAAACGATCATTCATAATTTTTAAAACTGCTTTATCCAACGCAAATAACAAGACACCAGACGTTTTGCGATCTAACCGATGAATAGGATAAACATGTCGCCCTCCTATTTGATTTCTCAATTCTTGAATAGCAAAAACTTTTGCATCGCGCGCGTAAAATGATTTGTGGACCAACAATCCACTTGGTTTATTAATTGCTATAATATATTCGTCTTGGTAAAGAATTTCTAACATTTGGCAAAAATAAAAGAGATTTCGATAGAAATCTCTTTTATGACTTATTTATTTCTATACTTTTCTTTTTCATTTTAGCTCGAGAAACAAAATAGAAGATTACGATTGCTAAGATTGCATCCCAATGCTCTTATATACTGTTGATTATAGTATCCGTATTCTTAAAATTATAGCTAAAATTAATAAAAAAAAGCTACGCAAAATCTCCGACTTTAAGTATCTATTTTTCATTCTCCGACTGACCTTAAAATTCAAACATTTGAAAACCAAAATCGGTTACAAATAGAAAGTCACTTCCTCAAACTTCAAGACTTTGTGGAGCGTTGTCAAAAACATCTAAAATCAAAAATCGTTTATAAAAAATCTGAAATCTCACCCCAACCATCCATCTCTATCTAAACTTCTATACTGAATTGCTTCGGCAATATGGGACGAAACAACGGTAGGAGCAGCATCAAGGTCAGCGATCGTGCGTGCTACCTTCAAAATACGATCGTAGGCCCGAGCAGAAAGATTCAGTCGCTCCATTGCGGTTTTTAAAAGTTGTTTAGAAACATCATCAAGAGCACAATATTCTCTAATGTGTTTGGTATTCATTTGAGCATTGTAATGTATGTTGTCCATTTGCTCAAAACGTGCGGATTGTAATTCTCGGGCTGCAGTCACTCTTTTTCGAATATCAACACTGCTCTCCGCCTTTTGATCATCGGATAATTTTTCGAAAGGAACAGGAGTTACTTCGATGTGAATGTCTATTCGATCTAATAAAGGTCCTGAAATTTTACTCAAATAGCGTTGCATTTCGTGTGGCGAAGAAGTTTGTGGTGAATCTGGATCATTAAAAAAACCACTCGGACTAGGATTCATACTCGCAACCAACATAAAAGACGAAGGATAGGTAACCGTGAACTTCGCTCTGGAAATAGTCACTTCCCTATCTTCTAGTGGCTGGCGCATCACTTCGAGAACATCGCGTTTGAATTCAGGCAACTCATCAAGAAACAAAACTCCGTTATGAGCCATTGAAATTTCCCCCGGTTGTGGGTAACTTCCACCGCCCACTAAGGCCACATTTGAAATCGTATGATGCGGACTCCTAAACGGCCTTTGATTCATCAAGCCTACTTCTTTCAACTTTCCGGCTACACTATGAATTTTAGTAGTTTCTAAGGCTTCTCGTAAGGTCATAGGTGGCAATATACTAGGTAATCTTTTGGCAAGCATAGTCTTTCCAGCACCAGGAGGTCCTATTAAAATAATATTGTGTCCACCTGCCGCAGCGATTTCCATACATCTTTTTATAGACTCTTGTCCTTTAACATCGGAGAAATCAAATTCTGGAAAATCTAAATCTTTATAAAATTCGGCTCTAGTATCGATTGTAGTTGGTTCTAAATTCCCTTTTCCTTCTAAGAAATCGATAACCTCCTGAACATTCTCAACACCATATACGTCTAAACCCGCAACGATAGCCGCTTCTTTTACATTTTGCTTTGGAAGAAAAAAACCTTTAAAACCCTCTTCTTTGGCTTTGATGGCAATAGGTAAAGCACCGCGGATAGGTTGTAAACTACCATCTAGCGAAAGCTCGCCCATAATGATATATTTGTCGACATCGATCGCTTGAATTTGTTGAGATGCTACAAGGATTCCTATAGTTAAAGTTAAATCATAAGCAGAACCTTCTTTCCGCAAATCTGCAGGAGCCATATTGATTGTAATCTTTTTACCAGGCATGCTATATCCATTATTTTTTAATGCAGCAGCAATTCTATAGCTACTTTCTTTGATAGCATTATCAGGTAAACCCACTAAGTGGTAACCAATTCCTTTATCAATATTCACTTCTACTGTGATAGTTGTGGCCTCAACGCCAAACACGGCACTCCCAAAAACTTTTACTAACATAAAGGATAATTTTATTAAAAATAATGAATTTTCGAATACCAAAATAAAAATTAATACAACTTCTCTTCTAAATAATTAATCGCTTTAAAATCGCTCTCTACTGTCAATTTTGTAACAATTAAAATTTATTTTAAAATACGAACTTTCAACTTTTAGTTAATTTTATAATTGCTAATTATAATCAAACGACATCATGGACTTAAAATCAGGATTACCATTTTGGCTCATAAAAAACGGGCTTAGTAAAGACTATTTGACTTTAGACAATGATATTGAAACTGAAGTACTAATTGTTGGTTCTGGAATTACTGGAGCACTCAACGCACATTTTTTATGCGAAGCGGGTGTGAAATGTGTCATTGTAGATAAAAGAATGTCTTCAACAGGAAGTACTACTGCCAGCACGGCCCAGTTACAATACGAAATTGATACTTTTCTCTTTGATTTAATTGAAAAAGTAGGTGAAGAAAATGCGGTCAAAGCCTACAGAAAATGCCTAGAATCCATCTACACTTTAGAAAAAATCATAAAAAAGCTAAAAATTGATGGTGACTTTAATTGGAGATCCAGTTTATATTTAGCTTCAAATGCTGCTGGTTTGAAAGATTTGGAAAAAGAATATGAAATTAGAAAAAAGCATAAATTACCCGTTACTTTATTAAACCAAAAACAACTCAAAAGTAAATTCAATATTGACAAAAAAGCAGCGCTTTATAATGACTGTTCGGCACAGATAGACACCTTTAAGCTGTGCAATGAGATTCTAGATTACCATAAAAGGAATTCTGGCCTAGTAGTTTACAGCCATACCGATGTGGTCAAAATCGAAAATAAAAAGGATTACATTCTTGCCCATACAGCAAAGAAAAACACTATAAAGGCAAAAAAAATAGTCGCTGCTCCGGGGTTTGAATCTGAAAAACTATTAAATCAGAAAGTGATGCAACTGAACTCAACCTATGTTCTGGTAAGCAAACCTCTAAAGCCAGAAGATTTATGGGAAGAGAAATGTCTAATTTGGGAAACTGCCAGACCGTATATTTATATTAGAACTACTGAAGATAATAGAATAATGGTAGGTGGTTTTGACGAGCCTTTTCAGGATCCTGAAAGGAGAGACAAACTCATGGAGAAAAAAAACGAAGCTATTTTAAAAAGATTTAAAAAATTCTTTCCCGACAGTAAGATCGAAATTGATTTCTATTGGTGTGGTACTTTTGGAGAGACTAAAGATGGACTGCCATTTATCGGGGAGCACAAAGATCATCCCAATATGTATTTTGCTCTTGGTTATGGAGGTAACGGAATCACTTTTAGCGTTATCGCTGCCGAAATGATTAAAGACCTTTATTTAGGAAATCCTACAGATTCAGACTTATTTGCCTTTGATCGATAATCAAGATAATACAAAAATAACTTTAGTGAAAAAGGGAGTTAAAAACTACACTTAGGGCTATAAATCTTTATCATTTACAGCCCTGAATATTCTTCTGAATTCTGAATTTAAACTGCTGGAAATAAAATTCACAAAAGACTTTCCACAGCAGTTAATGGCTTTTCTATCGATTTTTGGATATATTTTCTTATATTTGCCGCTAATTATTTGCTTTTTCAGGGTTAAAAACGAATTATTATCAATAATTCTTACGACCAAATCTACGATTTCATATTCCTGAAATCAACTAGAAAAAACATACCTTTATTGCAGTTTGCTGCATCTTTTGCCTTTTGGAAAAATTCCATTTACAGGCTACTTAATAATCTGAAATAACAAGAAATGCACATTATAGATTATATAATCTTTGTCGTTTACATGCTGGCTATGTTAGGTGTTGGTCTCTACTTTTTTAATAAAAATAAAACTGCCGAGGATTTTTATGTTAGTGGAAGAAACATGAGTAGTTGGCATATCGGTTTGTCCGTAGTAGCTACTGATGTAGGGGGTGGATTCTCAATTGGTTTGGGAGGACTTGGTTTTACAATGGGAATATCAGGATCCTGGATGTTATTTACAGGACTGCTTGGTGCTTGGTTAAGTGCCGTTTTTCTGATTCCGAAAGTAAGCCAGCTGGGGCACAAATATAAATTTTTCACTTTCCCACAAATCTTTGGTCATTTCTACAATGGAAAAGTCGCTCTTTTAGCCGGAATTATTTCTGCCATCGGGTACATCGGATTTACTAGTTCTCAGGTTTTGGCTGGAGCCAAATTAGCATCGGCAACAATTGACGGTTTGAACATTCAGACTGCCTTAATTGTTATGGGAGTTATTGCAGTGGCTTATACTTCCATAGGAGGATTAAAAGCAGTGATTTACACCGATACGATTCAATGGCTAATCCTTATAGGTGGATTAGTTTTTATAGGAATACCAGTTGCCTACAATGCAGTTGGAGGTTACGATGCCATCAAAGCAACTTTAGATCCTAAATATTTATCACTGACCAATGTAACCTGGTACCAGTTACTAAATTGGTCTGTCACCATTATTCCTATTTGGTTTGTTGGAATGACGCTATACCAAAGAATTTATGCTAGTAAAGGGGAAAAAGAAGCAAAAAAAGCCTGGATAATTGCTGGAGTTTTCGAATGGCCCATAATGGCTTTCATGGGAGTTATTCTTGGAATGTTAGCCAAGGTAGCTGCAACCAAAGGAATGTTTGACGGAATTACAGATGCGGCCTCAATGGACAGCGAAATGGGATTACCTATATTACTGGCTACCATTTTACCGATTGGATTAATGGGACTAATGCTTTCCTCTTATTTTTCGGCTATACTTTCCACTGCTGACAGCTGTTTAATGGCTGCCTCTGGAAATATCGTTACTGATATTATTTCTAAATTTTCAAAAAAAGAGTTAACTCATAAAAAGGAACTTCAGCTTTCACAGATCGTAACACTACTAGTTGGTGTTTTTGCAATCTTATTGGCTTCCCAAATGCAAAACGTATTGGAATTGATGCTGTACTCCTACGCCTTTATGGTTTCTGGATTATTCATCCCCGTCTTAGGTGCTTTATTTTGGAAAAAAAGCCACCCAATAGCTGCTTTTTGGAGTATGCTTTTTGGAGGAGCAACGACAATTTTACTTATAATTACCGAAAATAAGTTACCTTTAGGTATAAAATTACCCGAACATTTAGACGCAAATATTTACGGAATCAGTATTTCTCTATTATTGTTCGTTACAATATCAATTTATCATCATAACAAAAAAGAAAAACAAAATGGAATTCAAAATAATTAATAGTACTTCAGGAGAAGACAAAACATATACAAATCAAATCATTGCTCAGTTTCTTTTTACTCACTTAGAAGAATACGGAGATAAAGTGGAAGACATTCTAAAATGCATCGCTTACGTTATGAATCCTGACAAAGGAGGAAATATAGTCGTAGGTTTAGACGATGATAAGATTGTTGGTGTCGTTATTCTAACCAATACAGGCATGAAAGATTTTATCCCAGAGAATATTTTAGTGTATATTGCTGTTGACAATAGCCAACGAGGTAAAGGATTTGGAAAGAAATTAATGCAAAAAGCAATCTCAATTGCTGAAGGAAACATAGCACTTCACGTAGAGCCAAACAATCCTGCTAAAGGACTATATGAAAAATTAGGTTTTACTAATAAATACCTAGAAATGCGTCTTATCAAATAGTCGAAAATGGAGAATTTAAACCCATGCTTAGAACGACTTGTTCTACTGCGAAAGGAACTGCATAAATACCCGGAAGTTTCTGGAAAAGAAGTGGAAACTGCAAAAAGAATCACTTCTTTTCTGGAAAATTATCCTCCAGATGAAATCATAACAAATATTGGAACAACTGGAGTTATCGCCATTTACAACGGTGAAAAACCAGGAAAAACAGTATTATTTAGATGTGAGTTAGATGCCTTACCCATTGAAGAAATCAATACGTTTGAACATCGTTCGCTGAGTGATGGAGTTTCTCATAAATGTGGCCATGACGGTCATATGGCTATTTTATGTGGTTTAGCAACCCAATTACATCAACATAAACCGGAGACAGGTAGAGTTATTCTGTTATTTCAACCTGCGGAAGAAGATGGTAGCGGTGCGCAAAAAGTGTTTTTAGATACAAAATTTGAAAGATTTAAACCAGATTATGTTTTTGCCTTGCACAATTTACCTGGATATCCAAAAAATCAGATTGTTGTTAAAAACGACACTTTTACTTGTGCCGTGAATAGCATGATCATAAAACTGGACGGGGTAACCGCTCATGCCGGCGAACCTGAAAAAGGAATCAATCCTGCCTTAGCGATAGCATCGATTATTACTCAATTCAATACTTTTATTCAGGCTGATATTTCAAAAGAAAATTATTGTCTGATCACTCCTATTTATACTAAAATGGGTAAAAAAGCCTATGGCGTTTCTGCAGGAGCCGGAGAAGTCCATTTTACGGTAAGAAGCGACAGTAATTCTCAGATGAGAAAGATAGAAGCTACTTTAGAAAATATTGCCCAGGCTGTCGCAGATGAATATCGATTGAAATGCAGCATACAATGGACACAAAGTTTCCAGGCCAACGAGAATGATAAAACAGCCGTTAACTTCATCAAGGAAGTGGCCAAAGAAAATAAATTTGAACTAGTGGACAAACCTACCCCTTTTACATGGGGGGAAGATTTCGGCTTGTTTACTCAGCACTTTAAAGGAGCAATGTTCGGACTGGGATCAGGAACAAACACGCCAGCCTTACACAACCCAGACTACGATTTCCCTGACGATATTATTACAACAGGAGTATCTATTTTCCACCACATAAGCAAACAGATCACAAATGCATACTAATTCAACAATTGAACTTAATACCAGCGCTTATCAAAAGAATCTTTCTTTTCTTCGAACTACTTTTGGAAAAAAAGTACAAATTTCATGTGTTGTAAAAGGAAACGCTTATGGACATGGAGTTAAGGAAATTGTTACGATGGCCTATGCTAATGGAATAACTCATTTTTCTGTTTTTGATGTTCAGGAAGCGAAAACCGTAAAAGAAGAGTTAGAGAATAAAGCCACTGTTATGGTGATGGGACTCGTTCAAGACGAAGACATGGAATGGGTGGTCGATAATAACGTAGAGTTTTTTGTTTTTGATAAAGCCAGATTGACAAAAGCAGCTAAAACAGCAAAAAAACTCAATAAAAAAGCAATTGTACATATTGAGGTAGAGACAGGAATGCACCGTACCGGTTTTGAAAAAAACGAACTCAATGCAGTAATTGCTTTTCTAAGAAAAGAAAAAGAACATATTCTTTTTAAGGGACTTTGTACACATTATGCGGGTGCCGAAAGTATTGCAAACTATTATAGGGTCGATAAGCAAATTAAACGATTTGATGATATTTATCAATATCTTTGTAAGATTGACTTAAAGCCAGAAATTAAACATTCAGCTTGTTCAGCGGCATCAATTATGTTTCCCGAAACCAGAATGGATATGGTACGAATAGGAATCATCCAGTACGGATTATGGCCAAGCCCTGAAGTATTTGTCAATTATTTGAGTACAAAAAAGAATAAAATTGATCCTCTTCAAAGAGTTATTACTTGGAAAAGTAAAATAATGAGTGTAAAAAAGGTAAAAATTGGAGAATTAATAGGATATGGAACTAGCTTCCTTGCAGAAAGGAATATGAAAGTTGCAGTAATTCCCATTGGCTATTCTCATGGTTATAGTCGTTCTTTAAGTAACCAGGGAAGAGTTCTTATCAATGGACAACGCTGTATTGTAGTTGGATCTGTAAACATGAATATGATGACTGTCGATGTAACAAATATTGAGTCAGTGAAGAAAGACGATGAAGCAGTTTTAATTGGCTCCCAAAGTGACCTTTCAGTATCTGTAGCTTCTTTTAGTGATTATAGTAATCAACTGAATTATGAATTATTAACCAGAATTTCAAAAACGATTCCACGTAAAATTATAGAATAATGGCCTTTATAAAACTATACCGAAAAAAATTAGAGGAAAATTACACTTTCTTGAATAACATTTTTGAATCCAGACATATAGAATGGGGTGTTGTTACAAAGCTTCTTTGCGGTAATACAATTTACTTAAAAGAAATTATTGCATTGGGTGTAAGAGAAATGCATGATTCTAGAATTAGCAACTTAAAAAAAATAAAGGCGCTGGACCCTACCATACAAACCGTATATATTAAACCACCGGCAAAACGAAGCATTGAAAATATTGTACGTTATGCAGATGTTAGTTTCAATACTGAAATCGACACCATAAAAATGCTTTCTAAAGAAGCACAAAAACAAAACAAGAACCATAAAATCATCATTATGATAGAAATGGGCGACTTGCGTGAAGGTGTAATGGGTGAAGAGCTAGTTGAATTCTACGGTAGCATTCTAAGCTTACCTAATATTGAAATTAGAGGTATTGGTACCAATCTTAATTGCTTGAGCGGGATAATGCCAACGCAAGATAAATTAATTCAGCTGAGTCTATACAAACAATTGATTGAAGCTAAATTTAACATTATAATACCATGGGTTTCTGGTGGAACTTCTGTAGCAATCCCTTTGATGCTGAAAAATGCACGTCCTCTGGCAGTGAATCATTTCAGAGTTGGAGAAGCATTATTTTTTGGTAAAGACCTTTTCACTGGCGAAACTATAAAAGGAATGCATAATGATGTATTCAAGCTGTACTCAGAAATTATCGAGATTACTGAAAAACCAGATACACCAACAGGCGAATTAGGAGAAAGCGGAGTGGGTAATACCTATGTAATGGATGAAAACGCTGATTTAGGAGTTACTTCTTTACGTGCAATTTTGGATATTGGACTCTTAGATATGCAACCACAATATATTGAAGCAGAAGATCCAGATATCACTATCGTAGATGCTAGTTCTGATATGTTAGTAATAGACATTTCAAACTCAAAAAAGAATTATAAAATAGGTGATCTAATCTCTTTTAAGATACAATATATGGGAGCCTTATACCTTTTAAATTCAGATTACATCGAAAAAACTATTGGTTAGTATACCATTTAAAAATAACGAAGGGAAGATAAACAGCAGTTGTCTTCCCTTTTTTATTGGAATAAGTAGAAATTCGTCCTTACATAAAATAAACAAGTGTTAATTGTTAGGTTTTTTAACATTTAAAGACAATTATTCAATACTTTTAGAAGAAATTAACAAAAAACTTATGAAAAGAATAGTTACCCTCATCTTTTTATTAATTTTTATACCAAAAATTAATGCTCAAGAATACTTTCCCACTAACGAAGGTGTTCGAAACAAAAACAACAATTATACTGCATTTACCAATGCCAAGATTTTTGTAACTCCAACACAAATAATCGAAAAAGGAACTTTGCTCATTCAAAATGGGAAAGTTATTGCGACTGGAACTTCAGTAAACATCCCAAAAAATACGATTACAGTAAACTTAGAAGGAAAATCAATTTACCCTTCTTTTATTGATATGTATACAAGTTTTGGAATGGAGAAACCTAAAAAAACAGAAGGTAATCGACAAAGTCAATCGTACGATACCAAGCGAGAAGGCTATTACTGGAACGAGCACATCCGTTCAGAAGTCAATGCTTACGATAATTTTAAATATGACCAACCAAAAGCCGAAGAGTTACTGAAAGCTGGATTTGGTGTGGTGGGCACGCATCTACAAGATGGTATTGCCAGAGGAAGCGGTTCATTAATTGCTTTAAACAACAATGATCAAAGTAATCGATTATTAGCCGCTAAAATTTCTAATCATTTTGGTTTCACAAGAAGTGTTACTTCTAATCAAGCCTATCCTAGTTCATTAATGGGAATGATGGCATTATTAAGACAAGTGAATTACGATTTAAAATGGTATAAAAACGGTAATGCTGATACTAAAGATTTATCATTGACTGCCTTGGCTGAAAACGAAAAACTAATTCAAATATTTGCTACCGAAGACAAACTAAATAGCTTGCGAGCTTCAAAGATAGCTAAGGAGTTTGGTTTGAATTATATTATGAAGGGAATTGGTAATGAATTTGAAAGAGTTGAAGAGATTAAAAAAACTAATGCTCAATTTATTATTCCAATAAATTTCCCTGAAGCTTATGACGTATCTGATCCCAATCAGGCTAATCAAATGGAATTGAAAGATCTACGCTTTTGGAATCAAGCTCCTACCAACCTTAAAGTTCTTACAGACAACGGAATCGTTTTTGCCCTGACTACTGATAAATTAAAAAAAACAGAGGATTTTAGAACAAACCTACTTAAAGCTATAAAATTTGGTTTTGATAAAACAAAAGCATTAGAAGCATTAACAACAGTACCTGCTTCATTATTAGGAAAAAGTAATGAAATTGGAAGTTTGAAAACTGGAAACTACGCCAACTTTATTATCACCTCAGGCGAAATATTTAATGATGAAACTAAAATCTATGAAAACTGGGTTCAAGGGTCAAAATATGTTGTCAATGATATCAATGTTATAGATATTAGAGGAGAATATGATTTGGCTATCGCCGATAAAAACTACAAATGGAAAATTACTGGTGACATCAATTCTCCTAAATCTGAAATTAATTCAGCAGATTCTAAGAAATTAAGTTCTAAACTTTCGATTTCAAATAACTGGATTTCAAATGTGATAAAGTCAACAGATTCTACTCTAGCAACTTTCACACGATTAATAGGATATGTAGAGGACGTTCAATCTCTTTCTGGTAAAGCAATTTTATTTGATGGAAACGAAGTAAAATGGTCCGCTAATAAAACAGCCCCATTTGTGAAACAAGTGGATTCATTAAAGCTGCAAAAAAACAATGTTATTATGCCTATAACATTTCCTAATGAAGCTTACGGTAATATTAAGAAATTAACTGCCGCAACTTTACTATTTAAGAATGCAACGGTATGGACAAACGAGAAAGAAGGTATTCTTGAAGAAACAGATGTTTTAGTTAAGAATGGAAAAATCGGCTCTATTGGTAAAAATATTTCAGATGCATCGGCAACCATCGTTGATGCAAAAGGAAAGCATTTGACTAGTGGAATTATCGATGAACATTCTCATATAGCCATTTCTAATGGAGTAAATGAAGGAGGGCACAATTCTAGTGCTGAAGTATCAATTCAAGATGTAGTCGATTCTGAAGACGTAAATATTTATAGAGAACTTGCCGGCGGAGTCACTACTTCACAGTTACTACATGGTTCTGCAAATCCTATCGGTGGACAATCTGCGATTGTAAAATGGAAATGGGGACAGGATGCAGATGAAATGTTGTATAAAAACCAGCCAAAATTCATCAAATTTGCACTAGGTGAAAATGTAAAGCAATCCAACTGGGGAAATATAAACCCGACTCGTTTTCCTCAAACAAGAATGGGAGTTGAACAAGTTTTTACAGATTATTTTCAACGTGCAAAAGAGTATGAATTAACATGGAAAAACTATAATTCAAAAAAAGGCAAAGGAAATGCTCCAAGAGTAGACTTAGAATTACAAACCTTAGTTGAAATACTTAATGAAGAGCGATTTATTAGCTGCCATTCTTATGTTCAATCAGAAATTTTAATGTTGATGAACGTTGCTGATAAATTTAATTTTAGAGTCAATACCTTCACTCATATTCTGGAAGGTTACAAGGTAGCCGACAAAATGAAGGAACATGGAGCGGGTGCTTCCACTTTTTCAGACTGGTGGGCTTATAAATTTGAGGTAAATGATGCAATTCCTTATAATGGACCCATAATGCACAATGCTGGATTAGTGGTAGCTTACAATTCTGATGATGCTGAAATGTCAAGAAGATTAAATCAAGAAGCGGCAAAAGCAGTAAAATATGGAGATATTTCTGAAGAAGATGCTTGGAAATTTGTGACTCTTAACCCAGCGAAGCTATTGCACATTGATGATAAAGTAGGAAGTATAAAAGTGGGTAAAGATGCTGATTTAGTATTATGGAATAACAATCCATTATCTATATATGCGAAAGCAGAGAAAACTTTAATTGAAGGTATAGTATATTATGATGTTCAAAAAGATGAGCAAAAAAGAGTAGCTATTGCCAAAGAAAAAAACGAGTTAATCGGTCAGTTATTGCAAGAGAAAAACAAAGGTGCAAACACTCAAGAACCAAAAAGAAAAGAGAAAAAAGAGTACCACTGTGATAGTTTAGAACTTGAATTAATTGAATATTAAGAATCACGATTATCTAATAAATTAGAGCCAAATGAATACAAAAAGATATATAATAGTATTGGTATTAAGTTTATCAATCTTTGCAAATGCACAACAAACTCCTGCTCCAAAACAATCAAAATCAATATTGATTCTAAATGCGAAAGCGCATATTGGTAATGGACAAGTTATAGAAAATAGCGCTTTAGCTTTTAAGGACGGTAAAATCACTATGATTACTGATGCTACAGTAATTAGAATAGACAAAAGCGCCTACGATATTACTATTGATGCTAGTGGTAAAGAAGTTTACCCTGGTTTCATAGCTCCAAATTCTACATTAGGATTAGTTGAAATTGATGCCGTTAAATCATCTGACGATGAAAATGAAATTGGGCAATTTAATCCTAACGTACGAAGTATTGTAGCCTACAATGCAGAATCAAAAGTTATTGAAACCGTTAGACCTAATGGTGTTTTAATTGCTCAAATTACACCTCGTGGAGGGCGAATATCAGGCACATCATCTATTGTTCAGCTAGATGCGTGGACTTGGGAAGATGCGATTATGAAAGAAAACGATGGAATTCACCTAAATTTCCCATCAAGCTATAGTAGAGGTGGATCACGGTCTGAGCCAGGTAATATTGAAGAAAATAAAGATTATAAACCTCAAATCAATGAAATTCTTACATTCTTGGCAAATGCGAGAGCATATCAAGTCGATAATGTGAAAGAGAGAAATTTAATTTTCGAATCCGCAAAAGGATTATTTGATGGTTCTCAAACTTTATTTATTAATGCTAATGAAGAAAAACAAATTATCGATGCTGTTCAATTAGCTAAAAGTAACGGCATTAAAAAAATGGTAATTGTTGGTGGATATGAAGCTTATAAAACTGCCGAATTATTGCACGAAAATAATATCGGCGTACTTTTAAAAAGAGTTCATGATATGCCAGAACATGACGATGACGATGTTGATCTTCCGTATAAAGCAGCAAAATTATTAACAGATAAAGGAGTTGTTGTAGGACTAGAAAATAGCGGTTCTCATGAAAGAATGAATACTAGAAACCTACCCTTCTTAGCAGGTACCTGTGCTGCCTACGGTCTAGACAAAGAGCAAGCTTTACAATTAATCACTTCTAATACTGCAAAAATATTAGGAATAGATGCTCAATGTGGTACACTTGAAATAGGAAAAGACGCCACTTTATTCTTGTCTGCAGGTGATGCCTTAGACATGAGAACTAATAAAGTATCTCACGCTTTTATTCAAGGCAGAATGATTAGTCTAGAAACGCATCAATCTGTATTAAATAAAAGATACAAAGAAAAATACCACCAAAACTAGCTGTATCACAATAGCTTAGACTTAAATTCTAAAAACAGACACTTTACACCATAGTAAACTGTCTGTTTTTTTTTAATTTAGAGCAAAACGATAAATTTCGGAATCACTTATTTCCGAATACATTAGTAAATCGTAAAATTTACTACTCAAATCAACCATACCTTTAAAAAAACAGGGGGTAAAACACCAAAAACATAAAAATAAACAGAATTACTTCAATATTATAAGGGATATTGAATGATTTTATACTTTTGTCAAAATTTAATTCTAAATAACATGAGAAAAATCGTTTTAAGTATACTGCTGATTTCGCTTTTAGTAGTTACTCTATTTTCAACTTCCCTTCTATCTACAAATCCTCTTCCTGCACAAGCAACAGCTTTCGACACTGGGGATACAGCATGGATGATAGTTGCTACGGCACTTGTTTTAATCATGACGCCTGGTTTAGGATTTTTCTATGGTGGAATGGTAGGTAAAAAAAATGTAATCAGTACCATGTTACAAAGTTTTATGGCTATGATTATTGTAACAGTGCTTTGGGTTGTAATTGGATTTGGTTTATCTTTTGGGCCTTCAATTGGAGGTATTATTGGTAATCCTTTGCCTTATCTATTTTTCCAAGGCGTCAATATAAGTACCGCTTGGGTTACTGCGCCAACTGTACCATTTCTATTATTCGCTTTATTCCAAGCAAAATTTGCAATAATCACACCTGCATTAATCACTGGAGCCTTTGCTGAAAGAATTCGTTTTTGGGCTTATTTACTGTTCATGGTTTTGTTCATTATATTAATTTATGCTCCCTTATGTCATATGACTTGGCATCCAGAAGGAATTCTATATAAGTTGGGAGTTCTCGATTTCGCTGGGGGAACCGTTGTACATATGAGTGCTGGTTGGGCAGCTTTAGCTGGTGCAATGTTTTTAGGAAAAAGAAAAACTCAGAAATCAAACCCGGCACGTATTACTTATGTATTGCTAGGAACTGGTTTATTATGGTTTGGATGGTTTGGTTTCAATGCAGGTTCTGCTTTAGGTGCTAATGGATTAGCCGTACAGGCTTTAGGGACAACAACTGTAGCTGCGGCCGCTGCCGGAATGGCATGGGTATTCTGGGATAAAATTCTAGGACATAAATTATCAGCAATGGGGGCTTGTATTGGTACTGTAGTCGGTTTAGTAGCTATAACTCCAGCTGCTGGATTTGTAAGTATGCCACATGCAATATTCATTGGTATTTTTAGTAGTATTGTTAGTAATATTGTAGTCAGTAAATTTCCAAAAGGTAAAATTGACGATGCTTTAGATGTTTTTGCTTGTCACGGAGTAGGTGGTATGACAGGAATGTTATTGACTGGAGTTTTTGCTTCAAAAGCAGTAAATTCAGCGGTAACAGATCAAGGACTTATTTTTGGTGAGACAACTTTATTTTTCCATCAATTAATTGCATTGGTAGGAGTATCTGCTTTTGCCTTTATATCCTCATATATATTATTCTTTATTGTGAATAAAATCACGCCGCTAAGAGTAAGTGAAGACAAAGAAGAGTTAGGTTTAGACATCTCTCAACACGGAGAATTTTTATAATAGTAATTATAAAAGACTTGTAGTAAGATAAACCTAATGCAGAAAAAAATCCCGATCTAAATTTCAGATTGGGATTTTTTACTTTATAGCGGTTATGTATTCTAATATAGTCCAATGAAAATCGTGCTACTTTCATATTATACCGAAAAAACCGGCACAAGTTATCGGTATTATGCTAAATGAGTTTAGACTACTTAATAAATATAAAAGATATTATTTCTTGAATTTAGAAATTCCTGCTTTTAGCCAAGTTCCATACTCGTCTATACTCACATAACTAATAGTTGGATTTTCTTCATTTAAGCTATTACCCTCTAAATCCATTAGAACATATAAAGGCTGTGTATTAGTTTTATATTTTGATATCATAAAATCAGTCCACTTATCCCCTACTGTTTCAATTTCTGATCCAGTTGTTTTTGAGATAAATTGTTCGTCTTTAGGCAAATCTCGTTTGTCATCAACATATAATGATATAAGTACCACTTCATTGTTTAGAATAGGCAAAATCATAGTATCAGACCACACATTGTTTTCCATTTTTCTACAATTTACACAGGCATATCCTGTAAAATCAAGCATAATGGGTTTATTTACTGTTTTGGCATAAGCCAAACCCTTTTCATAATCATCAAAAACTACTATGCCATGAGGTCCACTTTTAGCACCTTCTGGCAAAATGATACTCGTAGCACTACTTCCTGATCCTCCTAATCCCGTAGGACTTTCACTGTACTCTAATGTAGGCGGGAAAGCGCTAATCATTTTTAAAGGTGCTCCCCAAAGCCCTGGAATCAAGTATATAGTAAAAGTTAATACTAACAATCCCATCATCAATCGCCCTACGGAAATATGCGTCAACGGACTATCATGTGGTAACGTAATTTTTCCGAATAAATAAAAGGCCAGTGTTCCAAAAATAGCAATCCAAATCGCTAGAAATACTTCTCGTTCCAATAAATGCAATTGCAATACTAAGTCAGCATTCGATAAGAATTTAAAGGCTAAAGCCAATTCTAAAAATCCTAGAACTACTTTTACCGTATTCAACCATCCACCTGATTTTGGTAATGAATGCAACCATCCTGGGAACATGGCAAAAAGCATAAACGGTAAGGCTAATGCCAATGAAAAACCAAACATTCCAATGATGGGAGCAATTCCCCCTTTGGAAGCGGCTTCCACTAATAGAGTACCCACTATCGGACCCGTACAAGAGAACGATACAATTGCAAGTGCCAAAGCCATAAATAAAATCCCAATAATCCCTCCTCTATCGGCTTGACTATCTACTTTATTTGCCCAAGAATTAGGTAACATAATTTCGAATGCACCTAAAAATGAAGCTGCGAAAACAACTAATAAAACAAAGAAAATAATATTAAACCACACATTAGTTGATAGCGCATTCAACGCATCAGCACCAAAAACCCAGGTTACTACAAATCCTAGAAGCACATAAATAACAATAATTGAAATCCCATAAATAATGGCATTTCTAATCCCTTTTGCTTTTGTTTTACTTTGCTTGGTAAAAAAACTAACCGTCATGGGTATCATAGGAAAAACACAAGGTGTCAGCAAGGCAGCAAATCCTGATAAAAACGCAATAAAAAAGATAGACCACAATCCTCTTTGTGTATCTGACTTAGGTTCTGCAGCCGCTTCTTTCTCAGGTGTAGCAACGACTATGTTACTTTCACCAAGACTCGGAGCTAATGAATCTGTCTTTATAGTTTCAGTTTCAGTAGTAGCTACAACAATAGCAGCGTCTTTTGGCACCGCGACCATAGCTGCGCTAACAGGTAGGCTAAAAGTAAATTTCTTTTCTAAATTGATACATACTTCTTTACAAACCTGATAATTCAACTCGGCTTCAATAGTTGAAGTCTTTGCATTCGTAACTTTAATAAGTTGTTTAATTTGAGCTTTATTTTGAAAAAAAGTTTCATTCACTTCAAAAATATCGTTGTAAGCCGTTTTAGTTTTACTTTCTTTCGCTTTCCCTACAAGAGTAAAATTACCTTTTTGGTTTTTAAAAAGAACTTCTAATGGCAGTGGCCCACCATCTGGCGTAAACTGGGAATACATATGCCAGTCCTTTTCTATTATTCCATCAAAAGTCAACAAATAGGTATTGTCTGATGTTTTTTCGATTTTTGTCGTCCATTTTACCGGATCCAGAATTTGAGCATTTACATTGGCAAAAGCCAAAAAAGTGATAAGGATAACTAATATTTTCTTCATTATTCTAATTCTATTTTTAATATATTTTGTGTTTTGTTATCAATTTTAAATCGCTCATCTTGCCTCACACCAACGACCCAAACAATTTTAGTTCCTGACCATAAGATCCAGACATTCTCTTTTTCTAACAACGATAATTTTTCATCTTTAAAAAGCTTACTCACCTTTTTAGATTTACCGTCCATACCAAAAGGTTGAAAATTATCTCCTTCATTCCACCTGCGTAAAACCAAAGGAAACTCTAATTTGTTTTGATCAACAAATATAGCCGTATTTGTAGGAATGTAAATGGCATCTACCTTACAAAGACTAAGTTTTAAGGGAATCTTAACGTCTTCAGTTCCTTCATCGATAAAATACTCCTCGTTACTATTACTTAAGTCAATTGGACTCAAGATTAATAAATCTCTATCTTTTAACAATCGAAACTCGGCCGAAAAAACATATTTCCCTGATTGGCTTTCGACTAAATTATAAATATCATCCCATGCAGAAAATCCAAATTCATGCAACCACTGGTATAAATAAGAGGTATAATTGGGTAATTTTCGCAATTGATTTAAATCAAAATAGATACCGTCCTCTTCTTGCTTCGCGACCTGCTGGTACACCATAATCGAAGCATCTTCAACCATGGCTTGTGATTCCTGCAAATAAGATTGCGTTTTTTGAAACGAAGAAATGAATTGTGGGTTTAGCTCTTTTAGTAAAGGAACTAAATCATGACGGATCTTATTGCGTAAATACTTATCGGAAGCATTGCTGCTGTCTTCTCTCCATTCTATGTTATTTTCATCGGCATAGTTTGCAATTTCTTCCCTAGAAAAAAGCAATAATGGACGTATAATTTTGTCGTTTTGTGCGGGTATTCCAACCAAACCTTCCAGCCCTGTACCTCTACTTAGGTTGATGAGGAATGTTTCTATATTGTCATCTGCATGATGAGCAGTAAGAACATAATCAAACTCTTCAGTTTCTAATAGCTCGTAAAACCAATTGTAACGCAAATCACGAGCTGCAACTTGTGTAGAAAGCTTGTAATCTTTGGCGAAAGCCTCAGTATCAAATTGGGTCAAAAACATTGGAATATTATTAGCACTAGCAAAATCTTGAACAAAATTTTGATCTCCGAAACTTTCTAATCCCCGTAATTGAAAATTACAATGAGCCAAAGCAACTGCGTAGTCTAGTCGCTTAAATAAATGAGCCATGACAATACTGTCTAAGCCACCACTAGTAGCCAAAAGAAGTTTTTTATTTTCTAAAAAGGGGAAGTTTTGAGCAATATGATTTTTGAGTCTATCTAACATAGTTCAAAAATAAAGATTAAAATTCAATATCGAATTATGAATGTCAATTATTGCAATACTTCACGCATTGCTTTTGCTTTAAGCAAACACTCTTCATACTCACTTTCTGGAATTGACAGCGCTGTTATGGCGCTACCTACTGAAAAGGACATATATTGATTTTCTTGATTGTATAAAATACTTCTGATGATCACGTTAAAATCGAAATCTCCGCTAGGTGTAAAATACCCCACTGCTCCACTGTACAATCCTCTTTTTGTTTCTTCTAAATCTTCAATAATTTTCATAGCCGAAATCTTAGGTGCACCCGTCATACTTCCCATGGGAAAAGATTTCTTTATAACATCAACAGCGCCATATTGATAATCTAATCTGGAAGTAACAGTAGAAATCATCTGATGTACTTGCATAAAAGAATAAACACCACATAACTCAGTAACCTGTACCGATCCTTTTTGTGCGGTATGCGATAAGTCATTGCGCACTAAATCTGTTATCATAATATTTTCGGCCCGCTCTTTTGGATCTGCTGCCAGGAGATTCTTCGATTCTTCGTCTTTAATAGGATCTAAAAATCGTTTTGAGGTTCCTTTTATAGGTTGTGAAATAAGAAGTTCCCCCTCTTTTTTCAAATACCGTTCTGGTGATGCCGAAAGTAAAAACTGCCGGTTATTTTTAAAGAAAACGGCAAATGGAGGTTGAGAAATTTCGTTGAGTTTAAGAAATTTATCCAATGGATTTATAATCGTTTTTTCAGCATAAAATTCCATACAAAAATTAGCTTCATACAAATCCCCCTGTTTAATATGGGTAAGCATTTTTGAAACCTTATCGAGATACTCTTCTTTTGAAATTCTTTGTTTAATTTCAACTGCTGCTGTTTGCAGTCCCAGGTCTGTTGTTTGCAGATGTATCTCATTGAAATCTTCCTCTAATTCATCATCACATAGGCTTAGATATTGAATTTCGACCTCATTCCCTTTCAACAAGAATATTTTCTTTGGTTGAAAGAAAAATAAATCAGAAAAATGCAAACCATCAAAATTATTCGATTGCAAAACCTCTACATTATTTTTTAATTCATAAGATAGATAACCAAACAACCAGTCTTTTGTCGTTTGCTGGTATTGTTTGAAATCCTCAAATGCATTATGATAGTCTGTTCTTATCGATGTAAAAGCATCTACTGCCACAACACAATCAAAACTGGAGTGTTGATGAGGATAATCATTACTATCCATAAAAACGACTTCACGAAACTGTTGCGACCAAATAAGTAGTTGTTTTTTAAACAATTTAGGATCTGAAATGGGCTTATGAATGGATGTTCTCAAGAAAATTTTGTCTTTAAAATTCAAAATTACAATAAAAAAAACCCTTTAATATGGCGTTATCAGAAAAATCAGTTGTTTTTTTCGTAAATTTACAATAACGCACTAGTATTAAAGTACTTAATAAAATTACGATTGTTTTTTTTCTGATAGAGACGGTAATAAAAGGGGAATATAGGGTTAAAATAAATGAGCTGTACCACATCAGAATATTTTAAATATTTAACCAATAAAACCTAGATATTATGAAAATTGCTACCATCATTATTCGAACTCTACTTGGACTACTATTTCTATATACTTCTATCAGTTATTTTTTCCACTTAAGCCCCGAGCCTGCATCAACAGGAGAATTCAAAGCATTCCAAGTTGGCTTAGTAGCCTCGACGTATTTATTTCCGTTAGCAAAAAGCGTTGAGCTATTGTGCGGATTATCGTTTATAACAGGAAAGTTCACGACATTAGCTAATCTTGTCATTTTCCCTGTAACCTTAAATATATTATTAATTAACTACTTCCTGACTCCAGAAAATCTTCCGCTCGCTATTTTTGTGTTTGTGGGGAATATATTCCTGATTTTTTCTCATTGGGAAAATTATAAAGGCTTATTTAAAGCTGACTAATTTTTTTATATAAAAAATAAAAACCGACTCTAGCTAAAAGTCGGTTTTGTTATTTGATGAATTCCTATTATTATTTAGTATGTTGCACCCATATTAAATCAGATGTTTTGTAACCAATACCTTCTGCTATTTTCAAATAGTCTGAGGTAACTTCTAACGGAATTGACTTTTCACGTGACAAAATCCATAAATATTTAAGGCTTTCTCCTGCGACCAAAGCGTATTTATACTCTTCATCAATAGCAATCACATTATAACCTCCGTAAAATGGCCCAAAAAACGACACTTTTAGCATAGCTACATCCTCGTCTCCCACAAACTTCGCTTTTCCGATGCTTTGTTTCCATTTGTCATTTTTCACATCATAACCTTTATTATCCACTTTTATCGTTCCATTGTCCTTTAATGAATATTCAGCTGTGGTATTGTTTAATCCTTTCTCAAATTTAAAATCCAATCTGGCGATTTCATACCACTTTCCCAAATATTTTTCTTTCTCGAAATTTTGAACTGCCTTTGCTTTCTCTGGAATCGTTTTACGTGAGCAGGAATTAAGAAAAACTCCTACTCCAACAAGTGCTAAAGCACCCACTATATGTCTCTTTTTCATACTAATTTGTTTTTATTAAAGATATTATGTAAACACCATTATGCTTTTATATAATTTAAATTAAAGCTTATAAAATTTAATCATTAAACAAAAAACCCGTCAAACATAGTTTGACGGGTTCATTAGTACAAAATCGTATAAACTATACGTGTAATGCTCTATTATCTGTAGCTGCTAATGCCGCTTCTTTGATCGCTTCCGCAAAAGTAGGATGCGCATGTGACATTCTTGAAATATCTTCAGCTGAAGCTTTAAATTCCATTGCAACAACTGCTTCAGCAATTAAATCAGCACAACGAGCTCCAATCATATGAACTCCCAGCACCTCATCTGTTTTTTTATCAGCAAGGATTTTTACAAATCCATCTAAATCTCCGCTTGCTCTAGCACGACCTAATGCTTTGAAAGGAAATGTTCCAGATTTGAAATCTACTCCAGAAGCTTTTAACTGTTCTTCTGTTTGTCCTACAGCAGCCACTTCTGGCCATGTATAAACTACACCAGGAATCAAATTGTAATCAATGTGTGGTTTTTGTCCAGCCAAGATTTCAGCTACCATAGCTCCTTCTTCTTCCGCTTTGTGCGCTAACATAGCTCCACGAACAACATCACCTATTGCATAGATATTAGGAACATTCGTTTGTAAATGATCATTTACTTCCACCATTCCTCTATCTGAAATTTTCACTCCTGCTTTATCAGCGTTTAATCCATCAGTGTAAGGACGACGACCTACAGCAACTAGAGAATAATCTCCTTCTAAATTGACTGTCTCTCCTTTGGCATTTTCTGCCTGAACAGTTACGATATCACCGTTTCTTTCCACAGACTTCACTTTATGTGAAACGTAGAATTTCATTCCTTGTTTCTTTAATACTTTGGTCAGTTCCTTAGACAATGAAGCATCCATTCCAGGAATGATTCGGTCCATGAATTCCACGACAGAAACTTGAGCTCCTAAACGTAAATATACTTGACCTAATTCAATACCAATCACACCACCACCAATGATGATAAGATGTTTTGGTACTTCTTTTAATTTTAATGCTTCAGTAGAAGTTATAATTCTTTCTTTATCGATTTTGATAAATGGCAAATTAGAAGGTTTAGATCCTGTTGCAATAATTATATTTTTAGCTTCCACTGTTTCGCTAGTTCCGTCCGCTTTTGCGATAGCAACGTGAGTAGCATCTACAAAAGAACCCAGTCCTTCTAGAACAGTGATTTTATTTTTGTCCATTAAATATTTCACTCCGCCAGATGTCTGGTCAACAACTGCTTGTTTACGAGCAATCATTTTCTCTAGGTTAATTTTTACGTCACCAGAAACTTCAATTCCGTGATCAGCAAAATGTGCTAATTCAGCATAATGATGTGAGGAAGATAACAATGCTTTTGAAGGAATACATCCTACGTTAAGGCAAGTTCCGCCAAGAACTGAATACTTTTCGATAATTGCTGTTTTGAAACCAAGTTGTGCACAACGAATTGCTGATACATATCCGCCTGGGCCAGAACCAATAATGACTACGTCAAATGAATTCATAGTATATTTATTTTTGTTGTTTTATTATAAAATGTTCCACAAAATTAAGGAATTAAGTTTTGTTTAAACTTTAATATTAAATATATTTTGTTAAGATTTTGTACAACAACTCATTTAATATTATGAAAACGATACGATCTTGACACTAAAATTCACTAAACTTCAACCACCGTTGTATTTTTAACTTCACTAATCATAAAAGTACTTTGAGTACTGCCAATATGCTGAAGGGTAGTCAACTTTGCAACTAAAAACTCTCTATAGGCTTCCATGTCTTTCACCACAATCTTAAGAATATAATCATAATCACCACTTACATGGTAACATTCTAAAACTTCTTTTAATTGCACCACCTCACTTTCAAATCTGGTTACAAATTCTTTGGTATGCTGGATGAGTTTTAGGTGACAAAAGACCACAAATCCTTTCTCAACCTTCCCTTTATTAAGCAATACCACGTATTTATCAATAATACCTTCTCTCTCTAATTTTTTAATCCTTTCATAAACTGCAGTAACTGATAGATTCAATTTTAATGACAATTCTTTTGTTGTCTTTTTACTGTCTGTTTGTAATAATAAGAGAAGTTTTTTGTCTATTAAGTCTAAAGTCATTTTGTAGTTTTTTTGGCGAAAGCATGAAATATTCCATAAAAATAGAAATTAAATCTACACAACCTCATTTTAGCAACATAAAAAACTGAGTTTAGTCCCGATTATTGACAATAAAAACTATATAAACGTCCTTTACATTATAAATAGCACTGTTATATAATGGATGATTTTATCACTTTTAGCCTTTTGTGCCTTACTTCTTTCTTTACCCTAATCAATCCATTAGGTACGATGCCTATTTTTTTAACTATGACCACTGATTTATCAGAACAGGAGCGCAGAGTCACAGCAAAAAAAGCTTCCATAGTTTCCTTTATCATTATCGTTTGTTTTGCCCTATCCGGACAATTGCTTTTCAAGTTTTTTGGAATCTCCGTAAACAGTTTTAAAATAATGGGTGGCGTCATTTTTTTCATGATGGGAATGGACATGCTGCAGGCTAGATTAAATACTGTAAAAATCAAAAAAAATGAAGTAAAGAAATATGTAAATGACATTTCCATTACGCCTCTCGCAATTCCTATGATTTGCGGGCTAGGTGCGATAACAAACGCTATTGTTTTAATATAAGATGCTAACTCAATGTCTAAAATAGTGATTCTACTAGTTTCTATCGCGCTTGTAGTCTTAACCATTTACATCATTCTATTGAGTTCATCTAAAATTATAAAAGTAATAGGACAAACAGGTATAAATGTAATGATGAGACTTATGGGACTTATCGTTACGGTAATAGCAGTTGAATTCTTTTTTAGTGGCTTAAAGCCAATCATACACGATCTAATGCAATAACTAACTTAAAAAAAAATATTATGAAATTTAACCCCGCAGACAACATTCAGGACTTACAGTATTTTGGTGAATTTGGTGGTGTAAACCCATCTATTTCTGACTCTTCTACCTATACTTTTCTTTCGGCAAAAACTATGTTTGACACCTTTGAAGGCAATATGGAAGGCTGTTATTTATATTCCCGCCATTCCTCTCCCAGTAATTTATATTTAGACAGAGCCATGGCCGCAATGGAAGGTACAGAAACGGCAAACGTATCGGCTTCTGGAATGGGAGCCATCACACCTACTTTATTGCAACTGTGCGGTGCTGGAGACCATATTGTATCAAGCAGAACAATTTATGGAGGAACGTATGCCTTTCTAAAAAACTTCGCACCAAGGTTTGGTATCAAAACGACATTTGTTGATATCACAAAACTAGATGTGGTTGAGGCTGCTATAACTCCGGAAACGAAAGTATTGTATTGTGAAACGGTAAGTAATCCGTTACTAGAAGTGGCTGATATAGCTGGTTTATCAAAAATTGCTAAGAAACACAATTTGACATTGGTTGTAGACAACACCTTTTCTCCTTTTTCTGTTTCTCCAGTTAAATTTGGTGCCGACATTGTAATTCACAGTTTAACAAAATACATTAACGGAAGCAGCGATACTGTGGGTGGAGTAACTTGTGCTTCACAAGACTTTATTAATCAGTTAAAAGACGTAAACAGTGGCGCCAGCATGTTACTAGGACCAACAATGGATAGTATGCGCTCTGCAAGTGTTATGAAAAACCTTCGTACGCTACACCTTAGAATCAAGCAACACAGTCATAATGCCGCGTACCTGGCAGAACGTTTTGAAAAAGACGGAATAAAAACGGTATACCCTGGTTTAAAAAGCCATCCAAGTCACGACTTATTTGCATCGATGATTAATCCTGAATATGGTTTTGGAGGAATGATGACATTAGACATTGGTTCTTTGGCGAAAGCCAATGCTTTGATGGAGCTTATGCAATCACGCAACTTAGGGTATCTGGCCGTAAGTTTAGGATTTTACAAAACATTATTCAGTGCTCCAGGAACCTCAACTTCGAGCGAAATTCCTCTAGAAGAACAAGCCGAAATGGGATTAACTGATGGTTTGATTCGTTTTTCAATTGGATTAGATAACGACATTGCAAGAACATACGAAATGATGAAAACCTGTATGCGAGAATTAGACCTATTATAGTCTAAGACTACTATAAAATAATTTTTTTAGTTTTTTTTTTACCAAAGCCTGCTTAAACGCCATTTAAGCAGGCTTTATTTATTTTGCCGCCAATTTTGCTTCCCTTTTACTAAGTTCTCAACAAACATACTTTTGTCGTGGTATAATATGACCATCCTGATTTACAATTGAAGTAATAAAAGCTTGCATTTTTAAAGTAACTCTAATTTTAAATACAAAAACTCCAGATTTCTCTGGAGTTTTGTTATCTATAATTGTAATTTTCTATTTTATAAGTTCGATTTTCTGAACCTCTTCTTGGTTTACACTATCAAAAAATCCTTGCTCGTGCATCCAATCATCACTATATACTTTACTCATATAACGAGAACCATGGTCAGGAAAAATGGCAATTACATTGCTCTTTTCGTCGAATTCACCATCTTCAGCATATTGTCTTATCGCTTGCAAAACAGCCCCAGAAGTATAACCTACAAATAAGCCTTCTTTTCTGGTTATTTCTCTTGCACAATGCGCACTTTCTTCATCGGTGACTTTCGTAAACTTATCGATAGTATCAAAATCTGTAGCAGATGGAATCAAATTTTTCCCTAAACCTTCAATTCTGTATGGATAAATCTCATCGTTGTCAAATTCTTTTGTTTCATGATATTTTTTCAATACGGAACCAAAAGCATCAACAGCAAGTACTTTAATATTAGGATTCTGCTCTTTTAAGAATTTTGCAGTTCCTGAAATTGTTCCTCCAGTACCACTACAAGCAACAAGATGAGTAATTTTACCATTCGTTTGTTTCCAAATTTCAGGTCCTGTAGAGTTATAATGTGCGTCAATATTTAACTGATTAAAATATTGATTGATATAAATTGACCCTTTTGTTTCTTCGTGTAATCTTTTTGCTACATTATAATACGAACGTTCATCATCTGCAGAGACATGTGCTGGGCAAACATAGACTTTAGCGCCTAAACTACGTAGCATATCAATTTTATCTTTGGATGATTTTGAACTTACGGCAAGAATACAGTTATATCCTTTTATGATACTAACCATTGCAATACTAAACCCAGTGTTCCCAGATGTCGTTTCGATTATGGTATCACCCGGAGATAATATCCCTCTTCTTTCTGCCTCTTCAATAATGTATAAAGCGATTCTGTCTTTCGACGAATGTCCTGGATTAAAAGCTTCTACCTTTGCATAGAAATTACCTTCTAACTTTTCTGTGACTTTATTTAGTTTAATAAGAGGTGTATCACCAATTAATTCTAAAACACTATTGTAAGCTTGTATTTCTTCTTTCATAAAAAAATAGTTAGTCGGGGCGAATTTTATTACACCTCGAAACGTTGCAATTTAACAAAATTTTTTGAATTACTTTTTAATTTTCTCTAAATCTAACAAAAAACTAAATTCTTTTGCCAATTCTTTAAGCGCTTCAAACCTTCCAGATGCTCCTCCATGACCTGCATCCATATTCGTGTCTAAAAACAAAAGATTGTTATCTGTTTTCAAAGTTCTCAGCTTAGCCACCCATTTAGCGGGCTCCCAATATTGTACTTGTGAATCATGTAAACCCGTAGAAATATACATATTAGGATAAGATTGGGCTTTTACATTATCATAAGGAGAGTATGATTTCATGTATTTATAATACCTTTTAACATTTGGATTCCCCCATTCGTCATATTCCCCCGTTGTTAATGGAATTGTTTCGTCCAGCATCGTGGTTGCAACATCTACAAAAGGAACTTGAGCGATAACGCCATGGTAAAGTTTAGGCGCCATGTTTAAAATAACTCCCATCAATAACCCACCGGCTGAACCGCCTTCGGCATATAAATGTTTTGAAGAAGTGTATTTTTGTTCAATTACAAATTTAGAACAATCTATAAAGTCCTTAAAAGTATTTTTCTTTTTTAATAATTTTCCACCTTCATACCATTGTCTTCCTAAATCTTCACCACCGCGAATGTGCGCTATGGCGTAAATAAAACCTCTATCCAACAATGATAATCTTGTCGATGAAAAATAAGCATCCATGGAATGCCCATAAGAACCATATGCATAAAGCAATAATGGATTTTTACCATCCTTTTCCATACCTTTTCTGTATACCATAGAAATAGGTATCAGAGTTCCGTCTTTTGCAGTAGCCCAAACACGTTCTTCGATATAATTATTCTTATCAAAGTTTCCACCTAGCACTTCTTGTTCTTTCTTAACTTCCTTTTCTTTTGTTTTCATATTGAAATCAATAATCGAAGCAGGCGTCGCCATAGATTGATAGGCATATCGTAAGATATCTGTATCAAAATCAACATTTGCAGAAGCATGAGCGGTATAGGTCTCGCTGTCAAAAGGCAAATAATACTCCTCTTGACCAGTCCAAGGAATGATTCTAATTTCGCTCAAACCATTGCTACGTTCTGAAACTACCAAAAAGTCTCTAAAAATATCAATATCCTCCAGTAAGACATCTTCTCTATGAGCAAGAACATCTTCCCAATTCTCCATAGCAGTCTTAGATTCAAGTGTTTTCATCAGTTTGAAGTTAGTCGCCTTGTCCTTGTTTGTAAGGATATAAAAATGATCTCCAAAATGAGAAATACTATACTCTAAACCTCTTTTTCTTTTTTGAAAAACCTTAAACTTCCCATTTGGATCGTCTGCTAATAAAGTCATAAACTCAGTAGTCAATGTGCTTGAAGAGCTAATCAAAATGTATTTCTTTGATTTTTCTTTCCCTACAGCGACATCAAAAGTATCGTCTTTTTCAAAATAAACTACTTCATCTTCTGACGTATTAGTTCCTAATTTATGTTTTAGAACCGTATCAGAACGCAAAGTCTCAGCATCCTGAGTGGTATAAAAAATAGTCTGATTGTCGTTTGCCCAAGTGGAATTTCCAGTTGTATTTTCAATTTTATCGCTTAAGATTTCGCCTGTTATTAGGTTTTTTATCTCCAAAGTATAAATTCTTCTTCCCACTAAATCTATTGCATAGGTAGCAAGCTGATTGTCATTACTGATACTCAATCCGCTTAGTTTGAAATATTTTTTGCCGTTTGCTAACTCGTTGCAATCAAGCATAATTTCTTCTTTTGCCGAAAGGCTTTCCTTTTTACGAGAATAAATAGGATAGTCTTTACCAGTCTCAAAACGGGTAATATAATAATAGCCATTATATAAGTAAGGAACTGATTCATCGTCTTCCTTGATTCTGGCTTTCATTTCCTCAAACAGGTCTTTTTGCAAATCCTGTGTATGAGCAGTCATTTTTTGGTAATATTCGTTTTCTTTATTTAGATAGTCAATAACTTCCGGATTTTCTCGATCCTTCAACCAATAATAATTATCAACCCTGATATCCCCGAATTTCTCTAGTACTGTTGGTATAATTTTAACTACTGGTGGTTGTATGTTTTCTGTCATTTTTTGAGTTTTCATATTTGTAAAGAAGGCACAAAAATAAACAAAGCCACTCTATAACGTATCGGTTTTTCATCTTATTTAACATTGCTTATTCCTTCAAAATGCGTAATTTCGTATTTCAATAATTTTTAAATTATCAAAAATGGATTTAATGGGAATGATGGGTAAGCTTAAAGAAACCCAACAAAAAATGGAAGAAACTAAAAAACGCCTGGATACTGTTCTCGTTGATGAGCAAAGTACAGACGGTTTATTAAAAGTTACGATTACCGCTAACAGAAAAATAAAATCAATCACTATTGCCGATGACTTATTGCAAGATAAAGAGCAACTAGAAGATTATATGATTTTAGTAATGAATAAAGCAATCGAGAAAGCAACTAAAGTGAATGAAGCAGAACTTGATGCTGTTGCAAAAATGGATATGCCAATGATTCCTGGGATGGATAATTTGTTCAAATAATCCAACATAGTTATAAGAATATGAATTATGAGTTAATTTAAAAACTCATAATTCATATTTCATCATTTACATCTTTGACAAGGTTTCTAATACATAAGTATGCATGACTTCTCTATAATCAAGATGGGTTACCATTCTCAATTTCCCCTGTCCCATTGAACTAATGGATATGTTTTTTTGTTTTAGTTTCTCAATTAAAACTTTCTCGCTGTAATTAGGCGCCAACGTAAATATCAAAATATTTGTTTCTACAGGCTCTACCTTTGCAACCCATTCTCTAGTATTTAATACAGACGCTAATTCTTTTGCACGTCTGTGATCTTCTGCAAGACGACTGATATTATTGTCTAAGGCATATAATCCGGCTGCAGCCAAATAGCCAACTTGACGCATTCCGCCTCCTAATATTTTTCGGATTCGTAGCGCACGATGAATCGTTGCCTTATCTCCTAATAAAACAGAACCTATTGGCGCACCCAAGCCTTTGGATAAGCAAACTGAAATCGTATCAAATAGTTTTCCAAATGACTTTGGGTCTTGTTTTTTGGCAATTAATGCATTCCAAATTCGGGCACCATCAAGATGGAACTTTAAATTATTAGCTACACATACTTCTTTTATTTTTGTTAATTCGTCTAATTCATAACAAGCACCACCACCTTTGTTGGTCGTATTTTCAACACAAACCAAGCTCGTTAACGGATTGTGATAAAATTCAGGGTCATTGATAGCTCCTGCTACCTGATCAGCAGTGATCATTCCGCGATCACCATCAAGCAAAGAAAAAGACACTCCACTATTAAAAGACGCACCGCCACCTTCATAAAGGTAAACGTGAGCATATTTATCGGCAATAATTTGCTCTCCTGGATTTGTATGTAGTTTTATTGCCGTTTGATTAGCCATCGTTCCTGAAGGGAAAAATAGCCCTGCCTCCATCCCAAAAATTTGTGCAATAGTATCTTCTAATTCTATTACCGTGGGATCCTGTTTGTACACGTCATCACCTACTTCAGCATTGAACATATACTTCAACATTTCATGTGTAGGCTTAGTAATTGTATCGCTAATTAAATTTATTTCCATTGATTTATTTTTTATTTCTAACACGGATAAGTCTTGACTTGTTCTTAAGTAAAAATTTTTCTTATTTTTGTCCCACAAAATTACATAATTTATGACAACTACCGAACAAATTAAAGGTATTGTAGAGCGCCTTGGTGCGTTGAGGAGGTATCTTTGACGTTGATGCCAAACTAATTGAAATTTCTAACGAAGAAGAAAAGACTTTTGCTCCAGATTTCTGGAATAACGCAAAAGAAGCTGAACTAATTGTAAGAAATCTTCGAAATAAGAAAAAATGGATTGAAGATTACGATAAAGCAGTCGAAATGACTGACGAATTGCAGTTAGCCTATGAATTCTATAAAGAAGGAGAACTCACTGCAGAAGAATTAGATGAACAATATAGTCTCATTGCAAATCATATTGAAGCCATCGAATTCAAGAACATGCTTTCAGACGAAGGTGATTCTTTAAGTGCTGTAGTACAGATTACTGCGGGTGCTGGAGGAACTGAAAGTTGTGATTGGGCCGAAATGCTCATGCGCATGTACATGATGTGGGGAGAAAAATATGGGTATAAAATAAAAGAACTGAATTTTCAAAAAGGAGAAGCAGCAGGTATCAAAACGGTCACACTCGAGTTTGAAGGGGATTATTCTTTTGGATACTTAAAAGGGGAAAATGGAGTACATCGTTTAGTACGTATCTCTCCGTTTGACAGTAATGCTAAAAGGCACACTTCCTTTGCATCCGTATATGTATATCCGCTTGTAGATGATAGTATCGAAATTGATATTAATCCTGCCGATATTGAAATTACGACTTCCCGCTCCAGTGGTGCTGGTGGGCAAAATGTGAATAAGGTAGAAACTAAAGTACAGCTTTTTCACAAACCCACGGGAATTCAGATTCAATGTTCAGAGACTCGCTCACAACAAGACAACAGACAACGAGCCATGCAAATGCTCCGTTCCCAGCTGTACGAAATAGAATTAAAGAAACAATTGGCTCAGCGCGCTGACATCGAAGCCGGAAAAATGAAAATAGAATGGGGATCGCAGATTCGCAATTATGTGATGCAGCCTTATAAATTAGTAAAAGACGTGCGTACTGGTTATGAAACTAGCAACGTCGACGGTGTGATGAACGGTGAAATCGATGAATTCTTGAAAGCTTATCTAATGATGATGGGACAAAGAGACGAAGAAGAATAATTTTTACTTCTATTAATCACGTTTACTTGTTTAAACTTAAAAAATCCTCTTACTTTCGTTTTTCGAAATGTTTAGAGGATTTTTTAAGTTTAATAGCTCTTTTTCAGCCGATGCTTTATTACTGTTTACAAACCGTTTTGTAAAACAGTAAAATTTCCCATAATAATTGAAGGGTTCAGTTTGGGATCTAACCAGTTTACTATCGACTTCATGTTGTCTTCATCAATTGCAACACAACCAGCAGTAAAATAAGGCTTTTTTACACCCAAATGAAAAAATATAGCACTCCCTTTCCCTTTTATAATTGGGTTTGTATTGTATTCGACAACCATACAGTATTTATAAGCATCATTCTTTAGAAATAGATTTTCATACGATTTCGCATTGGTAGCGCCTTTTACATAGGTGTTGTAATCCTCTGAATTAGGGTCATCAATCCATTTATCGTCGGCAGTGGTTTGTTGATTTTCAAGTAGCGTATTTAATTGCTTTTCATAAGAAAATAATTTACCTAAACGAAATACTCCGGTTGGAGACTTTCCGTCGCCTTCCTTTTTATTAAGTGGCGCTGCAAATCCATTTTTACCTATACCCACTTCTACGGGATCAAATTTCAATACCCAATTTCCATCCTTTTTCTCTAAGGCTACAAAAACAGCACTATAGCTTTCTGGCTGATAATTGTAAACTACCAGCAATTGCTCTACGTTTTCTAGTTTATCCCTATTATTCTCGGTGATTACTAATGCATTTTTAACTGTAATAGTATTGTCCTGAGCCTTTGAATGATTAGACGAAAACAATACTAAAGGTAAAAAGAAAAACTTATTTAAAAATCTCATGTCATTTTTGTTTTTTAATCTCAAGATTCAAGATTCTAAAAATACCTTTTTTTGATTAATCTAAACTCCTTTGATTACAATTTATCCTTAAAAATTTAATTGGAATTTTTGATAAAAATAAATACCAGCCACCCAGAAGCAAAAACTGTAAAAATAAATAAAACAATACCCATAAAGGACCTATTATTCTTGTTATCAAAACGTTAATGTTATAATGATGTAAGTTATTTCTAAAATTGTGTAACACTTTCTCTTAAATATAACGCTATCTTTGATATTCAACGGTTTTGCTTTACACTGTACAGCAATTTTATTTTAAAATAAAAACAACCTGCTTCGTAAAGCCCTCTAGTTAATTGTTGAATATTATACATGTTAAAACTATCTGTTTTGCATTATAAATTACTTTGGCAGACGCCAAAAAAATTAATCTTCTTTAAATATAAAAAAGATCATGTCAATACAAACAACAAATCCCGCAACAAACAAAGTCCTGAAATCATTTGATGAAATGACGGATAAACAGGTCGATCATGCTATTGCACAATCTTCAAACACCTTTCAGGACTGGAAAAAAACATCTTATCCAGAAAGAGCGGCTGTTTTAAGCAAAGTAGCTTCCTTGATGAGAGAGAATAAAGCGGCTTTATCAACTTTGATTACCTTAGAAATGGGGAAAATCCTTTCTCAAGCAGAAGGCGAAGTTGAATTAAGCGCTAATATTTTAGACTATTATGCCAAAAATGGCGAAGCGTTTTTAGCAGACAAAAAATTAGAGCCAGAGCTTGGCGAAGCCTTAATCCGATCAAGCCCAATAGGCGTTTTACTGGGTGTTCAGCCTTGGAATTTCCCTTTTTATCAAGTAGCACGTTTCATAGCACCAAATATCATGGTCGGAAATACCATCTTATTAAAACACGCCTCTATGGTTCCTCAATGTGCTATTGCAATTGAAGATCTATTTAAAGAGGCCGGAGCGCCAATTGGATTATACACTAATTTGTTAATTTCTGGGAAAAGAGCTTCAGGAATTGTTTCTGACAAAAGAATTAAAGGGGTTTCACTTACTGGTAGCGAAGCTGCTGGCGCAAGTTTAGCTACAGAAGCTGGTAAAAACATCAAAAAATCAGTTTTAGAATTGGGAGGTAATGATGCCTTTATTGTTTTAGAAGATGCGGATATTGACAAAACTGTTGAATGGGCGGTGATTGGTAGAATCAACAATAATGGACAAAGTTGTATTGCTTCAAAAAGAATTATAGCTGTTGAATCTATCGCCGATGAATTTATCGAAAAATTTACAGCCAAATTAGCGCAGTTAAAAGTAGGCGACCCAATGGATCCAAAAACAGAATTAGGCCCTTTGAGTAGTGAAGAAGCATTATTGCACTTATTAGACCAAGTCGAAAGATCAGTTGCTGCAGGAGCTACCGTATTATTAGGTGGTAAAAGAGTAGACGGACCAGGAGCATTTATGGAGCCGACCATACTAACAGATCTAAACCCAAAAATACCAGCATATTACGAAGAATTATTCGGACCGGTTGCCTCTTTTTACAGAGTAAAAGATGAAGCTGCAGCAATTGTGCTAGCAAATGATTCCGATTTTGGTTTAGGAGGTTCCGTATTTACCAAAGATATCGAACGCGGAAAACGAATTGCAGATCAAATTGATTCTGGAATGCTATTTATCAATCACCCAACTTGGACACAAGCTGACTTACCTTTTGGTGGAACAAAAGGATCTGGCTACGGAAGAGAACTTTCTGAAATTGGAATTCATGAATTTATAAATAAAAAACTAATCCGTGTTAGTGGGTTACCTGATCCTTTCTAGAATGAAACAATACCTAGTATTTTTAATTATCTGAAAGCACATAAAAAACCAAAACATGTCCAAATTAAACGTAAGTCAAAAATTAATTCAGTCGCATCTTTTACATGGTGAAATGATTGCGGGTCAGGAAATTGGAATCCGAATAGATCAGGCATTATTGCAAGATGCTACCGGAACATTGGTCCAATTAGAATTAGAAGCCATGGGGCTAAAAAAAGCCAAAATAGAAGTTGCGGTGCAATATGTGGATCACAACCTACTGCAAACTGATTCTAAAAATGCTGATGACCATTTATTTTTACTTTCGGCAGCACAAAAATTTGGCCTTTGGTATAGCCGTCCTGGAAATGGCGTAAGTCACCCGGTACATATGGAACGTTTTGGAAAACCTGGAAAAACACTTGTTGGATCTGATAGTCATTCTTGCGCTGCAGGATCTTTAGGAATGCTTGCCATCGGAACCGGTGGTTTAGATGTTGCCGCTGCTATTGCTGGTCAACCCTATTTTGTCAAAATGCCAAAAGTATTAGGTGTAAAACTCATGGGTAAATTACCAGATTGGGTTAGTGCGAAAGATGTTATTTTAGAAATGTTAAGACGCTATGATGTAAAAGGTGGCGTTGGAAAAATTATAGAATATTATGGTGAAGGGGTAAAAAATTTAAGTGTGATGGATCGACATGTTATTGCTAACATGGGTGCTGAACTAGGCGCTACAACCACTGTATTTCCTAGTGATGCTGAAACCAAACGGTTTTTAATTTCCCAAGAAAGGGAATCTGATTGGGCGGAATTAATTGCCGATTCAGAAGCAACTTATGATGAATACGCTGAAATTAATTTGGACGATTTAGTTCCTTTAATTGCCCTTCCTACGAGTCCCGGGAATGTTGTCCCTGTGAGCGAAGTTGCCGGTAAAACAATTGGACAGGTCGTTATAGGATCTTCAGCCAATCCAGGATTAAGAGATTTTTGGATTGCAGGAGCCATCGTAAAGGATAAAACGATTAACAGTGCTGTTTCTTTTGATGTCAATCCTACTTCAAGGCAAACGATTCAAAACATGCTGAAGAATTTTACTTTTGCTAATTTGATTACTGCCGGAGCACGGTTTCATCAATCGGGTTGTATGGGTTGTATAGGAATGGGACAAGCACCCGCTACCGATACAATAAGTTTAAGAACGATGCCACGAAATTTCCCAAGTCGATCTGGAACAGAAGATGATCAGGTTTATTTGTGCAGTCCTGAAACGGCTGCCGCATCTGCCCTAACGGGAAAGATAACCGACCCCAGAGATTTAGAAAAAATCTATGGCATGAAGTATCCTAAGTTTGAGAATCCTGAAATAGAAATCATCAATACCGATATGCTCGTGGCGCCATTAGAAGATGGATCAGGAGTTGAATTACATAAAGGACCAAATATCAAATCGATTCCTGAAATCGAAGCTTTACAGCAGGATTATCGAATTCCTGTCTTATTAAAAATGGGAGATAATGTTTCGACGGATGAAATTTTGAAAGCAGGAGCTGACGTACTGCCTTTAAGAAGTAATATTCCTGAAATCAGTAAATATTCGTATAGCGTGATTGACCCTAGTTTTTATGATCGAGCCATGAAGTCTAAAAAAGAATTTGGCGGACATATCGTTGTTGCGAAAGAAAATTACGCCCAAGGTTCCAGTCGGGAACATGCTGCTCTTGCTCCTAAATTTTTGGGACAAGTGGCTGTTATCGCTCAAAGCTATGCACGTATTGCTTGGCAAAATTTAGTCAATTTTGGGATTGTGCCTTTAGAATTCATAAACGCTTCTGATTACAACAAAATAGATCAGGGAGATTTAATTCGTTTTAAAAACCTCCGTGATGATGTCGTGAATAGAAATAATGTAATAGTAATAGTCGAAAAAGCGGACGGAAGCACTTTAGAATTTGAAACCAAACACAGTTTAAGTGATCGTCAAATTAATGTCCTTGCAAAAGGAGGAATTATAAATGATTTCAGAACGAAAATATAAATTTGTTTTAAGCAAATCATACCTATAATAAAACGAATCTTAAAAAAAATTATAATCCTACAAAAAAATTTATCTTTTTCTGTAGGATTTTTTTGTTATTTTTGAATATTAAATTAATCTTTTTTTATGAAAAAATCACTCGCCCTTCTTGTTTTATTATTGTCAGTTTCTTTTTACGGACAAAAAAAAATATATTACACTGAAGATTTTAAAGAATTGCGCTCAACTGAAGGGGCTACGTATTACAGTATTTATGAAGATACTAAAGAAGGCACTACCAGAACCACTTATTTTATAGATGGAACAAAACGTAATTATGATGAATTTTCAAATTTAAAAAAACGTATTAAAGATGGTAACTCTATAACTTGGTTCAAAAATGGAAATAAAGAAAAAGAGTTAATTTACAAAAAGGGGAAAATTGATGGTGTTTCAAATCTCTATTATGAAAACAGCCAAATCAAACGTAGCGAAAATTACAAAAATGGTGAGTTTATTGACGGGAAATGTTTTAATGAAAACGGAACTGAAATTACTTTTTTTCCTTATTACGTACAACCTGAATTCCCAGGAGGAATAAAAGAATTTTATAAATATGTAGCAAAGAATTTCAAAAGCCCTAATACCTCAAAAGGTATTATGAAAATTGAATTTGTTGTTGAAACAGATGGGACTTTAAAAGATATTAAAATGGTACAATGGATTAATCATGGCATGAGTACCGAAGCCTTAAGAGTTTTAAATAATAGTCCGTTATGGATTCCGGGAAAAATAGATGGTAAAGACGCCCGTGTTAAATACGGCATCCCAATTACGATTAATTAAAATTCAAATAAACAACTCTTAATGTTTAACTCATTTAATTTTAGCTCCTAAAATTAAATGAGTTATTTTTTTTTATAACCATTCAATTAAAGAAACTCCAACTCCCACAGTAGTTTGGAGATTGTTGTAATCAATCAGTGTTTCACCATAACCGTGAGAAACTACCAAATACCCCTTTAAATTATTTCTAATAGGGTATGACCATGAAAAGGCAGCATTCCCCCTTGATTTTGAATTAAAGTTGAGATTATGACTACCTACAAAAGATAAGATATTACCATTTTTGGTATAGATTACATTCACATCTCCCCTACCTACGTAGTCTGCGATATCAGGATTGTCATCAATCGAAGCAGGCAAACGAAACCAAGGTCTCACTAACACAGTCAAATTGTTACGTTCAAATCCTGCATGCAGTATAATTCTGTTCCAGCTTCGGGAAAAAGGATCACTTTTACCATTAGATTCATGATTCAATGCAGCTCCCACCATTCTTGTTTTAAAACCAAACAACTTAAACTTCACAGGAAAATTTAAAATAAGTTCAGGCTCATAATTAACTTCTCTAAAGGGGCGAGAAAGTGCATTATTATATATTTGCCAATGCGATTTCTGAGTATATGCCACCCATAAATCACCATGTCCCCAGAAAATACTCTGCAAGACTTTAGTCTTAAAACTCAATTGAAATTTAGTCTCTACACTATTGTATTCAATACCTACAGGCGCTACGTAATCTGGATCTGTATTTCCAGATTCCGGCCGGTTATTAGGGTTATTCGACCACCGCGCAGGCAATACAAACATAGGTTTATAAGGAGTGATTAAAAAGGTACCTCTTACTGAAGTGGTATCAAGCTCCCATCTTTCCGTTAAATTTCGAAGTTGTGTTTTACTATTAAACAAGGCCTGAACCTGAGCATTTACGGTAAAACAAGAAAAAAGAAGCAGGAAAATAGAGAGTTTAATTTGAAAATATTTCATATTTTAGAATCAAAATTTAAGGTACAAAAATAGTAGTTTAGGATCTGATTACGTTATACTTTTATTGTAAAAAGTTATATAACTACTACTTTTGACGTTGTTAAAGTATTAGCAAACATTTGGAAATTTAAGTCTAAATCACTTTATTTGAGAATTGTACCATAACCCTTTCTATCACTAGCACTATGAAATCTTATACCGTCCAAGAAATAAATGAAGTCCTTAAAGGAGTCATTTCTGGAAGCACCTCACAAAAAATCACGGCACCTGAGCAACTAGAGGTTGCAACCGACTCTGAAATTTCATTTATTGGAAATAAAAAATACGAGAAACTTTGGTCATCATCTAAAGCTTGCGTTGCAGTTGTAAACGAGGACATTTCGATAGAACCGGGAGAAAACAGAGCTTTCATTAAAGTAAAAAATGCTGATTTAGCAATGTCTCAGGTTTTGGAACTTTTTGCTCATCCAATGCCCGTGTTTCATGTTGACATTCACCCAACGGCAGTAGTTGACAAATCAGCGACCATCGGAATTGGAACGAAAATAGGCGCTGGAAGTTATGTTGGGCCAAATGTAAAAATTGGAGAAAATGCAATCCTTTATCCTAATGTCACTATTCTAGATGAATGTACCATCGGTAAAAACACGGTATTATGGTCTGGAACAGTGGTTAGAGAGCGTTGTCACATTGGTAAAGATTGTATTATACACCCTAATGCAACTATTGGAGCAGATGGATTTGGATTTCGCCCTTGCCCTGAAAGAGGTTTGGTAAAAATACCCCAAATAGGAAATGTAATAATAGGTAATAATGTCGAAATTGGCGCCAACTCTTGCGTGGATCGTGGGAAATTCAGCTCTACGGTTCTAGGAGATGGTTGCAAAATCGATAATTTAGTTCAAATAGGTCACAACAGTAAATTGGGACGTTTTTGCATTATGGCAGGACACAGCGGATTAGCTGGTTCTGTAACTTTAGGAGATGGAGTAATTATTGGCGGAAGCGCCTCTATAAAAGACCATGCAACATTAGGTAGCGGAGCAATCGTAGGCGCTGGATCTGGCGTTACCTGTGATGTTCCTGCTGGTAAAACAGTGTTGGGTTATCCAGCAGTTGAGGCGCGTGATGCGCTGAAACAATGGGCTATTTTAAAACGATTAGTTAATGATTCCAAAAAATAAACAAGTAGATTTTATCATATTCATAAAAAAACAGGAGTTCGCTTCTGTTTTTTTTATTTTATCTCGAAATTAATTACAAAGTAACCAAAATAATAAATTTTATTTCGTTCGATTTTGTATTTTAGCACTAACTATTTATAACATTATTAAAACATGGATTTAAACTTCAATAAAAACGAAGATCACAATAAACTTTTATTGTCTCAATTAAAACAAAAAATTTCTAAAGTAAAATTAGGAGGAGGCGAAAAGAGGATTCAAAAACTGCATGGTGAAGGGAAAATGACAGCGCGAGAACGCATTGATTATTTACTTGATCCTAAAGCGAAGTCTATTGAAATTGGAGCTTTTGTTGGTGAAGGAATGTACGCGGATCATGGCGGATGTCCTTCTGGAGGTGTTGTAGTAAAAATTGGCTATATCGGCGGAAAACAATGTATTGTTGTCGCTAATGATGCCACTGTAAAAGCGGGTGCTTGGTTTCCTATTACCGCCAAGAAAAATCTTCGTGCACAAGAAATCGCAATGGAGAACCGCCTGCCAATCATCTATTTAGTAGATAGTGCTGGTGTTTATTTACCGCTTCAGGATGAAATTTTTCCAGACAAGGAGCATTTTGGACGTATTTTTAGAAATAACGCTCAAATGAGTAGTATGGGAATTACCCAAATTTCGGCGATAATGGGAAGTTGTGTTGCCGGAGGCGCGTATCTACCTATAATGAGTGATGAAGCCATCATCGTTGAAGGAACTGGTAGTATCTTCCTTGCAGGTAGTTATTTGGTAAAAGCAGCTATTGGAGAAAGTATCGATAATGAAACTTTAGGAGGTGCCACCACGCACTGTGAAATTTCAGGAGTGACAGATTATAAAGCCAAAGACGACAAAGACGCGCTTGACAAAATAAAAAATATAGTTGATAAAATTGGGGATTTTGATAAAGCAGGGTTCAGCCGAGTGAAACCAGCAAAACCAGCCTTAGATGAAAAAGAACTCTACGGTGTTTTACCAAAAGCCAGAAATGAACAATACGACATGATGGAGATCATCAACCGTCTTGTTGACAATTCAGAATTCGAACCTTATAAGGATGGCTACGGCCAAACCATAATTACAGGTTATGCCAGAATTGATGGTTGGGCAGTAGGAATTGTTGCTAATCAACGAAAAGTTGTAAAAACCAAAAAAGGGGAAATGCAGTTTGGAGGTGTTATCTATTCGGATAGTGCAGACAAAGCCACCCGTTTTATAGCCAATTGCAATCAGAAAAAAATACCTTTAGTTTTTGTTCAGGATGTTACCGGTTTTATGGTAGGATCTAAATCAGAACAAGGCGGAATCATAAAAGATGGTGCCAAAATGGTCAATGCAGTAAGTAATTCTGTAGTGCCAAAATTCACAGTTATTGTAGGTAATTCCTATGGCGCTGGAAATTATGCGATGTGTGGAAAAGCATACGACCCAAGGTTAATCTTTGCTTGGCCAAGTGCTGAACTTGCCGTTATGGGAGGAACACAAGCCGCAAAAGTATTAGCGCAAATCGAAGCTTCCTCATTAAAGAAAAGCGGTGAGGTCGTTGATGAAGCCAAAGAGAAAGCACTATTTGACAAAATAAAAGCAAGATACGACGAACAGGTTTCTCCATATTATGCCGCTTCCAGACTGTGGACAGATGCTATTATTGATCCTCTAGACACTCGAACTTGGATATCTATGGGGATCGAAGCCGCGAATCACTCTCCAATAGAGAAACAATTTAACTTGGGTGTAATTCAGGTATAAAAAACCCTTTTATATTTTTAGGAGCAGAACTACTTCGTTTTCAAAACAAGATTTCTCCCGCTATTCGATATATTCCCGCCAAAAAAGCGGGAGATGCCGCTACTATCGGGGCTATGTGATTACGGACTATTTTCAGAACCTACATATTTAAAAGAAAATAGACGCTCCATCTTTTATTGGAGCGTTCTTCTGTATATGTGAGAAAAGAATAACAATCAAGTAAAGTATTTTGTGTATTTCAATTTTAGAGTAGCTATACGAAGGTTCCTTTCGTAAAAAAAATATGTTAGTAATAATGTTAACCCAAAATCGTATATAATTGAAAAACAAAATTTTGAAAGGAATTAAATACTTTTTTATTCCTTTACTTTTATGTTTGCTTTACTCCTTCTCTGTAAAAACATACGACAACTACTCAGATAAAGAATATGTTCAATACTGGGAAGAAAATAAAAATTTGTTTGAGTCAGTTAGCCAGAATAAAACTTTAACCTTTAGAAACTTAGATGAGTATGTAAAGACAAACGATTTGTTCCTTTATGGCGAATTTCACGGAATAAAAGAAACGATAAAAATTGATTTTGAACTCATTGAGTATTTAAATAAGAATGCCGGAATGAAAATTCATTTGGCCGAGATCGATTTTAGTCAAGCTTATTTTTTAAATGAATATCTACAAACTGGAGACGAAAAACTTATTGATTACGTTTTAAACAGTTGGATAATCAATCATGGACACAATAATCTCGATTATAAAAACAAATGGATTCACATTCGTAAACTAAACGGTATAAATTCTAAAGATTCACAAATTAGAGTTTATGGAATTGATAAGGTTCAAAATATAAATATTACCAAGAATCACTTAAAAATTCTATTGTCTAAACTAAATCTTTCATCTGACATACCCCACGACGAGAATTTATTTTTAGAATGGGCAGAATATGAATTGCCAACACTGATTTCTTCAATAAATCTAAATTCCTCAACCATAGATTATGAGCGAGATATAGAGCATATAAGGAAAAATCTAGTTGACTATTCTAAAACAATGACAAGAGAAGATGTAATGTTTTTAAATTTCATTGACTTATACAAAAGATATAATTTTCAAGGACAAAAAATTTATGGGTGTTTTGGTGAAGCACACGTTTTACAAAAAGGAATGAATAAAAAAAATAATTTTGGAACACTTGTAAAAAATTTAAACTCACCTATCAAATCTAAAACGTATACTATTATATCACGGTATCTAGATAGCTATATGGATGCTCCATCAAAGTATTTACCCTTCTTTTTGAGAAGTAACAAAGAACACACAAAAACAGCCGTTTCTTGCGACAATCCTTTTTTGCTTTATCACTTCGGAATTTCCGATTTAAAAAAGATAACAAATGAAAATACTAATACATTTTTTGATATAAACAAACCAAAATCTCCTTATAAAAGTTCATTAAGAATAATTGAAAGCACAGGTTTATTAAGTCTAGTTTCGGGAATGAAAATTACAGATAAAAATACTTCAGCAACTGATTATGCACAAGGAGTAATTTTGATACGGAATTCTGATTGGGCTGAACCTTCGAAATAAAAAAACAAAATGAATGCTATAGTAATAATTACTTTATGTTTTTGTTCACTTGTAACAACTTTTAGAGCAATTTATCTTATTCTTACAAAAGAATTTAGAGGCTCTAAATCGAGCTGGATTCTTATTGTTATGATTGCTTTCGTTGGTCCTGTTCTATGGATTTTAAAAGGTAAAAAATTAGTTTCATCAACAAAAACCTCTCTTAATAATGACTCATCACTTTAGAAAAGCTACAACTTCAGAAATCCCTCAAATATGGGGCATTTTACAAAAGGCAATCGCACGCAGAAAAGAAGACGGCAGCAATCAATGGCAGGACGGTTATCCTAATCCGGACGTAATAGAAAATGACATTGATAAAAATGCCGGATATGTTTTGACCGAAGGAGATAGCATCCTTGGCTATTGTGCGTTATTAATCAATGACGAACCCGAATATCAAAAAATAGAAGGAAAATGGCTTACGAATGATGATTTTGTAGTATTTCATCGTGTAGCTATTTCAGAAAAACATTTAGGGAAAGGTTTAGCAAAAAAACTAATGAACTTAATAGCAGATTTTGCAATAAGCAACAACATCTATAGCCTTAAAGCAGATACTAATTATGACAACTTTGCCATGATGGCAATTTTTGAAAAATTAGGTTATAGCTATTGTGGCGAAGTGTATTTTAGAGGAAGCCCTAGAAAAGCATATGAGAAAGTACTACCAAAAACGAATTAGGATAAATTCAAGCAGACACGCAAAATTGCCGTTTCTTTGCATAATAGAACAACAAAAGACCGCAACCCTTTTTTAAAAACCATGAGAAAAATAATCCTATTCGTTTTTATTCTCCTATTTTTCGTCCAATGTAGTTCTGTAAAAAAACACAATAACCATTTAATGGCGCTGATACCAGTAGATCAGTTGAAATCGGATGTCGATTTTACGTATACGAAATTAAAAAATTTACATCCCAATCTTTATTGGTACATCAGTAAATCAGCTTTGGATTTTAAATTCGATAGTATAAAATCAACTATCACTCAACCTATTACTCCTCTTGCTTTTTATAAAAAACTAAGCCCTGTTGTAGCTGCAGTTAGACAAGGTCACACCTATCTCTATCCTGCTTCAAAACGAATGACGAAAAAGGAAACAAAAGCACTTGTAAAAAAAGGAATAGGCCCATTTTCTCAATTTGACTTTGATTTTTTTGACAACAAGTTGTATGTCGTAAACAATAAGTCCTATGACAAAAAAATACAATTGGGTTCTGAAGTGATTGCCGTAAATGGCACAAAACCATTGGATTTAATTCAGGAATACAACCGCTACTATAGCTCAGACGGTTACAATACCACTTTAAAAACCGCTACTTCAGGCAAACGCTTTACTTCTTATTTTACGGTAGAAAATGGCATTAAAGACAGCTTAACTTATACTTTAAAATACAACGACAGCGTTCAATTCATTACCATTAGACGTTACAAAGAAGATTCGATTAAAAAACAGGAACCAAAAGTTCGAAAAAGAGTGAGCAGCCTTGATAGAGCAAAATCAAGAGAAACCAGAAGAAAGAAAAGAGTAAATGGGTATAATCCAGATTTAAAAAATTACAACAGAAATCTGCATTTCATGGAAAAAGACAGTAGTGTCGCCATCATGAAAATTAGAAGTTTCAACAAAGGAGATTTCAGACCTTTTTACAAAGAAAGCTTTCGCAAAATTGACAACTATAAATCCAAAACCTTAATTCTGGATTTAAGAGACAATGGCGGTGGACGATTAAATGAAATTGTTGATTTATACTCTTATCTAGCCGACTCTACTTTTGTCTTTTTAGACAAGTCAGAGGTAGTTTCCAGATCAAGTCTAATGAAAGGCGCTTATTTTAATGGCGGTTCCTTTGGCTTAAAAGTACTAAAAGCGATATACGCTCCGCTGCTCTACTCTTACTTGCTATTGACAGTTCATAAAGACGACACTGGCAAAAACTGGTGCGCCACACATACAAGAGATCATAAATTGAATGCAAATCGCTTTCAGGGAAGAATTTATGTTCTGATAAACGGAGGGAGCTTTTCGGCTTCAAGCCTTATTTCTTCCAACCTAAAAAGTTCTAAAAGAGTAACTTTTGTAGGAGACGAAACGGGAGGAGCTTTTAATGGAACCGTAGCTGGATTTACTCCTGTCTTAAAATTACCCAATTCAAAATTAAAAATCAGAATCGGGATAATGATGATGGCTCCTCATCACAAAACTAAAATTAAAGGTCATGGCATTTTTCCAGACAAGGAAATCAGTTCTACCCTTGAAGATCGCCTGAAAGAAAATGACCCCGAACTCAACTGGATTTTAAAGGACATAAAAAAAGAGTTCTTAAAAAGCGATTCACAATAAAATAGTACTGATATTCGACCAAACCACTTCTTTTATAGTTGAAAGGCTACTACACACCTTCTTCAAATAAAATTCAAAAAATATTATTTTACAAGCTAAATTAACCCCCTGTTTACAAGTTGATTACAATAATATTTTCTATCTTTATGTACCTCAGTCTACCTTTTAAAGCACAAATTCTATTTTTGCTTTAGCCAATTTCATACTTTATTTTATGCAATACTAAAATCATAAGTGATTAATTTATTGAACTTCTAATATATAAAAATGAAAAAGTCAGCACTTTTATCCGTAATTACAATCCTACTATTTACACATTTAGCTGTTGCACAACAATTAGAGCATCAAACAGCAGTTCCTGATTATTCTAAAACATTGCTACTAGAGGGTGGATTAAACTTATCTCTTCCCGTTCATATCCAAATGTATCGTACTCATAGAGTTGGCGTTGGTATCAACATACGAGCTTCAAAGAAAATTTCTCCAAAAACAGAACTAGGTATTAGGGGAGAATATGATTATAGATTTGTAAGAAACATAGGATCAGACACTACTGGCACGGCTGAAGGAAGAGCTTTGCACAAAAATTTTAGCCTATTTGCTCTTAAACCAAACGTGCAATTTAGTTTTGGGCGAAATTGGTTCTTGGGTGCTGAAACAGGCGTGGGTTTTGCTATTTCAGATGAAAATAATAGAATTGGTCTTGGCTTTATATCCGAATATAATGGTGAAGCGCAGTTTGGCTCTTGCTCTGGAATATATCTTGGAAAATATTTTATTACTGGAACGAACGATCGAAAATTAGGCATATCGCTAAACCTAACCAACTTTATAGCTAAAGGTCATGCCGAAAATACACTCGGCTTGAAATTTAATTACTGTTTCTTGAAATAAGTTTCAAGAACAAAATAAGGAAAAATGCTATCGTAAAATAAGATCATTGTGATTCAAAGTTTAGAAAAAGCTATGTCTATATTTACGCACGTAGAAAAAATTGATACGATTAAAATTTCAACACAGATTAAATCATTTTAATGATAGGTAGAAAAAATGTAGAAACTAGAAAAACAAAAGAATTTGCTGGTTTTTTGACAATAAAAAAGCATCATGACTAGTACTCATAATGCTTTTTTTTATCAGAAATAAATTTAGATACTTTCTAACATTTCTTGTCTTTTTATTTTTCCGTTTTCTGTCTCGAAGAATTTATCAATATAAAAAACTTCTTTTGGCTTTTCATACTTATCCAATGAACTGTAAACATCCTCATCTAAAGGCAACTTTTCCCCTTCGATAACTAAAACTAGTTTTTCTCCTAAAATGGCATCTGCAATTCCACCCACAAAAAATCGGGAATGAATTCCATGTGATAATTTTTCTTCGATTTGCTCCGGAATCAATTTAATTCCACCGCTATTAACTACATTGTCGATTCTCCCTAAAAGAATAAATTGATGGTCATTTATCAATTCTACTAAATCATTAGTGACAATAATTTCATCAGAAATTTTTGGCGCATCAATTACTAGACAATTTTTATCATTTTGTGAAATTTTAATGTTAGGTAAGATTGAAAAAGCCTTCTCTCCTACTTTTTTGGCAGCAATATGTGTTACGGTTTCAGTCATACCATAAGTTTCATACACTTCTGTCTTTCCTTTCAAAAGTTTTTTCTCCAGCGCCTTACTCATTTTTGCACCACCAACGATCAGTTTTTTTACATCTTTCAATCCTGCCAATGAATTTTCAGCTTGTAAAGGAACCATGGCTGCAAAATCATATTTAGTTTCATTCTTTGTTAATGGATGTGAACTTGGTGCTATAAAATCTACATCTAAACCCAGAATAAAACTACGAACCAGCATCATTTTTCCAGCAATATATTTAGTAGGCAAACAATACAATGCTTTATCTCCAGGACTTAATTGAAAAAAATCACCCGTAGCCAAGGCAGAATTTACCATCATTTGCTTGTTTGTTCGAATCATTTTAGGAGTACCTGTAGTTCCAGAAGTTTGTAAATCTATATAGGGTTTATCATCAAACCAATCCAATAAAAAATCACCTATCGACTTCTCAAATTCATCTCCTTCTTTTATTAAACAGTAAGACACTCTGCATAAATCTTGTTTATCCATTTGAAATCCATTCAATTTAAAATGATTGTGTACGTTTTTATAAGTTACTTCTTTCATTGTTAGGTTGTTATTTTAAATAGTGTTGCTTTCTTGTGTTTTTATTTTTCCAGTCAATTTTTCTTTCCAACCAGTCCACTGGTATTTCTTACTAAAGATATATAAAAGTATTGGGTAAATAACAATCACAGGTAATATTACGTCCAGTCCAGCTTCAGGTTCTGAAATATCTTTAAATATAGAATGTGTTTGAAAAGCAGACCAATCTGAAGTAACTAATAAAGCGCTCACTAGATTATTAGCCGCATGAAATCCTAAGGCCAGCTCCATTCCTTCATCCATCAATGTCAGTACACCTAAAAATAGTCCAGTTCCTATATAATATATAAAAATGACATTTCCCATTTTTGAAACCTCTGGATTAGAAAGATGCATCGCACCAAAAATAACTGAAGTCATTATTAAAGGAAACCATTTATTCTTCGCCAAATTTGCAAAACCCTGCATTAAATACCCTCTAAAAACGTATTCTTCAGTACTAGTCTGTATCGGAATTAAAAGTACCCCGATAACGACTAATATCGCAAAAGGGACGGGTTTAAAATTCAATACAAAATCACCTGGATTCGTATAGTAAAAAAGTAAAGTTGAAATAATCGTAAAAGCAGACCATAAAGAAAAAGAGAAAAACACCCTTTTCCAATCTATTCTAGGCCTTGATGTTGTCACGGAACGCATCGTTTGTTTATGTACATAACGCACTACAAAATAGATACCAACCATGGTAAAAACAAATGAAATCAGAATGAGAAATAAAGTGAAATTGGGATCAAAAAATTGCATCAATTCTTTATTACCGCTCGGATAAGGTACTCCTTTTGTAACTGTTTCATAAATAATTGCCAACAGCAACGGAACCTGACCAACAAAGGAACACGTAATTATTATAACTGAACCAATTAAATATTTCCAAAATTTATTCTCTGAATTTACTCCTTGTTCTATAAACATGTATTATTTTAATTTAATTATATATGACTAGTTAGACGATCAAAGTTTACTTTTGTTCCCTCGAAACTACTTTATTTATTTTAATTTTCATTAACAAAGAAAAAACAATAAGATGATACAAATATACCATAATCCCCGTTGCGGAAAATCAAGAAACTGTCTCGCCTTTATAGAAGAGACAGAAAAAGAATATGAAATTATAAAATATCTAGAAAACCCTCCTACCCTCAAAGAGCTAGAAGCACTGCTGAAAAAACTAAATCTTAAACCATTAGATTTAGTACGACAAAAAGAGAAAATTTGGATAGAAAACTTTAAAAATAAAGAAATGACAGAAGAAGAAATCTTAAAAGTGATGGTCGAAAACCCCATTCTTATAGAGCGCCCTATTGTGATAAATGGAGACAAAGCGATCATAGGCAGAGACTTAAATAAAATGGCCGATTTCCTATAATTAAGACATCGCTTTTTTTAACAGATTTTTGTGATTTGCACATTAAACCATATCAAAAAATTGTAGTCAAATTTGCATAACTAAAATAAGTAATGATGCAGCACTCTTTAAAAACCTTTTTTACTCTCACTTTATTTCTAACCTTTTTCATGAGTTTTGCTCAGCAAGGAGGTCCAATGGTAGAAAGAATTAAAATAACAGGAACTGTTATTGAAAAACTAAGCAAACAACCTCTTGAATATGCAACAGTTACCTTTATCAACTCTAAAAATGCTAAGGTTGTAGCTGGAGGTATTACAAATCCAAAAGGAGAATTCAATATTGATGTAAATCCAGGCATGTATACCATTAAAATTGAATTCATTTCATTCAAATCAATTGAATTAAAAGATAAAGCACTTAAAGCAAGTAGTGATTTAGGTACAATCGCATTAAGTGAAGATGCTGCTCAATTAAATGAAGTAGTTATTCGTGCAGAGAAATCTACTGTTGAGATTAAACTTGATAAGAAGGTCTACAATGTAGGTCAAGACATGTTGGTTAAAGGAGGAACAGTAAGTGATGTTTTAGAAAACGTTCCTTCAGTTACTGTAGATGTTGAAGGAAACGTAAGTTTAAGAGGAAGCGACAATGTTCGTATTTTCATTGATGGTCGTCCTTCAAATGCATTAAATATGGCCGAAGCTTTGCGTCAGATTCCCGCAGATGCTATTGATAAAGTAGAAGTAATCACTAATCCATCTGCTCGTTATGATGCTGAAGGTGGTGCTGGAATTTTAAATATCATCCTTAAAAAAGGAAAAAATCAAGGTTTTAATGGTTCATTCATTGCTTCAGTAGGAATTCCTGAAACCTATGGTTTAAGTGCAAACTTAAATTACAAAACTGAAAAGTTAAATTTCTTTACTTCAACAGGATATAGTTATAGAACAAATGAAGGAGCAGGATTAACTAATTCGCAATACTTCAATACTGACGGCTCTACTAGTAAATACATTGACGAAGAACGCGATACAAAAAGAACCCGAGACGGAATTAACACAAAATCTGGTGTAGAATGGTCAATCACTCCTACTACTTTTTGGACCAACTCTATAAGTTACAGAGAAAATGGTGGTAAGAATAAAGATTTAGTTAGCTATAATGCTTTTGATAGCAATAGAGCTTTCACTTCGACAAGCTACCGTTTAAATGATGGTAATGACGATGGTAACGACTTTGAATACTCATCTAACTTAATTAAAAACTTCAATGATGAAGGGCACAAGTTAACGGTTGATGGATCGTATTCTAAAAGTAATGATAAAGATGATTCTACTATCAATGGAGTAAACACTACTTTTCCTGATCTATCTACCTACAGTACAACATTCAACAAAGAAGTTCAAAAACAATTTCAATTTCAAGCAGATTATGTTTTACCTATTGGTGAAGGAAGTCAGTTTGAGGCAGGATACAAAGGGAATTTCAATAACTTGAATAAAGAATATGATATCTTCTCTAGTGAAAATGGAAATAATGTTGGTAACTTTTTATCTAACACATTAGAATACAAAGAAAAAATTAATGCCCTTTATACCCAATATGGTTTCAAAGTAAATAAATTTTCTTACTTATTCGGTTTACGTTGGGAAGACACTAACATCGATGTGAACTTATTGGACACAAAAGAATACAACAATAAAAAATACAATAAGTTTTTTCCAAGTGCTTTTGTTAATTACGAAATTTCGGACCAAAGTAGTATCTCTTTGAGCTACAGTAAACGTTTATCTAGACCAAGAGGACGCTTTTTAGACCCTACTCCAAATATTTCAAGTAACATCAACATCTTTAGAGGTAACCCTGATTTAAATCCTTCTTTGACTGATAAATTTGATGTTGGTTATATCAAACGTTGGGATAAAGTTACTTTCAATACCTCTATGTATTTTGAAAACACAACAGATGTATTTTCATTTGTACGTTATGAAAGTGGTGAATTTGTAGATGGTACTCCAGTAATTCTTAGTACACCTATCAACATTGGAAAAGAGCAAAAATTTGGATTTGAGTTTACTTTAAATTACTCTCCAATAAAAAAATGGAAAATAAACAGCAGCTTCAACTTGTATAACACAAAAACAACAGGTGATTTTGTGTACACTAATTCACAAGACATTGTAATCACTGAAAATCTTGACAACAAAGCCTTTTCTTGGTTTTCTCGTGTGAACTCCCGTCTAACATTGCCTTACAACATTGAATGGCAAGCAAGTGGAATGTACTTTGGACCTAGTAACACAGCACAAGGTAAAAGTTTAGGTCAATATATGATCAATACTGCATTTAGCAAAGACATCTTAAAAGACAAAGCGACAATCGCTTTTAACGTAAGTGACATATTCAATTCGAGAAAAATGAAATCCGAAACTAATCTGTCTACTGTAAGTAACTATAGTGAGTTTCAGTGGAGAAAAAGACAATTCAATTTGTCATTCACCTACCGTTTAAATAAAAAGAAAACAGATAGAGATAAAAATGCGCCAAAAAACAACGAAGAAGAAGGTGGTGGGTTTCCTGGATAATAAATGATTTAATTGGTTAATTAATTCGATAAGTACGGGTTCGTTTCAATACGGGCCCGTATTTTTTTTCAAAAAAAGGCATAAAAAAAAGGACTCGTACAAACGGGTCCTTTTTTATGAGTCAATCAAACTAAACTGATTGTTCTTTCTTTGCTTTTCTTTTCTCTTTATATGCTTCCCAAGTTGCGCCACCTACCCAATAGGATACGAAACTAACTAGAAAAAACATTAACCAAAATCCCATTGTTAGGATGGTTAAAAAAAGTAAAAAACCTAAGTACTGTGAAAATTCAAACATGTTTTCCGGAATTTTTGAATGTAAGTACAAATGTATGTTTATTATTTTTTCTTCGCAATAAAAATCCAATTCAATTTTCATAAAAAAGTATTTATCCGTATTTTTGAGCTGAATTTAAGGAGCTATTCCCGCTATCCGTTACAATCTTATATGCCAAACAATGGCATATAAGGATTTTCACTGCTATCGGGGCTAGCACATCAGGTTCATTTCCACAAATTAAATGTTAAACTAACACATACAAATCAACAATAAAATGAAATTCAGAATAGAAAAAGACACCATGGGTGAAGTGCAGGTTCCAGCTGATAAATACTGGGGAGCACAAACAGAACGTTCTAGAAACAATTTTAAAATAGGCCCATCAGCTTCTATGCCAAAAGAAATCATAGAAGGTTTTGCATATCTAAAAAAAGCAGCTGCATATGCTAACTGCGATTTAGGGGTTTTGCCTGTTGAAAAACGCGATGCTATTGCAGCTGTTTGCGACGAAATTCTAGCTGGTAAATTAGAGGATCAATTTCCATTAGTAATTTGGCAAACAGGTTCTGGTACACAAAGTAACATGAACGTAAATGAAGTAGTTGCAAACCGCGCTCAAGTTCTTAAAGGATTTGAAATTGGCGAAGGCGAACAATTCATTAAAGCTAATGATGATGTCAACAAATCACAATCTTCAAACGATACTTTCCCAACAGGGATGCACATTGCAGCTTACAAAGCAGTTGTTGAAGTTACTATTCCATGTGTTGAAAAATTAAGAGACACACTACACGCAAAAGCAACCGAATTCAAAAACGTAGTAAAAATAGGTCGTACCCACCTTATGGACGCTACACCACTTACAGTAGGTCAAGAACTTTCTGGTTATGTGGCACAATTGAACTATGGTCTAAAAGCAGTAAAAAATACCTTAGCTCACTTATCAGAAGTAGCATTAGGAGGAACTGCAGTTGGTACAGGACTAAACACTCCAGCTGGTTATGACGTAACAGTTGCAAAATACATTGCTGAGTTTACAGGACATCCTTTTGTAACTGCCGAAAATAAGTTTGAAGCACTTGCTGCTCACGATGCAATTGTAGAATCACATGGTGCCTTAAAACAATTGGCTGTTTCATTAAATAAAATAGCTAATGACATTCGTATGTTGGCATCAGGACCACGTTCAGGAATTGGTGAATTAATCATTCCAGAAAACGAACCAGGTTCATCTATCATGCCAGGAAAAGTGAACCCTACACAATGTGAGGCTTTGACGATGGTTTGTGCTCAGGTAATAGGTAACGATGTAGCAATCACTGTTGGAGGGATGCAAGGGCATTATGAATTGAATGTTTTCAAACCAGTAATGGCAGCAAACTTTTTACAATCAGCACGTCTATTAGGTGATGCTTGTATGTCATTTGACGAACATTGTGCTCAAGGTATTGAACCAAACTACAAGCGTATTAAAGAATTGGTTGACAATTCATTGATGTTGGTTACCGCTTTAAATACTAAAATTGGATATTACAAATCGGCAGAAATCGCTCAAACTGCTCATAAAAACGGAACAACTCTTAAAGAAGAGGCTGTTCGTTTAGGGTACGTTACTCCAGAAGATTTTGATGCTTGGGTAAAACCAGAAGATATGGTTGGAAGTCTTAAATAGTTCTAATTGAAGTCATAAATTCAAAACCCTGCAATGTAACATTGCAGGGTTTTTTAATTTAATTTTATCTGTAAGCTAAAAGTATTGGAAGAAATGACCAGACACTCTTAATTCAGAATCTATTTACCGTCTACATAATCCTGTAAATAGCTGAATCTTGGGGTCAATTTTCCTTTTTCAGTCATTTTGGCTCTAGCCAAAATCCCATCTTTATCATTATTAAAAAAGGCAGGAATAACATATTCCATAAACATTGTTCCAAAACCTTCGCTGGCATCCTTCGGCAATTCACAAGGTAAATTATCTACTGCCATAACTACAATCGCAGCAGGATGAAAAACATCTACTTCTTTATGTTCAGAAGGTAAATAACCATAAAATGGTTCCGCAATTGTGGATGATCTTAGCGTACATGCAACTGGGCCATTAATGTCACAAGACACATCCCCTACTACTTTTATTTTACAATCTTTTGATTGCAGTATGTCTTTGGTAATAATATTTGGCGCATCATTTCCATGAAAATGCCCTGTAATAACAATATCCGAAACTTTAGCAAATCGCTCAAAATTACTAACGTATTCTGTTGGATTTTGATAGAAATCATTGCAGTCTAAAACTTGCCCGTCTATCCTTTTATTATAATCTAACACTTCAATCTGTGTGTAAACAGGCTGCGCATAATTTTTAGATAAATAGTTTTCAATGGAAAACTCCTTAATCTTCATAGCATCCAGAATCTCCTTGACACCGCCACCTACTTTTCCTGTTCCCGTAATTACAAATTTTAACGGAGGCAAAACCAGTCTTTTCAAATGATTGATCAACTCCTCTTTTCCAGATAACGTTTCCGCTTTTGCTAATTTAAATAATCCAAACTTTAAACCGAAAGCACGAATCGTATTATAAGCACCTACAATTCCAGCATACCTACCAAAACCAATTAACCTACGGTTATTCTCGTTAACTATCGTTTCGTGATCATACAAATCAATGTTTTTTTCAAGAATAGCCTGTAGCAATTCTCTATTGTATGGCTGCTTTTTGATCGTATGTGAAAAAAAGAAATAAGACTTCTCAGGAATTAAATAATCCATTGGAACTTCTTTAACACCAAATAAAACAGCACAATCATTAATGTCATCAGCAACTTCTATTCCCAAGTCTTTATATTGCGCATCGGTAAAAATTCTAATGTCTGAACTCTCCACTTTGATGGTAGCCTCCTGATAAAGTTCCTTTAAACGCAGTAATTCATTAGGTGAGAAAACAACTCTTCTGTCTGGCGGACTTTTTCTTTCTTTTATAATTCCGAATTTCATATATATTTAAGGCTTTCGTTTTGACTTATTCTAATTTCGTAAAATCTAATTGTTACAAATATAACACTTTAAACTAAAATTGTTTGATTTTTATAAATTAAATAATCCTTCCATGTATTAAAAGCTGAAGCCCAAAACGATAGTAATAAATAGAAAAAAACTTTAATAAAATACTGTTAAGGTTTAAAAAAAACAATAACAACAAAGTTTGATTCTATATATTTGCGTTTCAACTCCACCATATAATGATCTTTATAAAAAAAGCAAATATACTACAAATACTCATGCTGACATTGGTTTTGAGTTCCTGTAAACAAAAGAATGAATCGACCAAAGTATTAGACCAAACAACTAAAACTAAAAAAGTTGAATTAATAAAAAAAGGCCCAAAACTTTCAGAAAGCTATATAGCTTCTAAGAAAACTTCAATCACTCATTTTTATAATAAAAACTGGCCCCATAATAGTCTCAACGGAGGCTTTCTGGTAGCTAAAAACGGGCAAATCATTTTTGAAAAATATGAAGGCTTAGCAAATAACAAAACTAAGGAGGCGATGAGTAGCACTACTGCACTCCATATTGCATCCGTCAGTAAAGTAATTACCGCAACCGCAGTCTTAAAATTAATAAATCAAAAAAAATTAAGTTTAGATCAAAAGGTAAATACCATCTTAAAAGAATTTCCATATCCTGACGTAACCATAAAAACGCTCTTAACCCATAGATCAGGGATGCGTAATTATGCCTATTTCACAGAAAAAAAAGGAATTTGGGACCGACATAAAATACTTACGAATCAAGATATTTTGACCATTATGGCGACAAAAGGGATTGATTTAGAATTTAAAACAGATACCCGCTTTAGTTATTGCAATACTAATTATGCCATGTTGGCATTAGTTATTGAAAAAGTGACTGGACTTCCTTATAAAACGGCAATGGAGCAAATTATCTTCAAACCTTTAGGAATGAACGACACCTATGTATTTGATTATGAAAAAGACAAAGAAACAGCTACTCCATCGTACAGAGGTAATTTTTCTAAAGTAAATTTAGATTATTTGGACGGTATATACGGTGATAAAAATATTTACTCTACACCCCGAGATTTATTAAAATTTGACATGGGGAGAAATTCTCCTGAATTCTTTCCCGCAAAACTTTTGGAAAAAGCCTTTATTGGGTATAGCAACGAACATAAAGGAAAAAATAATTATGGCCTAGGAATACGAATGATTAACTGGCCAACAGGACAGAATTTTTATTTTCATAACGGCTGGTGGCATGGTAACACTTCTGCTTATATTACCTTACCAAAGGAAAAAGTGACTATTATTGCGTTATCAAACAAATTCAGTCGTATGACTTATAAAGTACGAAATCTCTCCGCACTTTTTGGTGATTATCCTTTCAAATTAGATGATAACGGAAAAGAGGAATGATATTTGATGTTTAATATTGTGAATGCAAATGGCAGATTTCAGTTAAAATAGAATACCTTTGCACTTTCAAATTAATCCTTTGAATAATAAAAAAGGGGTCGACTGGTTTTGACAGCAAGTCGAATTGAAAAGTAAGCACGTGGAGAACTGGGACAATTCTCGTTAATAAAAGGTTCCAAAACACATACACGGCGAAGGAAACTACGCTCTTGCTGCATAATCTGAATTATAGTAAGATTAGCCTCGTCCCTATCAGATAGGGAAGCAGGATTTACCTCGAAAGCTTTGGTTTATAGCGGTCGATTAAGGTGAATCGTAAATTTAAACCTAGATTTCCATAAGCTTCGGGTGGACTTCGAAATAAAGGAGATAAGTATTGAGTGGCTGTTCCTGGCCTGGCTCACTATCGAAAATTCAATCAGGAAATAAACGTGTAGAAAGCCTTTTAGTTGCTTGTTTGGACCCGAGTTCGATTCTCGGCGACTCCACAATAACCTTTGTAAACGCAGTGTTTACAAAGGTTATTTTTTTTAAGGGCCATAATGAGGGCATAGTTTTTAATATTACTTTTAGTATTAATCTCTAAATTATATAACGCTATTCTTAAAAATATACTCTTTCGCTTTACGATTTATATCTTCTTTAGTACTGACTCTCGATGTAGTTATCCAGCTATCAATTTCTGATTTATTAGAATACAAACGTTTTCCAGTTTTAAAATGCGGGATTGATTTGCTACGTACCAAAACATAAATTGTTGCAATAGCAAAGCTAAAGTACCTTACCGCTTCTGAAGCATTTATTAAATCTTTATGATTGCTTGGAGAGGCCCAATTCAACTTTTCTAGAACTATTTAAATTCAATGTCGCTATTCACAAATATATACTAACTAAAGCTTCTTATAAAAAAATTAATTTGAACGATTTAATTGAAAACCTACACCAAAAAACAAACGTATTTTATTGACATCATTGACCCAGGAAATATCAAAATTTACAGGTCCTAAAATCGAATTGTAACCCAAAGTTACTCCTGATGAAAGTAAATAACTCTCCTCATTAAGATCTTGCCACTTTCCTTTAGCACTACCTACATTACTGATATATTCGTTGAAACTGTTAAATCCTAATACTGCAAAATCAACATGAGGAATGACATACAATTTTGTTTTAAAATTATACTGTAGTCCAAGGTTAAACTTCATAAATTGAGTAACCGAAAGCTCGGATTCATTAAGACCGGGTAAAATGAAATTATCGCTTCTGGGTGCTAGTTGGTTGCCACCAAGAAAATATTTTGCTCCGAGGCCAAAGTCAAAGAAAGATACGTCTTTATCCTTTTTATGATCCACTACGATAAAATTTGCAGAACCTCCAAATATAGCAGTGGCAGTGCTAGAAATAGACATGCGTTTTTCATAGTTAACTCCAAATTTAGTATAATTACTAGTAGAACCATCTTCAAGTGGTAAATTAGAATCCGAAAATTTAACCTCTATATCATTATATAAAGACCGACCAATATTAGCTATAAATAAAACTCCTTCTGTAGCATAAGAAGATTTGTTTAAAGTATTGTATATATAATGCGCATTCAACTGAACGACATTGAACGAATACGATTTAAGCTTGAAAAAGTTGTCTTCTAATTCTGGATCTACTTTGGGTTTTAAATGTGTATTTTGATAGTTCAAACCAAAACCAACGTAACTCGTCATGGATGTAATATTCCTATTAACTTGATTTTCAAACTCAAAAAAACGGAAACGGATGTCATCTACTTTTTCGCCACCAATGTAAACCTGCTGTGTTATACGTTGTCCTAAAGCCTCAGTACGCCACCACCAATCTCTATCACTTCCGAAATTTTTCTGGTGTTGTATTCTAAAGCGTGGTTGTTCTGCAATATCAAGAGTTAATAAAGAACGAGAGGCTGCACCTATAATATTTCTACCAGTATAATTCACTAATATACCTACACCATGGTAATCATCATAGTGTAGCGATCCTTTTACTTGATGTTTTGAACGCTCAAAACCGTTTAATTGCAGCCCTAATTTATCCTCATCAACTAAAGGCTCAAACGTTATCTGACTAAAAATTGTAGTTCCCATCGCTCTACTCACACCATCAACAATATCTTGTCTCTTATATTCTTTATTGGTTTGAATATTAGTTCTTGCTTTAACAAGAGCTAAATTAGTCTTACTTATGTCATTGTAAATAATAGTGTCTAATACAATTTTATCTTCTACGTGCGGCAATTGCACGCTACGCTGATTGTATTTTTTTAAGCGAATAGATAAAGCTACTAGCGCGTCAAGCTTATCAGCTACGGCTAACTTTCCTTCTTCATAAATTAGTTGACTTTTTTGAAAATCACTAGTGGTATAAGTCAGATGCTCTGTGTGATCTACAAGAATATCACATAATGCGCGGTTAGCCGGGTTTTTGATGTTACTACTTAACATTCCGGCCTGAAATAGCAAAAATGAAATATTTTCTAATTTGTCTTTGTCCATCATACCGTTACCCACGTCACTTCCTATTATTATTTCGGCTCCCATTTCCTTTGCAATATCAACTGGAAAATTGTTGAGCACGCCCCCATCGATTAATAGCGTTTCATTATAAGGAACTGCCGAAAAAACACCTGGAATTGACATACTTGCGCGCATTGCAAAAGCTAACGAACCACTTTTTAAAACCACTTCTTTTCCTTTAACAATATCTGTCGCCATTGCCCTAAACGGAATTTGGAGTTTATCAAAATCAGTGATGTCGTAACTTGGAAATGTTAACATCGAAATGAATTGTCGTAAATTTTGGTCGTTTAGTATAAACTTTCCTAACTTAATTTTACCTTTTACCCAATCTTGTTCGATTAAGTAGCGATTAAATTCTGTTTTCTCTTCAACACTCACATTTTTAAGAGATACACGTCCACCAATAAGTCTCTGCCATGAGATATTTTTTGTTAAAGTAGCAATACTATCTCCAGAATAACCCATGGCATATAATCCACCCACCACGCTTCCCATACTATTTCCTACTACTAAATCTGGAACGATTCCTAGTGAGTCTAGTTTTTGTAGTAAAGGAATATGCGCTAAACCTTTGGCACCGCCACCACTCAAAACCAAAGCTACTTTTGGTTTTCTATCTTGCGCTAAGCCTTTAGATGAAAAAGCGATAAAAGAAAATAATACAAAATAACGGATATATTTTATTGAGAATAAACTAATTTGCATAAGGTGTATTGCTTATAAATAAAAAAAGTCAGAGTAATGAAATTCAATGCGCATTTTTATTACGCTAATTCATTTTAGTAAAGAAAACAAATTAAAAATTAAATAGCACAAAAACTAAAAATTTACATCATCGAAACAAACAATATTACTTCATTTTTTGTAGAAGTAGTGATAAATACCATCCCTTTTTCTATTATATACAAGTAATCCTTTTCCCTACATTAACAATTTGTTAATAACATTATGTCTATTATAGTTGGGGTTCGATTGACAATGATCCCATTCACGCCACAAAAATAATTATAACCATTTGATTATTAGTCTTTTTTTTTTACAATCTACACTACTTCACAACTAGAAAAATGCACAATGGGGAAATTGCAAGAATTAGCAATAAAGCAAAGTTCGTTTGCTTTTTTATGTAAACTTACTGCTTCGGTAACTTGTTCTTTATTTCGAATGATAACCTGAGGAAACAAGCGCACTTCAATAAATCGACCTGAACCATTCTCTAAAACCTCAAGCGTTGCCTCAGCCGCATCGGTATAAGACACCACTTCGATTCCGTTTTGAGCACAAACATATAAATACGACATCATATGGCAGGAAACGACGCTGCTTAGCAGCATATCTTCAGGATTATACAACGCAGGATCTCCTTTGAATGCTTTGGCAGCAGAAACATTTAAAATCGGTTTCCCTTCGATTGTTATGCTATGGCTTTTACTGTAAATTTTAGAAGTTGAAACCTCCTGATTTTCATTGGAAAACCAATTCAATTTTGCTTTAAATAGATGCTTGAATCCCATTGCCTTATTTTTATTTCAAAAGTAATAAAAACGGAGCGTTTTGTCTCCTTATTAGTTTTTTAGTAAATCATCTAATTTTAATCTGAACGCATCACTGTTCCAATCTGCAGGGCCTATTTTTGCTATTATCACATTCTTATGCTGATCAATTACATAAGTTGCGGGTATCGTTTCAGACTCCATATCTATAGGTGGATTAGAAACCGATTGAAATATAGGTAGCTGTAAATTTTCTTTAAGCAAAAAGGCATTCGCTTTTTCGAATGAATCAGTAGTCACAAATAAAAAGACTACTTTGTCCTGATAATCGGCATATAGTTTGTCCATACTTGGCATTTCGGCAATACAAGGCGGACACCATGTGGCCCAAAAATTAACGAAAATAATTTTTCCTTTATATTCTTCTAAGGAAACTGTATTTCCATTGCTATCGAGCAATTGCCATTGGTAAGTTGAAAGCTTTTTTTGTTCGCTTACTTCTATCGTTTTTGGAGAAAAGGACAGTAAACGACTAGCTTGTATTTTTAAAAAAGTCCCTAATGGACTAAACAAAAGCAAGCCTAAAAAGACAATAAAAGCAATATTTTGAAGCGTTGATTTTTTAGGTGTTTTAAAGCGCATTTTTTATTTTTTAATAAAGTTTAATGAAAGATTCCTTCAGAATATTTTTGGATTTGTTAAGAGCAATAGTATACCTAAAATTTTAGATTCAATAAAAATCATCAATGCCGTACCTATATTCAAAGCCGCAAATAACTTCTGTTTTATAGACTATCAATTAGCATGCTAATTTAGACTTTCTATTGTTTTTTTGTTGGTGATATATTTTACATAGTATCGTTCTCTTTTACTATTTAATCATTTATTACAAAGCCAACTGACACTATCATAAATTATGTATTTTTGCTTAGCAAATATCTGAAAAATAAAGTGAAAAATAAACTACTCAACATACCTCCAATACCAGCCGTACTTTTTGCAATAATAAGTGTTCAGTCTGGTGCAGCAATTGCAAAAGGGCTATTTCCTGCTATTGGTGCAGCTGGAACTGCCTCCCTGAGAATTGGTATTTCAGCGATTATACTCTTCGCAGTTTACAGACCCAATTTATTCAAGATTACCCCTAAGCAATGGAAAGTTGTAATTCCCTATGGTTTGTGCCTAGGAGCTATGAATTTAATTTTTTACATGTCAATAGAAAGAATTCCCATTGGACTGGCAGTCACACTAGAATTTATAGGTCCTTTACTGGTGGCTGTTTTTGGTTCAAAACGTTTCATTGATTATTTATGGGTACTTCTGGCGGCAGCAGGAATTGTTTTGATTGCTCCATGGACAAATAACGGAATAAACGTTTTAGGTGTTTTATTGGCTTTACTGGCAGGAGCCTTTTGGGCTTTTTATATCGTTTTGGGAGGAAAAGTTTCAAAAGTAATGAAAGGCGGAGAGGCCGTTGCGACTGGAATGCTCTTTGCTTCGCTATTGATTGTCCCTTTTGGAATTATGGGAAACGGACTCAGTAATATCACACCTACATTTCTCTCTTTAGGAGTAGCGCTTGCACTTTTATCCAGTGCTATTCCTTTTACATTAGAAATGAAAGCACTTGGCCAACTTCCTGCCCGTACATTTAGTATTCTAATGAGTTTAGAACCGGCAGCAGCTTCTATTTGTGCTCTTATATTCTTACAGGAATACCTTGCTCTTAACGAGGTAGTAGCTGTTGTATTTGTAGTAATCGCTTCCGTTGGATCCACACTTACGACCAAATCCCAAGCTAATGTATAGCTCCAAAAAAGAAATTTTTTTATTTATTTTTTTAAAATTGACATAAGCCAAGGCATCATTCTGGCGGTTCTGTTCTTTAATTAATTTTATTTCCCACTTCTCGAATTTCTTTCCGCAGTTCCCTAAACATATCCTTTAAACTCTCCGCACTCAAATCATCGGGTATAAATTCATTAGTAGCAATACTGCAGGCATACTGCCAAATTTCCAGAATCTCCGAAGCTTTAATCTCATAAGGCAAATAAATCGTATTGTCAGAATGCAGCATCAGTGCATTTTTTCCGTTTTTGTTCAATCGCTTGTACACTATTCCCTGACTTTTAGTGATTACGATATACGTTTTTCCGTCCATTACATCACCCAATCGTTCTACATATTGACCTACAATAAACGAACCTTTCTTATGTGGCGGCATGGAATCTCCATCTACAGGAAAGGCCCGGAATTTTCCGTTCCGTAAAAAAGGAAGCGAAATATGCTGCAGGCTTTCTATAAACTCCGGATCTGCATAACCGCTAAGATATCCTGCCTGTGCTTTATGAGGAACGATTTCTATAATATTTTCCCCTTGCTGGTCAACGGTTATCGGCAACAATATCCTGTTGTCTCCCAGTTTCAACAAGTCTTCAATAGGTATTTTCTGCACGTCAACCGAGAGTAAAATATCAATACTGACATGAAAATAATACGATATTCTCTTCAAAATATCATACGGAGGTTCAGAGCTGCCGTCTTCATATTTAACATACCTTCCTCTTGTTATTAAAAGATTTTGAGCCAGTTTTTCCTGAGAAATACCTTTCTTAATTCTTAGCTGTCTGATGTTATCGGAAAATAAAGACATAGTAATTTTGTTATAATTTGTAACAGCAAATATACTTTATTTTGTTATAATCTGTGCTAATTTTGTAAATCAAATTTGCCGGAAAAAATTTTAGATGAAATGGATAGATGTACAATTTGAAAAACAAAATCAATATGGCAAGGTCAATAGTACACATGGATATGGACACTTTTTTTGTGTCCTGCGAAAGGTTAACCAATACAAAATTAAATGGTTTACCGCTAATCATTGGAGGTGGTGATAGAGGCGTGGTCGCTTCTTGTTCCTATGAAGCCCGAACGTTTGGTGTTCGCTCTGCGATGCCAATAAAAATGGCACTGCGTCTTTGTCCACAGGCAAAAGTAATGAAAGGCGATATGGAATTATACTCTAAATTATCCCATGATATTACCCAAGTTATTGAAGAGAAAGCCCCCATTGTAGAAAAAGCAAGCATCGATGAATTTTATCTGGATATTACGGGAATGGATCGGTTTCACGGCTGTTACCAATGGACTAACGAACTCGCACAGTCAATTACAAAAGAAACAGGATTACCACTAAGTTTTGCATTATCTGTTAACAAGACAGTTTCTAAAATTGGAACTGGAGAATCTAAACCAACAGGGAAATTAGAAATTCCGGAAACGATGGTGAAATCTTTTTTAAATCCGTTGTCCATCCAAAAAATTCCCATGGTAGGCGATGTTACTTTTCAATTGCTGTCGCGCATTGGTATTCGAACCATACAAACATTATCAGAAATGCCGGCAGAAGTACTCCAGCAAATGATTGGTAAAAATGGTATTGATATCTGGAAAAAAGCAAATGGTATTGACAACAATCCGGTGGAACCTTATACGGAAAGAAAATCCATTTCGACAGAACACACCTTTGGGCAGGATACTATCGACATTCAAAAATTAAAATCAATACTGGTAGGCATGGTGGAGAAACTGGCTTTTCAATTGCGTTCCGAGGAATGGCTTACCTCAACGGTAGTGATAAAAATACGCTATTCTAATTTTGATACCGAAACAAAGCAATGCCGAATCCCATACACTTCGGCTGATCATACTTTGACAAGGAGCGTCACCGAATTGTTCGACAAACTATACCAGCGTCGCATGCGGTTGCGGCTAATTGGTATTCGCTTTAGCGGATTGGTTCGCGGAACTTACCAAATCAATATGTTTGAAGATACGGAGGAAATGCTGTCGCTGTATCAGGCGATGGATCGAATGAAAAAACGCTACGGTTTTGATGCTGTGGCTCGTTGTGCCGGCGCCACTCTCAAAGTAAAAAACAAGTAATGTACCTCAACTGCCACTCTTATCACAGCTTGCGTTATGGCACTATTCCCTTAACCGAATTAGTGCAACTGGCCGCCGCATGCGGTGTAAAAGCCATGGCCTTAACAGATATCAACACCGTTACTGGTATTTATGATTTCATCAAAGAATGTAAAGCTGTTGCTATAAAACCAATCGTCGGAATTGAATTTAGGTACAATAACAAACTGCTTTATATTGGCTTAGCCAAAAATGCTCTAGGTCTTGCCGAAATGAACCGATTTCTGACGCAACATAATTTCGATAAAACGCCCCTACCCGCTCAAGCACCAGAATTTCTTAATGTAAGTATCATCTATCCAGTCGAGAATGCTCCTGACGTATTTAGGGATTTTGAATTTTTGGGTATGCGTCCAGAGCAGCTTCCCTTGCTATTTCATAATCAATGGAAAAGCAAACTGGAGAAAATGGTCGTTTTGCAGCCAGTGAATTTCAGGACAAAGAGAGAATTTAATCTGCATAAAATACTTCGGGCAATTGATACCAATGTCATTTTGTCAAAACTTACCGAAGCCGATTATTGTAGGACATCTGAAACGATGATTCCATTAGAAGAACTGCTGGAGAAATTTAGCGATTACCCCCAAATTATTGAAAACACCGAAAGCATCATTACCGAATGTAATTTTGAATTCGAATTTAAAACACCCAAAAACAAAACACATTATACAGAAAGTGGAGAAAATGATATCCAACTCCTAACAAGCCTTGCAAACCAAGGGTTAATAAAGAAATACGGCAACAATAATCTTCCAGCACGTGCCAGAGTAGAGAAAGAATTAAAAGTCATCCATGAATTGAAATTTAGCGGTTATTTTTTAATCACCTGGGACATTATTAGATACAGCAACAGCATGGGATTCATGCATATTGGGCGAGGGAGTGGTGCAAACAGTATCGTGAGTTATTGTCTGGGCATTACAGACATTTGCCCGCTAGAACTGGACTTGTACTTTGAACGTTTTTTAAACCTGAATCGCAAAAGTCCGCCCGACTTTGATATTGACTGGAGTTGGAAAGAACGGGATATTATTCTCGAATACATTTTTAATCGCTACGGTCGAGATCGTGTGGCTTTTTGTGGTACCAATGTAGAATTCAAGTACCGCTCGATATTTCGGGAAGTGGGTAAAGTTTTTGGTTTACCCAAAGAAGAACTGGATGCACTGGCAAAAAATCCAATGCAGCTGCACGATACTAATTCTGTAGTTGCTCTGGTACAGAAATATGGCATGCTACTCGAAAAATATCCCAATCAACGCAGCATGCATTCCTGCGGTATCTTAATTTCAGAAGAGCCAATTACAAATTATACGGTTTTAGAAATGCCTCCGAAAGGCTTTCCCATTGTTTTGTTTGACATGCACATTGCTGAGGATATTGGCTTTGAAAAATTTGACATCTTAAGTCAGCGCGGTATCGGTCATATTGACGACACGGTGAAACTAGTTAAAAAAAACCGCGGAATTGAAGTCAATATTCGAGATACGGCATTGTCAAAAAATGAAGCAAAGTGCAATGAATTTTTAAGCACTGGAAAAACCATTGGCTGTTTTTATATCGAAAGCCCTGCCATGCGTGGCTTATTGCGAAGACTAAAATGTGACAATTATAAAATATTGGTCGCTGCATCCTCCATCATTCGTCCCGGTGTGGCACAAAGTGGTATGATGAAAGAGTACATTTTTAGACACAACCATCCCGATCAGTTCGAATATTTTCATGAAACATTCAAAGAACATCTGGGAGAAACCTATGGCGTTATGGTGTATCAGGAAGACGTGATCAAAATTGCACTGCACTTTGCAGGAGTCCCTGCTTCTGATGGGGATATTCTGCGTCGGGCGATGAGTGGCAAAGGACGCTCCATGGCAGCATTGCAGAAAGTAAAAGACAATTTTTTTGCTTGTTGTGCCCAAAAAGGACATCCTCTAGCACTCAGTCAAGAAATATACCGACAGATAGAATCCTTTGCGGGCTACTCTTTTTGCAAAGCCCACTCAGCCTCTTATGCGGTCGAAAGCTATCAAAGTTTGTACTTGAAAGTATATTACCCCGTAGAATTCATGGTGGCTGTAATCAACAACCAAGGCGGTTTTTACAGAACGGAAGTGTATGTGCATGAGGCTAAAATGTCTGGTGGCATCATTAGTACTCCTTGTGTAAATAAAAGCGAATACGAAGCTACCGTTTATGGAATTGACGTCTATCTGGGTTTGATGCATCTTGAAGGCCTCGAATCTAAAACAGCGCATCGTATTATTGCAGACCGCAATACGAACGGAGAATACCAATCACTCGAAGATTTCATCAATCGCATTCCGATAGGTATAGAGGGAATCCAAATATTAATTTTCATCGGTGCCTTCCGCTTTACCGCCAAGACAAAAAATCAATTGCTTGTAATCGCCAGATTGATACTAGTGAATTTCAAACCGGAAAACCGGAATTTAATGCTGCTTCAAGAACCAGTCAAAGAATATACGCTTCCCGTATTAGAACGTTCTCCTTTTGAAGATGCATTCGACGAGATAGAACTACTCAGTTTTCCAGTCTCCTGCTCCCCTTTCGACTTATTGCAAACAAAATACCGCGGTGATGTATTGGCCAAAGATTTATTGAAGCATCATAAGAGAACCGTAAAAATGCTGGCGTATCTTATTTCTCGAAAACACGTGCCTACTAAAAGGGGAACTATGTATTTTGGAACCTGGATTGATGCCGAAGGAGAATTCTTTGACACAGCTCATTTTGCTGATAGTTTACAGAAATATCCTTTTCAGGGCGGAGGTTGCTATTTGTTATTGGGAACTGTCGAAGTGGATTACCACTTCCCCACTATTACCATCACCAAAATGGCAAAAATGCCGTTCATCCCCGATCCGCGTTATTCTAATTCTAAAGACAGACAGTACAAAGCGCATCAACAAATTAAAGAAGATGTGAGCATGACCCATCGAGCCCCTTATCCACAGGAAGTCAATCTGCCAAGGCATAAGATGTCTTAGAAACTTTTATGATGAAATTTTTAAAGTGGAATTTGTAATTAATCTAAATGATAAAACTTTAAAATCAAAAATTTCAAAACAAAATAAAGCACGCTTACAACCACTACAAAAGAAAGTAGGAAGCTAATCAGATTCACTACAATATTAGGAATAAACTTCAATCTGGGGTGCGTAAAATAAGGCTCACGATGTAGTCTTTCGTGGATGTTTTCTTTTACTATTTTGATTTTTTTCTTGATAACAATGTGTTTTTACGAGCTATGATTACCGTTATTAATCGACAGAACAATAATAACTTTACAGCTGGATACTATTTACAAAATCCTTTTTGATCCTACTAAATTAAACAATTAATTCAATATAAAGAGTAATTAGGAAACGGAAAGAACATGGCGTTTACATCTTCATTTTATCCTTTAATCGAATTCTCTGTTGTTTCAGACTGTTATTTCATTGGAAAATGGAACTTGAGCCATCGCTCTTTCGGCAATTGCTGTGATTGATAAGGAAGGGTTGACACCTGGGTTTGCTGATATCATAGCGCCGTCAATGACAAACATATTTTCATACCCAAAAACTTTGTTGTTTTTATCTATCACTCCTTTTGAACTGTCTTTTCCCATAACCGCACCTCCTAATACATGAGCGGTTGTTGGAATACCAGCAACGGCTTCTAAAACAAAAGAGGTGGCTTTTCCATTAATTATCTTGCTGTATTTATCAGTCAAATCTCTCGACTCCGGGATATCAGCAGTTGGTTTCACTCCTGAACTGACATTGGAAGACATTCCTCCAAAAAAGTTATTCTTAAATTTCAACGTGCTGTCTATCGATTGCATGAATAACAAAACGGTAGTGCTTTTTGACCAACTATTTCTAAAGTAAATCTTGAAATAACTCAAAGGATATCTTAGCAGTTGTCGTATCATATTTACAAAACGCGTTGCTGCATTTTTTCCGTGAGAAATAGGGAAATGAAGTAATTTCCAGAAACCAGATCCCTCAGCATAACGCACAATTTCTAAATGACTATTATCATCTGTATGCAATAAACTTCCTATCGCCACCCCTTTTGACAAATTTTTATTTTTATCCAAAGTAGAAACGCTAATCAAGGTTTCATTGTTTGTCCTAATGTCGTCTCCTAATTTATCTGACAATAATGGAAGGGACTTCATTTTAAGTTTAAGCAAGAGTTTTACGGTTCCCAATACACCGCCTGAGAAAATCACCCCTTTTGAAGTGAATTCCTTTTTCTTCTTAAAAAATTGAGTGCTGGATCGAACCGAAATTTTAAATCCTGTTGCTCCCTCCTTATTATCTAAAGGTTTTACATCATAAACTTCATTTTCGGCTAGAATTGTAGCTCCTAGGTTTTGAGCTAAATAAAGATAATTTTTGTCTAAAGTGTTTTTTGCATTGTGCCTGCAACCTGTCATGCAGCCTCCGCAAAAAGTACATCCTGCTCGATCTGGACCTTTGCCTTCAAAATAGGGGTCTTTCACTTTTTGTCCTTCCTTGCCAAAGAAAACAGCCACGTCTGGATGTTCAAATTGATCTTCGCGTCCCAATTCTTTTGCCAATTCTTTTAAAGCAATATCACCATCAAATAATTTAGGGTTTTTAGAAGCACCTAGCATTTTAAGCGCTTGTTGGTAGAAAGGTTTAAGTTCTATTTCCCAATCCTCGAGCTCACTCCAACTTCCTGTCTTATAAAAATTAGTTTTGGGAATGGGCAAAGTATTGGCGTAGACCAAAGAACCACCACCAACTCCTGTACCAGATATAATCACAACATGCCTGAAAATACTCATTTTCATGATGCCAAAGAAACGCAAATAAGGCATCCACAACCATTTCCTTAGATTCCAATTAGTCTTGGCAAAATCATTCGCTTTGTACCATTTTCCTTTTTCAATTACTAATACTTTATACCCTTTCTCTGAAAGTCGTAAAGCACTTACTGAACCGCCAAAACCGCTTCCTATAATTATATAATCAAAATCGTATTGCATATTTTTTGCTATTGTTTTAAACGGATTTTTTTATTTTCTTTTTTGGCTCGGTCTTTATGTAATTTAGAGAATAGATTTCTGCTAAAACCCCTAACTTTTTCATAGTAATTCATTTTTCATAACTACTTCATATAAAAACTGATAATTGTAATAAAAAGACCTGCTGGCTATAAAAATAAAGCTTTTCGTATAATAAAAAAACTTACATTTATAAAATGCTAAAAAAATTACTTAGTTTCCTGTTTTTAATAGCCCCGCTACTAAGTAATGCACAAGAATATGTGGATCTCTTAAACATAAGCTATTCTAAATCAGGAGATACTTCTTTTGAAAATAGTGCTAAAAACACCGCTATTTCTATTTTTGACTCTAAAGTAACTTTACCAATTGTTTTAAATGAAAAAACGGCTCTTATAACTGGGTTTGATTTTAACATTAAAAAACTACAATTATTTCCTGATTCTAATTACAGTGAACTATACTACACCCGCCTTAAATTAGGTTTTACTACTCAGCATTCTGATCGTTGGACTGGAACGTATGTCTTACTTCCCATACTAGCTTCTGATTATAAAAACATAGGCTCAGATGATATTTATATGGGTGGAATTGCGGTATGGACGTATAAAAAGCGCAAAAACTTTAATTATAAATTTGGACTATATACAGGAAATGAAGCCTTTGGTTTTTATATTACTCCCTTACTAGGCATTTATTACATCAGCCCTGATTCTCGTTTTGAAATTAGTGCTTTACTGCCGGGACTTTTTGATATGAATTTTGGTGTTTCCAGTAAAACGAGACTGGGAATCGACTACAAAGGAAACTCTGAAACATTCAAATTAAAAATGACAACGCGCTAACAGCTTATTCAGAAAACAACTCCTTAGAGTTTTCATCCTATGTCCAAAATAATTCATTGGACAAAAACCTTCTTTTACGTTTAAAAATTGGGGATTCCACAAACAGTTATGATCTATACGCCGTTAACGATAAAATTGATTTATCAATTACTCCTTTTAAGTTTGGAAACCACAGAACTAAATTAAACTCTGAATTAGATTACAGTCCTTTTTTAAAGGTCGAAGCGATTTATCGATTTCCTATTTCCAAGAAACAATGCAGAAAATCTTTTTCTATAATAAATAATCAGAATTCTTTTTATAATCTTGTTTAGAATTATGAAGCATGTAAAAATTTAAAGCTTAATTAAAATGAACAAAGACTCAAAAACACTACTGAATTCAGAAGCAGCACAATTAGCAAAACTTCAAAAAATCGTGCAACAAACTATAGAAGACGAGAAGCTGATAATTAATAATTTGCTAAATCCACCAGAAGATGTACTTACCAAAGGTCAAAAAATATCTGATAAAGTAGCCCGTTTTGGTGGAAGCTGGGCATTTATCATCTCTTTTTTTGTTATTTTATTTGTGTGGATATTACTAAACACCGTTACTCCCATAAGAGATAATTTTGATCCCTATCCTTTTATATTAATGAACTTAATATTGTCTTGTATTGCTGCGCTTCAAGCTCCTGTAATTATGATGAGCCAAAATAGAGTAGAAGAAAAAGACAGGAAACGCAGCGAGAATGACTATTTAATCAATTTGAAATCGGAATTAGCCATTAGAGCTTTACATGAAAAAGTCGATCTATTAATTGAAGAACAAATCAAAGTTTTATTTGACAGTCAAGCAAAACAATTAAACATATTGAAATCAATTGAAAAAAAATTAAATATTAGTAAACCAACAAGTTTAGAACCATAATTCTGTATTTGAAAGTTCATTTTAATAATAGCTTATATTACTTTAAATTGGGAGCTACTAATTAGAAATCCAAGTATTATCCTTTGGTGTGGCATCCATAAAAAGTCCGCCATCTAGTGTTACCGACTTAATTTTTCTAGTTCCTTTAAAACTAATTGTTGCCATTTTTTGGTTGGCTTCCCAAACCGCAGGCGTTTCATGAACTACTTCTTTAGTTCCATCTGTATAGATAATATTTACATCAAATGGAATCGCAAAACCGCCTTCGTTTTTTATCGAAATTGTTTGTGTTTTGGTATTCGAATTCACATTTGCAACAGCGATATCAATATAGTTATTAGTAAAAAACCAGTTGTTAAAGAACCAATTTAAATTTTTACCTGAGGTCGAATTTATCGAGTTGAAATAATCCCAAGGAATAGGGTGTTTTCCGTTCCAATCTTCCATATAGGTATGTAATGTTTTTTTGAATAAATCATCCCCTAATAAGTCTTTTAAAGCTAAATAAGAAAGAGATGCTTTCCCATATGAATTATTACCATAACCCGCTCCTGACAGTTGAGTTGACATCGAAATTATAGGCTGATCTTCTTCGGCTGACTTATCATTTATATAGCGATTTACTCTAAATTGCTTGTAAAATTTATCAGCAGCTTCTTTTCCGTGCTCTGAAATTCCAATAAGGTACTCCAGGGTCGTTGCCCAACCTTCATCCATAAAAGCATAACGGCTTTCATTAATTCCCATGTAAAAAGGGAAATAGGTATGTGCGATTTCATGATCTTGTACTAACTGCGCAAAAACAGCATCTCCAGTCTGAGAATCGTTTACCATCATTGGGTATTCCATATCAGCAAATCCCTGAAAAGCAGTCATTTTAGAATAAGGATAAGGAATCCCTGGCCAGTTGTTAGAAAACCAAGCCAAAGCATAATTATTGTTTTTAACCGAGTTAATAAAATCAGTACCTTTTACATCATAAGCTGCTTGCGTACTTACACGACGATTGGTCTTATTGTCTACGATGACGCTTCCTGCATCCCATAAATAATGATTACTCAAACCAAAACATACATCTGAAATGTCATTCGCTTCAAATTTCCAAGTATTCCAGTCGTTTTGCAAAGTAACTTTACCTTCTTTCATTTCTTGCTCATTTGCAATATGAATAACGGCATCAGAGGTATAGGATTTTTTCAATCTACTTGAAAATTCAGCTTGCAAAACTTCATCAGGATTTAGTAAATCTCCCGTCGCATAAACCACATAATTTTTAGGTGCTTTTATCGAAAAACTATAATCATTAAAGTCATTGTAGAATTCCTGACGATCCGTGTGTGGCAATTTATCCCAGCCATTATAATCATCATAAACCGAAACTCTAGGGTAACTATATGCTACAAAAAATGTAGTTTCATCAATTTGTCCTTCACGACCACTTTCCTTAGACAAAGGATAATTCCAGTCGATATCTAAAGTAGTTTTGCTATTAGGTGCCAATGCTTTTTTTAGTTTAACGGTACCAACAGTTCCCCATTTTTTAGCATTTTCATTATAAACTTCGCCATCTATTTTAAAAGAGGTAATTGTTAATCCTGCTGATAAAAAGTCAGGACTTACTTCGCCTCCTCTTGGTGAGGTAGGTTTATGGAGATTGTTTACAAAACGAATAACTATCGTTTTTAAAGTATCGTTGCTATTATTTTCATAAACAATACTTTCAGTTCCACTTACCATTTTTGTAGTTGGATCAACACTAATTTCCATAGTATATTTTCCGTGGTTTTGCCAATACTTTTTTCCTGGCTTTCCGTCTTTGGAACGACTAGCATTTGAATAAGCCTCTTTTATATTTCGTGGAGTATAGAGCTCTTGAGCAAAACTATTTTGTGCAAAAAATGAAGCTACAAACAGTATTAATAAAAATGATTTTTCTCTCATGATTAATTTTTTAGAATAAAACAAATACTAATGTACTATTAGTAGTAATCAACTCCATTTTGTAACACTAATTACCTGAAAATAAAAAAACAGACGAAAAATCTATAGAGCGTAACTCCATAAAAATACCTAATCTTAGAAAATTAGGCGGTAACTCAGTTAATTAATCTGAAATCCTGAAATAATAATCGCCCATAAACTGTTTCTATTTAAGAATGACATGATACAATTAGCTCCAAAAAACAATTTTCAGTAAAATAATTTCATTCCTTTTTGGCAAAAAGACTAATAATAGTCTCCGAAAAAGCTCTTTTAACTGCGCTAAATCATCAAAAAAAGACTGTTAATTTTTCAATTCAATAACGTTCCCATAACAGTAAATAATGTACTTTTACTACCGATAAATTCAAATTTTAATATATGAAACAATTTTACAAATCAGCTTATTTATTGGCTTTTCTAAGTGTTTTTTGTTGCTTTTCCTTACCTGTATTTGCACAAGTAACATCTCCAGTAGCACAAACATTACCTTACTTACAAAATTTCGGTGATCTAACAAGTACTTCAACAACTTATCCACCTGGTTTTCAAGGCTGGTCTACTAATAGTTATCCGGGAGCTTCTTATAACACAAGCGCTAGTTTAGCTGCAGACAAACCACTGACTGCTAATAGCACTGCTTCAACCACAAGCGGAAACATCCACAATTATAATGGTAAAATTGGTTTTTTAAATACCGGATCTCTAGATTTGACTATTGCGTTTGCTTTTAGTACCTCCGATAAATATGGAATTGAGTTAAAATACGATGCAATGGTCATTCGTAACCCTTATGATGGGAACTCCAACAATAGAATCTCTGAGATGATAGTTCAATATCGTATTGGTAATGACACTCCTTTTACCTCACTGCTTCAAACAGCTTATTTAAACGATGGAACTAAACAAGTAACAGGAACTTCAGGATTAAATTCGACACCTATTAAGGTTATTTTACCAGCAGAATGTAACAATCAGCCGCTTGTACAAATCAGATGGATTTCTAAACAGAATTCAGGAGCAGGTTCACGACCATCATTTGCGATTGACAATATAAGTATTAAGAATGATACAGCACCTCCGGTAAACGATACAGATTATCCAAAAATAAGTAATATCCTATCTAATGATTTTGATTTTTCTACCAAAATAAATGAAACTGGTAAAACGTATTTTGTATTATTACCTTCAGGAAGTGCTAAACCAAGTGCTAGTGAGATAAAAGCAGGTCATGATGCGAATGGAACTCCAGCTTTACAATCGGGAGTTTTGAATATAACCGATGAAAGTTTAGTGTATACAATAACAATTAGCGATTTAATATTAGGTACAAATTATTCTTTATTTTCAATTTCTGAGGATAATTATGGTAATCAACAAGCAGATAGTAACCAAATAGATGTAAAAACATCTAATACCCCAGTTCCTTCATTAGTCACTACGACTAAAACTCTTGATTTTAATTTTACTGAACAAAATTTTGATTCACAGCTTTTGAGTTATAAAGTTCAAGGAACTAATCTAAACACCTCTGTCACCCTAACTACCACTACAAATTTTAGTTTATCTAAAAGTGCAGATGGAACTTTCCAATCATCAATATCTTTTGCTAAGGAGGATTTTGACAACGAGAACAAGCCTACAGTTTATGTGCGTTTTAGTCCTACTACTACAGGGGATTTCACAGGGGAAATTGCCCATCAATCTACGGGAGCGAGCAATAAAAAAATAGCTTTGTCTGGTACAGGAATTAATCCATATTTTCAAAATTTTAATGATGTAAATGTGCTTAGCAACAGCGGTTGGACTTCCTACAGTGTTGCAGGAGATAAAATTAAGTGGGAGAGCACAAGCGTCAAATTTAATAGTTCTCCAGCTGCAGTACAAATTAATGGTTACGCCGAATCTGGTCCAAGCAAGGACTGGTTAATCTCACCTAATTTAAGATTAGACAATTTTAATAAATTCCCATTAGTTTCTTTTTACTCCCGCAAATATTATGAAGGTACCGTTTTAAAATTAATGGTTTCTACTAATTATGATGGAAAAAGTAGTCCTGAAACAGCTACTTGGACTACGTTAGATGGAGATTTCCCTACCACTACTGCTGTGTTTAAACAGTCACAGTATATTAATTTAGAAGCCTATAAAACGAACCACACTTATATAGCTTGGGTTTATGAAACTCCTACAAATGGAGGTAATAATGCAGCAGAATGGACTGTTGATGATGTTAGCATTACGAATGAATCTACATTTTTAGCTTCAAATCCAAATTTGAATTTTGGCGAAATAAATCCTAATGCAACCTCAGAGAGCCAATCATTTGTATTTATGGCCGGAGGATATGGAGACATTACTATCTCAGCGCCGCAAGATTATCAAATATCTACAGATAATGCAACCTTCAAATCCCAAGTAGTTGTTGCAGCCGCTGCTGCAATTGCAGGTAAAACACTTTATGCGCGCTTTTCGCCATCAGTAAAGGCCTTAAATATTACTGGAGCTCTTAGCATTCTTGGAACCGGACTAGACCAAAAAATTGGATTTTTTACTGGTTCTTCCTTACCTAAAACTGAAACCTTTGATATAGTGAGCTACAATTTAGAATTTTTTGGTAGCGATATAATAGGTTCGACTGGAACAGAATTTGGTCCAATAGATGATGCTTTACAGGTTGAAAACGTGGCTAAAGTAATGAACAAATTAAACGCCGATGTTTATGCGGTACAGGAAGTGTCTGACATGGCTTCTTTGGATAACTTAATTCAAAAAATAAGTGTTAATGGTAAGACTTTTGACAAAGTCATTTCACCAGTTTGGTCTTACTCTTTTAACCCGCCATCAGCTGATTTTCCTGATCAGAAACTAGTGGTTATCTACAATACTCAAACTGCTAAAGTAAAAAGCACTAAAGTTTTACTGAACACTTTATATAATGACATTCGCGCAGGAAAAACTACATTGTCAAATTATCCTGGCGGAAATAGTCAAAGTTTCTTTTCATCAGGTCGTTTGCCTTACTTGGTTACTTTAGAAACTAATATCGCTGGCGTAAAAAAAGAAATCAATATTATAGACATTCACGCTCGTGCTAATAGCGGTGCTGACATCAGTAAATACAACATGCGTAAATATGATGCTGAAGTATTAAAAGACAGCTTAGACGCTCAATATCCAGATGCTAATTTTATGATTCTGGGAGACTATAATGATGATGTGAGCACCTCTGTTATTGCAGGAAATCCTTCATCATATCAAAAAATCGTTGAAGATACCGATAGATATAATGCGCTAACTTTAGAACTCAGTAAAGCTGGAGCCTATAGTTATTTATCCTCAGGAGGATTTTTAGACCATATTATAATTTCTAATGAATTAACAAAGGACTATGTCCCTAATTCAATAGCAGTTTATGACCCAAGAGTAGACATATCTAATTATGTAAATACAACTTCAGATCACGGACCAGTTATTGCCCGTTTTGACCTTAAAAAAGCAGAACAAACTGTAAGTTTTAGTGCCATTGATTCTAAAACTTATGGAGCGCCTAGTTTTGACTTAAGTAGTTCATCGACTTCAAATTTAGACATTACCTATTCAAGTTCAGATGAAACTGTTGCCAAAGTTACAAATGGAAAAATTCAAATTATTGGTTCGGGAACAGTTTCTATTACTGCTTCACAATCAGGAAATGAATATTATTTGGCTGCGGTCGATGCAAATCAATCATTCACGATAAACAAAGCAGCTTTAACTGTAAAAGCAGATGATAAAACAAAGTTCTACAAAGAGGAAAATCCAACACTGACGGCTGCTTATAATGGTTTTGTATACCAAGATAATATCACATCAGTAAGCAAGTTAGCTGTTTTGAGCACTACTGCAAATACAAATTCTATTGTAGGTAGTTATCCTATTACTGCTGACTTAGCCGAAGCCAAAAATTATACATTCACTTATAGTGCTGGTACTTTAACAGTTCAAAAAGAGAACCAGTCACCAATTGTAGAACAAACCATTTCAAACCAGTCATTAATAGTACCAGATCAAAAAAACATTAATCTTTTAGAAGTTTTTTCTGATCCGGATTTAGATGTGCTAACGTATGAAGTAACAAATGAAAACAGTACGGTTGCAGAAGTGACAATTAACGCAAGTACTTTGACTATTTTATCTAAAGCTACTGGAGGTACTTTAGTTACTGTAATTGCGAGAGATGGTAAGGGTGGAATGATAAGTACATCATTTAGTGTAAATGTTAGTACTGTTTTATCGATAACAGATCAGGAATTAAAAGCTTTTTCAGTAAAAACATATCCAAATCCAGCTAAAGAAGAAACTTATGTATCAATTAGAACTGATAGTCCAAAAGATATAGAATTGAGACTCTATAGCGTATCTGGAAAAATGATTGGAAATCCATTGGAGATAAAAGGAACTTTAAGTGAAAACATTACAAGGTTAGAGTTAAGCAATTTACAATCTGGAATTTACTTTTATACCTTGAGTGTCGATAACAAAATCGTATTCAAAGAAAAAATTGTAAAAAAATAGAACTTAACACTGCATACTTTTCTATCCGTAAAAAAACCGTCTCGTTACAATCAACGAGACGGTTTTTAATTTATGAAAACTTAATTACAAAATATAATCGGTCGTAATGAAATTAGACTGATCACTGTTCAACAAAGCTTGTAAAATTTCATTATTATAGTCATTGTCTTTTGAAGCTACGAAAGTTCTAATAGAGAATGAACGCAAGGCATCGTGTATACTTAAGGTTCCTACAGCCGAATCTTTACGTCCTGTAAATGGATAAATATCCGGTCCTCTTTGACAAGAACTATTTAGATTTACACGACATACCAGATTAACTAAAGTATCGATAAGCGGTGCAATGGTTTTAATGTCTTTTCCAAACAAACTTACTTGTTGACCGTAGTTTGACTCGGCCATATCATTTAAAGGCTCTTGAATGTCTTTAAAAGAAATAATAGGCACTACAGGTCCAAACTGCTCTTCGTGATACACACGCATCTCTTTGTTAATAGGATATAAAACCGCAGGAAAGATATAATTATGAGAATGCTCCCCTCCTTTTTCATTAATTACCTGAGCTCCGTTGTTTAGAGCGTCGTCAATTAATTCTTGGATATAAGCCGGTTTTTCTTTTTCTGGTAATGGAGTCAAGGAAACAGCTTTGTCCCATGGATTTCCAAAAACAAGTGCATCCACTTTGGCAGCAAAACGTTTGTTGAACTCTTCTGCAATACTTTCATGAACGTATAATATCTTTAAAGCGGTACAACGTTGTCCGTTGAAGGACAAACTTCCAGCAATACATTCTTGAATAGCTAAATCTAAATCGGCATCCGGCAAAATTATCGCAGGGTTTTTGGCTTCCAAGCCTAAAATTAAACGTAATCTATTTTTATTAGGATGTTGGTCTTGCAAAGCAATAGCCGATTTACTATTTCCGATTAATGCTAAAACCGCTACTTTTCCAGATTTCATAATGGGAGCTGCCACTTCTCTACCACGACCATAGACAATATTGATTGCACCTGCTGGAAAACTATTTTTAAAAGCTTCTAATAAAGGTGAAATTAATAAAACTCCATGCTTTGCAGGTTTGAACACTACAGTATTCCCCATAATTAAAGCAGGAATCAGTAATGCAAATGTTTCGTTTAAAGGATAATTGTATGGTCCAAGACACAACACAACTCCAAGCGGTCCACGGCGTATCATAGCATTTACACCTTGACTTTTAGTAAAGTGGGCACTATTGCGGTCTAATTTTTTATAATCTTCAATTGTATCATAGATGTACTCTACTGTTCTATCAAATTCTTTTTGAGAATCAGGAAGTGATTTCCCTATTTCCCACATCAAATACTTCACGATCTCGTCGCGAGTAGTTTCCATTTGAGTAACAAAACGAGTCATACACTTGATACGATCAGCTACTTTCATTGTAGGCCACAATCCTTGACCGTTATTAAACGCTAAATCAGCTGCTTCAACGGCTTCAAGACCTTCTTTTTCTCCCATAAATGGAATAGATCCTAATATGGTTGGTTCGTATTTTTCAGTAGATGAAATTGTGGAGAAAACGGCTGATGTTTGACCGTCCCATTTTTTCAACTCACCATTCACTAAATAAGTATCTTGATTTAATAATGTCTTAATCTGAAATTCTTCTGGTATTGCGTTCATTTAGTTCTTTTTGATGTTATTTTTAATAAGGTATAGCAATAGATTTTGCGCTCTAAAGTATCAGGGTGATACAATTTCGCCGTCCCAAGCTAAAATTCCGCCTGATAAATTAAAGGCATTCTCTATTCCTAATTCATTCATTATTTCACACGCTTTGGCACTTCTAGCTCCAGAACGGCAATAAACGTAATAGTTTTTACTCTTGTCCAAAGTCTCAATTTCAGAAACAAAAATAGGTCCTTGATGAATATCAATATTTATGGCATTAGAGATTATTCCGTCATTGTATTCATCCTCTGTGCGTACGTCCAGGATAACTGCATTGGCATCTCCTTCAAGTTGAGAGATCCAATCTTCTTGTGTTAAATTCATAATACTGTTTTTTGTAAATTTACAATGTTTTTTGATAACAATAAACTTACGAATTTAGAATTAAATAATAAATCCGTGAAAACGTTTTCGCGACTATTTAATAATCAGTCAATTATACATTTCACTATTAATCATCAAAAATAGCCCACTAAATCGATAGGAAAATTGCCGAATCTTCATAGAGTATGACGTGAAAAATAAGAAGGCTAACTACTACAGCTGTTCCTTTAACTTAAACAATAATTAACGTACTTTTACATTATTGCACACAAAAGCTAATTCAAACTAAAACTCAAAATGCAAGATTCTCTAAAACAAACGTTCCCCACTTTTTCTAATGAGTTGATTCATGATATTCAAAACAATGCATCAATTCAATCCTTTAAAGCTGGAGACGTAATCATGCGAACCGGTCAGTATATCAATAATACGATGTTGATAACCAAAGGTCAACTTAAGGTCTTTAGACAAGGTGAAAATGGAGGAGAGTTTCTAATGTATTATTTGCAACCAGGACAAGCTTGTGCTGTTTCAATGATATGTGCTACTAAAAGTCAAACGAGTCAGATTATGGCTAAAGCAGTTGATGATGTAGAATTAATTATAGTTCCGCTTTCATTAATGGAAAAATGGATGATGGAACACCGCAGTTGGTATGAATTTGTAATTTTCACCTATCGAATTCGATTTGAAGAATTACTAGAAGTCGTAGATAGCATCGCATTTAGGGCAATGGACGAGCGTTTAGAGTTTTACTTGAAACGCCATTCAGATACCTGTGGCAGCAAAGATTTAAAATTATCACACCAAGAAATTGCAACAGAATTAAATACTTCCAGAGAAGTAATTTCACGATTGCTAAAAAAAATGGAACAACGCGAATTAGTAAAGTTACATCGCAATCACATCGAACTTTTGACCTAAAAAAAAGGGCTATGTGACAATTGTTACTGTTTATAAAATAAATAGGAACAACCTTTGTAAGAAAAATTAAGAGATGGAATATATTGGTTATTTAGCTTCAATTATTATCGGTCTTTCTTTGGGGCTAATAGGTGGTGGTGGATCAATACTGGCTGTTCCAATTTTAGTTTATCTTTTTAAAGTACATCCGGAACAAGCGACAAGTTATTCCCTATTCATAGTAGGATTTACCTCTATGATTGGATCATTCAGTCATTATAAATTAGGTAATTTAAAAATAAAATCTGCTTTGGTTTTTGCAGTTCCATCTATTTTATCTTTACTTTTTGTACGAAAAATTATTTTACCACTACTTCCCGACACTCTATTTTCAATCAATGATTTTGACATCACAAAGAATTTATTGATCATGATTGTTTTTGCTTTTCTGATGATTGCAACTTCGGTTTCTATGATTCGAAAATCAAAAAAAGTCAAAGAAGCAAAAGAAATTAATTTTTTGATACTTGCTGTAATTGGACTATTCGTTGGATTGATAATAGGATTTTTAGGAGCTGGCGGAGGATTTTTAATTATTCCTGCTTTACTGTTTTTTGCTAATTTACCTATGAAGCAAGCCGTAGGAACTTCATTATTTATCATATTTATAAACTCTCTAATTGGGTTTGGCGGTGACTTACTAGGTGGTATCCAATTGGACTACAAATTATTGTTCATCATTTCAGCCATGGCGATTCTCGGGTTGTTTATTGGAACTCAATTATCTAAAAAAATTGATGGAGCCAAATTAAAACCTGCTTTTGGATGGTTTGTATTGGTAATGGGCATCTATATTATCGTCACAGAACTTTTCTTTAAATAAAACGCCATGTAACTTATATCACTGAATACCAGCGATTAATATCGTATTATTGTATTAACTTTAATACTTATCAATCATGCAAGAACATTTTCAAATACTAATTGTTGGTGGCGGTAATGCAGGACTGTCTGTTACTTCGCAACTACTTCGCAAGAAAAGCAACCTAAAAACAGGGATCATAGAACCCTCTGAAAAACATTATTACCAACCCGCTTGGACATTGGTAGGTGCTGGTATCTATGATATAAATAAAACAAGAAGAAAAGAAAAAGATTATATTCCAAAAAATAGTACTTGGATTATTGATTCGGTTACTGAATTCGTACCCGCGGAAAACAAAGTAATTTGCAAAAGCGGAAAAGAAATTAGTTATCAATATCTAGTTGTAAGCCCTGGTATCCAATTAGACTGGGACAAAATTAAAGGTCTTGAAGAAACCTTAGGTAAAAATAATGTAAGTAGTAACTACTCCTTTGAATTTGCACCTAAAACTTGGGAGTTCATCGAGAATTTTAAAGGGGGAACTGCCGTTTTCACAAATCCTTCAACACCCATAAAATGTGGTGGCGCTCCTCATAAAATAATGTATTTAGCCTGTGACTATTGGAGAAAAAAAGGCATTCTGGATAAATGTGACGTTCATTATATATCTGGAGGATCTGGTATCTTTGGCGTACCTGAATATGCAGAAACACTAAAAGAAGTATTAAAAAAATATAAAATACAAACTCATTTTGGCGCTAACGTAACAGCAATTGACGGGCCTACAAAAACAATTGAGTACGAGACTAAAGATACTGATGAAACAATAAAACAAAGCTTATCCACAATTGACGCTTCTTGTTACGCAATTGTTTCTACTGATGATAAAGCCGAAACAAAAACAGTTTCAATGCAATTTGATCTTTGCCATGTAGTCCCTCCACAATCAGCACCCGATTTTATTAAAAAAAGTCCGTTGGCTGATCCCAACAGTCCTTTAGGGTTCGTGGAAGTTGATAAATTCACTTTGCAGCATTCCCGTTTCCCCAATGTATTTGCCTTAGGGGATTGCATCAACGCACCTGCCAGTAAAACTGGAGCGGCCATACGAAAACAAGCTCCTGTGGTAGTTACTAATCTTTTATCGGTAATGGATGGCAAAGCTCCTGTAGAGAAATATGATGGTTATAGTGCTTGCCCTATTCCTACAGAATATGGTAAATTAATGCTTGCGGAATTTGATTATGATAACAAGCCAAAAATGACCTTCCCATTCGATCAGGCTAAACCACGGTGGACGATGTGGATACTAAAAACCAAGATCTTACCTTGGTTGTATTGGAATAAAATATTAAAAGGAACAGCATAATACTATCGTAATCTAACAAGAAACTCCCTTGCCATACCGTTGACAAGGGAGTTTTTATATGTAATTTTTTAAATAAATTAGTGTTCGCCGTAGCCTACGTTATCCATTTTCCCACTAAAGACTTTATATTGAATAATAAAATAAGTGATTACTAAAGCCAAAGCGATTACAAACCAATAAACACCTACTGATAACCCATAATCACCTGCAGCAGCATTATAAATAGTTAAGGAAGGATTAACGCTATTTGTAGAAGGCAGAACATTAGGGAAAATTGATGCTGCAGTTGATGTAAACCCTCCTACTAAGAATAAGCTTGAAAACAAAAATCCAGCACCATCATGTTTAAAACTCTTTACTTTAAATAAACCAAAAATTCCTGTAAAACACAACAATGGAAAAACCCAAAGTATAGGATTATCTATATAATTATGGAAAGGCTGTGGCTCAATATTATGCCAAATTAATAATGAAATTATCACTAACGCCAGCAATACAAAATTGAGTTTAAATACCACCTGTTTTAACTTCGGATTCAAATCTGAATTAGTTTTGTAGATAATCCAATTGGCGCCATGAATCATCAAAGCGACCACACTTACCACCCCTAAAAATAAGGTAAACCAATCGATAATTCCTAATTGATCGGCTTTAGGACTAAATGTAGGGTTCCATAAAGGTAAAAAGAAAAAGTGCGCTTCCTGAGTAGAAACTCCGTTAGTCACCATTCCAAGATTTACGCCGCGAACCACATTTCCTAAGGCCACCCCAAAGAATAGTGCCAATAGTAAACTTGCTATTCCAAAGGCTTTATCCCATACTGCTTCCCACATCGGATGATGTATTTGTCCACGCAATTCTAAACCAATGGCTCGAAAAATGAGTAACCATAAAATCATCATTAAAGGCAAGTAAAAGCCACTAAAAGAAGAAGCATATAGCGTAGGAAAAGCAAAAAACAACACTCCTCCTGCAGCAATTAACCAAACTTCATTAGCGTCCCAAAAAGGACCAATGGCATTAGTTATTGCCTTTTTATCTTTCTCCGTTTCGGCAAAAAATAGATGAATAATTCCTGCCCCAAAATCATAGCCATCCAAAACGACATAAACCGCTAAAATTCCCATTAAAACAACATACCAAAAGAACTCCATAATTATTTATTTTTTTACAGTTTCAGGGCCATTTTTAATAACTTTTCCAACCAAGAGTAGAAACAACAAACCTAATAATAAATACAAACCAACAAATCCTAATAAGGTAAACAAGGTGTTCCCTGAAGAAACCGTAGGCGATATACCTTCTGATGTTCGTAATAAATTGTATACCAACCAAGGCTGCCTCCCCAGTTCTGAGGTGTACCATCCTGTTGTATTGGCGATATAAGGAAATGGCATCATGAAGAATAAAGCCCATAAAATCCATTTAGTTCCAAATAGTTTTTTTCTAAATAATTGTAAAACCGCCAAAGACATTAAACCAATAAATAGCGTTCCTAAACCTACCATAATATGATAAGCATAATACAGCGCTGAAATATTAGTAGGGTGTGTATTTTCATCAAATTGATCTAATCCCTTTACAGTAGTATTCCAATTCCCATAAGTCAAGAAACTTAAAACATTAGGCACTGCAATCTTATTATCCAGTTTTTTCTCTTTTACGTCAGGCTGGCCTATTAAAACAATCTCGGCTCCTTTTTGTTCAGTATGAAAAATTCCCTCCATTGCCGCAAAAGTAACGGGTTGGTATTTTACCACATTTTTAGCTAATAAATCTCCCGTAGGCACTGCTACAATTATACTGGATATTAATCCGAAAATCACCCCAGTTTTTAGAAATAACTTACCGTATTCCTCATTGCGCTTACTCAAAATATACAGAGCACCAATACCCGCTACTACAAAAGAGCTGGTTACCAGAGAAGCTGCCTGATTGTGCAAATAAGAGGGCCATAGCCAAGGATTTGTAAATAAAGCGCTGAAATTAGTAAGCACAAATTTACCGTTAGCCAAAATTTCATATCCTACAGGATTTTGCATCCAGGAATGGGTGGCAATAATTAGAAAACCACTCGCCCACGATCCTAAGAAAATGAGGAATCCCGTTACAAAATGCCATTTATGTCCGATAATTTTTTCTCCAAAGAGAAACATACCTAAAAAAGAAGATTCTAAAAAGAAGGAAAACATGCCTTCCATTGCTAATGTCTGCCCAATAATCCCTCCTGTCAACTCTGAAAATTTAGCCCAATTTGTTCCAAACTGAAACTCCATTGGAATTCCCGTGACCACACCCATAGCAAAATTTAAAGCGAAAATCTTCATCCAAAAATGAGTCGCTTTATTGTATTTTATATCGTCTGTTTTTAGAAACTTCCACTTAAAATAAACAATAATTAGGGACAAGCCCATTGTTAATTGAGGAAAAAGATAATGAAAAGTAATCGTGAATGCGAATTGCATTCTATCATAAAAAAGCATTTCTTCCATAATGAAGGTTTTTTGTAAAGATACCCGTAAATTTAAGCTGTTTAAGTAATCTAAGTCACATAAATTCTAATTTTCTCCCCTGATATTTATCATAGTTTTCAACAACTAGCATTAATAACTTTGATATGAGTAGTTTAGACTAACAAACATATATTATGTAACATTAGTCACTGTTAATTAGAAATACAAGAATTACCTTTGTATAAGAATCTTAAAAAACACGATCATGCAAATAGAACAAATATATACAGGATGTTTAGCACAAGGTGCTTACTATATAACTTCAAATGGTGAAGCGGCTATCATTGATCCGCTTCGTGAAGTACAACCCTATCTTGATAGATTAGAACGTGATAACGTAAAGCTTAAATATATTTTCGAGACGCATTTTCATGCTGATTTTGTTTCAGGACATCTCGATTTAAGCAAGGAGACTGGAGCGCCAATTGTATATGGACCTACAGCTAAACCAATATTTGAAGCAACTATAGCAACTGATGGTCAAGAATTTGCTCTTGGAAACATCAAAATAAAAGCATTGCACACTCCTGGGCATACCATGGAAAGCACTACTTATTTATTGATTGATGAAAATGGTAAAGATTATGCTATTTTCTCTGGAGACACTTTGTTTATTGGCGATGTAGGAAGACCTGATTTAGCACAAAAAGCAGCTTCTATGACGCAGGAACAATTAGCAGGAATATTATTTCATTCCCTAAGAGATAAAATCATGACTCTGCCTGACGAGGTTATTGTGTATCCAGCTCACGGTGCTGGTAGTGCTTGTGGTAAAAACATGAGTAAAGAAACAGTTTCAACCATTGGCAATCAAAAAGCGACTAATTATGCTTTGAGAGCAGATATGACTGAGGCTGAATTCATCAAAGAAGTTACAGATGGTTTGTTGCCACCCCCAGCCTATTTTGGTATGAATGTGGCCATGAATAAAGAAGGATATGAAAGTTTTGAGACTGTTTTAAACAATGGTATGAGAGCCATTGAAGTAAAAGATTTTGAAGCAGTAGTAGAAGAGACTGGAGCACTTATTTTAGATACCCGTAAAAATGGGGCTTTCGCCAAAGGATTTATTCCGCAATCGATAAACATAGGAATAGAAGGTGATTTTGCTCCATGGGTAGGCGCCTTAATTGGTGACGTAAAACAACCTATTATTCTAGTTACAGAAATTGGCCAGGAAGAAGAATCGGTAACCCGTTTAAGTCGTGTAGGATTTGACAACTTAATAGGTCATCTAGATGGTGGTTTTGAAGCTTGGAAAAAAGCAGCCAAAGAAATTGATACTATTGACAGAATCACCGCAGAAGAGTTTGCCAAAGAAGTAAAAATAGGAAAAAGTAACGTTATTGATATCCGTAAAGACAGTGAATATAGCGCAGAACATGTTGAAGATGCCTTTAGTAAACCATTAGCCTCTATAAATGATTGGATCAAAGACATCAACCCTAAAGAGCCGTTTTTCCTACATTGTGCAGGTGGATATCGCAGTATGATTGCCGCTTCTATCTTGCAGGCTCGTGGCTTTAGAAATTTTAAAGAAATTGAAGGTGGATTTAACGCTATTGCAAAAACAGAATTACCTAAAACCGATTTTGTTTGTCAAAGTAAAATTTTATAACCAACGTTTACTACAATAAATTTTAAGCAAATAATTGATTTTAAGCAAATTAAATAGTAGTTTTACTATTAGGTCATAATCATTTAAATTTCACACAATGAAAAAAAACATGGGTCAAGCCGATAAAATCTTTAGAGGTCTAATTGCTGCCGTTATAGCATTATTGTATTTAACTAATGTTATTAGCGGTACAGTTGCCATAGTTCTAGGCGCTCTTGCTGTCATATTTTTGATTACAAGCCTTGTTAGTTTTTGCCCGCTGTATGCGCCTTTCGGGATAAATACACGTTCAAAGAAATAAGAAACCCAGATTATAAATTATATTATTATGAGTAACGAATCCTGCTGTACCGTATCTTGTGACAAGCCTTTAGATCAAAACTATTGGGACGCACAGTACAAAGCAAATACTACGGGTTGGGATTTGGGTTTAGTGTCCCCCCCCATTAAAGCCTATATAGATACTTTAAAAGATAAAAACATCGCTATTTTAATTCCAGGTTGCGGGAACAACTATGAAGCTGCGTACCTATTAGAACAAGGTTTTACTAATGTTACAGTAATAGATATTGCTCCATCATTAGTAAAAATTATTGAGCAAAAATTTATTACCAATACCCGCATACAGGTGTTATTAGGTGATTTTTTTGACCATAAGGGTGAATATGATTTAATTATTGAGCAAACTTTTTTCTGTGCTTTACCGCCTGTTATGCGTCAAAAATACGTTTGGAAAATGCACGAGCTTTTAGCAAAAGACGGAAAAGTTTCTGGATTGTTATTTAATAGAAAATTTGAGGTAAGTCCTCCTTTTGGCGGAAGCCAAGAAGAATATAAGGCCCTTTTTAAAGATGCATTTGACTTTACCAAGTTAGAAATAAGTGCAAATTCTATTGCTCCCAGAAGCAATTCTGAATTGTTCTTTGAATTTAAAAAAAATAGTGCTGTTACAGTTAATCTGTACTCATTTGAAGGGATTGCATGCAGTGGCTGTATGGACACTGTTACTAAAAAGTTTACTGCAATTAAAGACGTGCTCAATGTAAGTATGAACAACAACTTTACAGAAGTCTTAATTGTAAGTACCATAGAAATTCCATTAGAAGAACTACAAAAAATAGTTTCTTATGATGATAATTATAAAATAAAGAAAATAACGCAATGAAACAATTACTATTAACAAACTGGCATAGCATGCGCTGGATTCGGCTTGCCATCGGAATTTTTTTAATACAACAAGCGATACAATATCAACAAGTATTATTTGGTTTCATGGCTGCATTTTTTCTATTCCAATCAATTTTCAATACAGGATGTAGTCTAAATGGATGCGAAGTATCAACTTTAAAAAAGAATAAAAATGAATAATAGTTTTGATAATCTAATAAAGTCAGAAAAACCGGTCCTGATCGATTTTTTTGCTACGTGGTGTGGGCCTTGCAAGACTCTTGGACCTATTTTAAAAGAAGTGAAAGACAATTTAGGAGACCGGATTTCAATTATAAAGATTGACGTAGATAAAAACCAACAAATAGCATCTCAGTATCAGGTGCGCGGTGTTCCCACCATGATTCTTTTTCAGGAAGGGAAACAGTTGTGGCGACAATCAGGCGTACTGGATAAAAGCGAGATTATCAAAGTCATATTGGAAAAAAGCAATAAATGATACAAAATGACATAGTTCTTAAAGGAACAGCTCTACTAATTAGTGCTATTGCCGGAAATGCACATTACCACTATGTATACTGTGTTCCAATAGGTCATGCCATTACATCTAAACCGCTTAACTTCAATATATATAGAAGTATGATGAGCGATGTAATTTTCAATTTGTTCGAAAAAAAAGAAAAAAAGTAACTGCGGTTCCTTTTTTTTCTACCTTTGTTAACCAAACGGTTAAACTATAAAGTTAATACCTAATGAATACAGAAGAAAAAATTTTTAATGCTGCCAGAACTGTGTTCCAAAAAAAGGGATTCGCGGGAGCACGCATGCAGGAAATTGCAGATGAAGCAGGAATAAATAAAGCTATGCTGCATTATTGTTTTAAAAATAAACAACTTCTTTTTGAAGCCGTTTTTATGAATGCTTTCACCCAATTAGCTCCACAAATCAATGCCATTTTTAATTCTGATGAATCCGTTTTTGAAAAAATAAAAAAGTTTACCCATAACTATATTTCATTCGTAATCGACAACCCTCATTTACCGCCCTTTATAATTCAGGAAATGAACAACAACCCTGAATTTGTAATGAAGTTTTTAAATCATGAGAACAGACCTAATCCTAGTATGTTAATCGCTCAAATCAAAGAAGAAATAACAGCCGGGATAATAAAGCCAGTGAATCCGAAGCAACTTTTAGTGGATATCTTTTCATTGACCGTTTTTCCATTTGCAGCTCACATGTTGACGAAAGGATTAATTCAAATTTCAGATTCGGAATTTAACGAAATGATGGAAGAAAGAAAAACCAGTATAGCTACACAAATTATAAATTCGATAAAAAAATGAGACGAATAAACATCCTATTTCTACTGCTGTTACCACTATTGTCTATAGGCCAGCAAACATTGTCTCTGGAGGAGTGTTATGCTTTATCTAATAAAAACTATCCTATTGCCAGACAAACTAATTTACTGCAACAAAAATCTGCTCTGGAAATTGAAGCCCTTAATAAAGCAAAACTACCCAAGGTGGACTTAAATGCACAAGCGACTTATCAGTCAGATGTAACATCCCTGCCAATTAGTTTACCAAATGTCGCAGTAAATCCACCCAACAAGGATCAATACCGTGCTACCTTAGATGTCAACCAACTAATCTATAACGGCGGACTGATTGATGCCAATGCTAAAATCAAAGAAGCGCAAACTAAAACGCTACAGCAACAAACTGCAGTCAACCTCTACCAACTCAAATCCAAAATTAACCAACTGTATTTCTCTACCTTTCTTCTACAAGAGCGCAGTACTATTTTGGTGTCAAAACAAGAACAATTAGATTCTAAAATTAAAGAAATCGCTTCCGGAATAAAATTTGGCGCTATCCTTCCCGCCTCTGAGAAAGTCCTTGAAGCAGAAAAACTAAAAATAAAACAACAGCTAACAGAAATTAAATTTGACAAGAAAAAAGCATTAGAGAGCCTTTCTTCTCTTACAATGTCTACTATAAACGAAGATGTAACTTTAGTAAAATCAGTGATTAATTGGGAAATCAGTACTGTAAACAATCGCCCGGAACTACAATTATTTGATTTACAAAATGAACAAATCGAAATTTCAAAAAACACGATTTCAAAAAATAATTTACCCAGAGTAAATGCTTTTGGCCAAGCAGGTTATGGAAACCCAGGATTAAACATGTTAGATAATTCATTTCAAACTTTTTACATGCTCGGTCTAAAAGCCAATTGGAATGTATTTGACTGGAATAAATCCAAAAAAGAGAAAGACGCTTTAGTTATTTCTGAGGCCATCGTGACTACAGAAAAAGAAATCTTTTTGCTTAATAATAATCTTCAATTACAGGAAATGGAAAACGAAGTAAATAAATTGAAGGAAGTTATCAGTACAGATACAGATATCATTTCCTTAAGAGAATATGTAGTGAAATCATCTGATGCACAACTAAGAAATGGCGTAATAACGTCCTCTGATTATTTGGTCGAATTAACAAATCTATACGAAGCCAAAACGAATCAGAAATTACATGAAATTCAATTGCTTTTGGCGAAAGCCAATTACCAAGTTATAAAAGGAAATTAAAAAAAACATTTCGGCTTCTAAAGCAAACATCAATAAACGAAGTATTATGAAAAAAATGATTATCGCTCTAATTATAGTAAGTCTGGCAGCTTGCAGTAAAAGTAACGAAAAAGCAGATGGCTACGGTAACTTTGAAGCTACTGAAGTTACAATTTCGGCGGAAGCCAACGGGAAAATTGAATTCTTAAATTTAGAAGAAGGAGAAGTTCTTGAGCCCAATGCTTCAGTAGGATTAATAGACACCATCCAATTGTACTTGAATAAACAACAAATGCTCGCTTCTAAAACTACCATTTTTTCGAAATCAAGAAATGTCCAGTCCCAAACTACTATTTTACAAGAGCAGCTCAAAACGACATTGATTGAGCAAAAAAGAATTCAGAATATGTTTGCTGAAAATGCAGCTACCAAACGCCAAGTGGACGAAGTAGAAGGCAAAATGAATGTCTTAAAAGAACAAATAAAGAGTGTCGCAACGCAAAATGCGCCAATCCTAAATGAAGCCAAATCGATAGATGTTCAAATCCAAAAAATTAACGATCAAATCCAGAAAAGTAAAATCACAAATCCCATTAAAGGGACGGTTTTGGCCAAGTACGTGGAGCCAAATGAAATAACGGCTTTTGGTAAACCGCTTTACAAAATTGCTGATATTTCTGAAATGACGTTGCGTGTATATGTAAGCGAAACCCAACTGTCCAAAATAAAAGTGGGACAACAGGTCAATGTCAAAATTGATACGGATACCGAAATGAAATCCTATCCTGGAACCATTTCTTGGATTGCATCCACGGCAGAATTCACGCCAAAAATCATTCAGACTAAAGAAGAACGAGTGAATCTCGTATATGCCGTGAAAATTGATGTGAAAAATGACGGCGGTCTAAAAATAGGAATGCCTGCTGAAATGTGGATTAAATAAATTAATTGTTGGTTATGTAACCTATGTCACTTCTGTCTGTTAACCAAATGGTTAATTTTACAGAACAACCATAAAAAACAATTATTATGAAAAAAATCTTATTGGCTACTGCAGTAACATTAATGATGTTCAGTAGCTGCTCTAACGACAATAATATCGCGTCTTTGGTTTCGCTAACACCAAATGAAGTTGCCGATTTAAAATTTTTAAGAGAAGAAGAAAAATTAGCTAGAGATGTCTATATGTATTCCTTTGACAAATACCAAATTAGCATTTTTAATTCTATTACTAAAAGCGAACAACAACACATGGATAGTGTCTTGAATTTACTGAACAAATACGGCATTACTGATCCAGCATCAATGCAAAGAGGCATTTTTCAGAGTACTGAATTGCAAGTATTATACAATAGCTTAACCGCTCAATCTGCTATTTCTTCTACTGAAGCATTAAAAGTAGGAGCTACAATTGAAGATTTAGACATTAAGGATATTGATGATTTTATAAATAACACGACAAAATCAGACTTGTTGAGTGTTTATGATAATTTAACCTGTGGTTCTAAAAATCACATTCGAGCTTTTACAAATCAGCTTGCATTAAGTGGAGTAAATTATATTCCACAATACATAACAATCGCATATTACAATACGATTTTAAGCGAGTCTAATGGTGGCTGCGGAAACAAATAAAAAAAAACATGAAATCAAGAATCCTAAAAATGCTCGTTTTGGCAATTGCTTTTAGCAGTTGCAATAAAAAAACAAAACTAGACATAGCTGAAAACCATAGTCCCTCTGAATCTATCATGCAAGATAATGAAGGATTACAATTAATGACCCAAAAATGTTATACTTGCCATAGCGTTACCACAAAATCGCATGATGCTATTATTGCTCCTCCTATGATTGCAATTAAGAAACGATATTCCATGCAATATAGTAACAGAAAAGATTTCATAAATGCATTAGTAGCCTACGCTAGTGATCCTAAAGAAGAAAATGCTTTAATGATGGGTGCAATAAATAAATTTAATGTTATGCCAAAACAGAATTTTAAAAAAGAAGATTTAACGAAAATTGCTGCCTATATTTATGACAATGAAATAGAAACCCCAAAATGGTTTGACGCTCATTTTAAGCAAAATCATAAAAATGGCCAAGGAATGAAAAATTTAAATAAAACATAAAAAAAATCATAATGAACTTAAAAAACCTCCACACCGAAAATAAACCTGTACAAACCAAAATCCTTTTCTCTACTGTCGAAGGCAAAGTGATTTCACTACAAATTGGTGCGGGAGAACATTTAAAAGAACACTTGAGTAAAGTTGCAGTTTTATTAGTTTGTGTTTCAGGAAATGCAATTTATAAAGAGGAGAATGGTACAACTATCGAATTAAAATCAGGTGACTTTGTCAATATAGAAGCTGATGTCAAACACAGTGTGGATGCCATAGCAGAAAGTAATTTTTTATTGATTAAATAATGAGTATTCAAGTCCAAAATATTTCCAAATCCTACAAAGACAATTTAGCCATTGCGTCTATTTCTTTTGATGTAAAAGAAATAGAAATATTTGGATTAATCGGTCCAGACGGCGCGGGAAAAACAACTCTTTTTCGGATATTGACTACCCTTTTACTGGCCAATGAAGGAACCGCAACGGTAGCCGGTTTTGATGTGGTTCGGGACTATAAATCCATTCGAAATAGTATTGGTTATATGCCCGGCAGGTTTTCATTGTATCAGGATCTAACCGTAGCCGAAAATTTAAAATTTTTCGCCACTATTTTTGGAACTACGCTAGAAGAAAACTATGATGTAATCAAAGAAATTTATGTTCAAATTGAACCTTTTAAAGACAGACGAGCTGGTGCTCTTTCTGGCGGAATGAAGCAAAAACTAGCCTTGTGCTGTGCCTTGATTCACAAACCGAAAGTTCTATTTCTAGATGAACCCACCACAGGGGTTGATCCTGTCTCCAGAAAAGAGTTTTGGGAAATGCTGAAAAGACTGCAACAACGAGGAATTACAATATTAGTTTCTACACCTTATATGGATGAAGCCGCTCTATGTGACCGGATTGCACTGATTCAAAAAGGGACTATTTTAAAGATTGACACGCCCGCCAATATCATCTCAAAATACGACAAAACGATTTACGATGTCCGCAGTAGGCAGACCCATCAATTGATTCAGGATTTAAAAGAGTACCCAAGTCAATACAGCGTATATGCCTTTGGTGAGTACATTCACTACATTGACAAAAAGGATGATTTTAATCCAAACGAATTGGAGAATTACCTAAAAGAACGAAACCATACCGCTATAGAAATTCGTGTTTCAAAAACTTCTATCGAAGATGTTTTCATGGATTTAACAAACTTAAATCAATAAATTTTGAGTCAGGAAAAAATCATAGAAGTAAAAAACCTCAGCAAGAAATTTGGCAGCTTCACTGCTGTTGACAACATTTCTTTTGAGGTCTATAAAGGGGAGATCTTTGGTTTTCTAGGAGCAAATGGCGCCGGAAAAACAACTGCTATGAAAATGCTCATCGGGATATCAAGGCCTAGTTCAGGAGAAGCGACTGTAGCCGGTTACGACGTAAAGACTGCGACAGAAATGGTTAAGAAAAGTATTGGCTATATGAGTCAAAGGTTCTCCATGTATGATGATCTGACCATCAAGGAAAACATCACTTTTTTTGGTGGAATTTATGGTTTAAGTCGAAATAAAATAAAGGAAAAAACAGCGCAGTTAGCTATCGAACTGGGACTTGAAAAGGCTCTTAACAAACTTGTAGGTGATTTGCCTCTGGGCTGGAAACAAAAACTATCCTTTTCAGTGGCTTTATTGCATGAACCAAAAATTGTGTTTTTGGACGAACCAACTGGTGGTGTGGATCCTATTACAAGAAGACAATTCTGGGAAATGATTTATGCTGAGGCTCATAAAGGAACTACCATTTTTGTAACGACTCATTATATGGATGAAGCTGAATATTGCGATCGGGTATCGATAATGGTGGAAGGGCATATTGAAGCCCTCGACACACCCAAGAACTTAAAACAACAATATAATGTAGATTCCATGAACGACGTATTTTTAAAACTGGCGCGGAATGTAGAATAGAAGTGTAAAAATAGAACAAAGAGAAAAGACTAAAAAAACACCTTTGCGAACCTTGCGGTTAAATTATAAGAAAACATGAAAAGATTTATCGGTTTTGTAACAAAAGAATTCTATCACATTTTTCGCGATAAGCGCTCGATGTTTATCCTTTTTGGTATGCCCATTGCTCAAATCATGTTGTTCGGTTTTGCCATTACTAATGAAATCAACAATGTCAATATTGCCATTCTAGACAAATCTAAAGACACTGAAACCAAAAAAATAATAAATAAAATTAGTGCTTCTAAGTATTTCCATATCGAACAGGAAGTAAGTTCAGAGGCGCAAATAGAACCCATATTCAAAAAAGGAAAAGTCAAAGCAGTATTGGTTTTTGAAAATAATTTTATAAAAAACCTGCAAACCCAAAAACAAGCCAAAGTACAAGTAATTACAGATGCTACAGATCCCAATATTGCCAATACAATAACGAATTACGTCAATGCTATTTTGCAAAATTATACGCAAGAATTAAATAACGTAAACCAGGCAAGCTATCAAATTCAAACACAAACACAATTGTATTACAATCCGGAACTCAAGAGTGTTTTTACCTTTGTACCTGGAGTAATGACCGTTATTTTAATGCTGGTTTCGGCAATGATGACCTCCATATCGATTACCCGTGAAAAAGAACTTGGTACCATGGAAGTACTGCTCGTATCGCCCTTAAACCCATTACAGGTTATTCTAGGAAAAGTATTTCCTTATATCTTCCTTTCTATAATCAATGCCACCGTAATTGTGGTTCTAGGTGTTTTTGTCTTTGGGATGCCCATTCAAGGAAGTATATTTTTACTCGCTCTGGAAAGCATCCTATTCATTATCACCGCACTTTCATTGGGAATACTAATTTCAACACTTTCTAATTCGCAGCAAACCGCCATGATGGCTTCCCTAATGGGATTAATGCTACCTGTAATTATCCTTTCTGGTTTCATTTTCCCAATTTCAAGCATGCCACTACCATTACAGCTAATCAGTAATATAATACCTGCAAAATGGTTTATAATCATCATTAAAGCCATCATGCTAAAAGGAGCTTCGATTGAAATTATTTGGAAAGAAACATTAATACTTATTGGTATGACAGTATTTTTTATTGCATTAAGCATCAAGAAATACAAAATAAGATTAGAATAAAGCAGATTGATAATGAAGAGTATAGAGAAAAGAATAGTGAGAGAGAGAAACTCCACATCAATCCATTATTTCTCCGTGCTAAATAAAAACGAAAAATGAAAACAATACTATTCATCATACAAAAAGAGTTCAGACAAATCTTTAGAAATAAAGCGATGCTGCCTATTATATTTGTTTTGCCCTTTATCCAGTTGTTAATCTTATCTAATGCAGCCAGTTTTGAAGTAAAAAACATAAAATTCTCGTATATAGACAACGACCATTCGGCGGCGTCAAGAGAATTAATCAGTAAATTTCAATCCTCAGACTATTTCAAAATAATTGACAATTTTGAATCAAAGAAGGAAGCCAATCTGCAAATGGAAAAAGGTAACGTGGATGTTATTCTAGAAATACCAAATCACTTTGAACGCAATTTATTGACTGATAAAAAGTCGACTCTTTCGATTAGTATCAATGCGATTGACGGTGCAGCAGCCGGAGTCACAAATGTATATATTACCCAAATCATTGCCACTTTCAATCAAAAAATTCAAAGCCAGCTCTCCCAATACAATGGTAGTTCTTTTGTACAGCCGCAAAACATAGTAACCATACCCTCCTTTTGGTACAACAATACCTTAAATTATAAAACCTTGATGGTTCCCGGTATTTTAGTGCTTTTAGTAACGATGCTTACCTTGTTTTTATCGGCCATGAATATTGTACGCGAGAAAGAAATTGGGACCTTAGAACAAATCAATGTTACGCCTATAAAAAAGCATCAATTCATAATTGGGAAATTATTTCCTTTTTGGGTATTGGGTTTAATGATTTTAACGGTTGGTCTAATTATTGCCAAACTCGTATTCAACATTCCAGTATTAGGAAATTTAGGACTGATTTACCTGTTTACTTCAGTATACTTACTAGATATACTTGGCATAGGCTTATTCATCTCAAACTATACTGAAACCCAGCAGCAGGCCATGTTTATTGCTTGGTTTTTTACGGTTATTTTTATACTGATGAGCGGATTGTTTACCCCTATTGAAAGCATGCCTACTTGGGCACAACAACTTACTTTGTTCAACCCCATTCGCTATTTTGTGGAAATCATTCGAATGGTTATGCTTAAAGGAGCGACCTTTTCTGATATTTCAAGACCGTTTTTTATAATTACCTTTTATGCCTTTGCAATCAATGGTTTTGCCGTTTGGAGTTATAAAAAAACGAATTAGCTTTTGAATAAAATCTCAAAAACAAACCTACTATTTTACCCACCTTTGAAGCACCGTTTCTAAATCTACGATATTAATGGGTTTAGAAATATAATCATTCATACCACTTTTTAAACACTTTTCTTTTTCTTCAATAAGAATTCCTGCTGTCAATGCTATAATGGGTAAAGATTGAGAATGACTCAATTTTCTAATTGCGGCCGTAGTTTCAAATCCATTTTTCTTAGGCATTTGGATATCCATTAAAATAATATCGAGTTTTTCTTTTTTATAAATCTTTATAGCTTCTTTTCCATCCACTGCTTCAAAAATGATGCAATTAGGAATGATTTTTTTTATCAGCTTTTTTACTAAAAGCATGTTAATTCTATTGTCCTCTACAATTAGTATTTTCGTACTATTAAGATATTCTTTGTGGGGTTCTTTGTTCTTATCTATCTGATGAAGAAATGGAATAGTATTCGATTTCTTCTTGTCTGACTTCTTAAAATCTATTGTAAAATAAAATTCACTTCCTTCCTTGTATTTACTTTTAAGCTGTAGTTTACTTTTCATTAACCCTAACAACTGATTTGAAATTGCTAAACCTAACCCTGTTCCACCAAATTTCTTTGTAGTGGAGAGATCCTCTTGCACGAAAGAATGAAATATTTTTTCTTGATTATGATGCTTAATTCCAATACCAGTATCCTTAACTGAAAAATGTATCGTAGAAATCAAATCGTCATGTGAGTCTACTTTACTAACATTTAACCGTATCGAACCATCAGTTGTAAATTTTAAAGCATTTCCTATTAAGTTTACAATGATCTGTTTAAGCCTTAGTGAATCAGCAAAAATAAATTGAGGCACGGCATCATCAATATTTAATACTAAATCAATACCCTTTAAATTTCCCTGGTACTTGAAAAGACTAATCACCTGATTTGTAAGCGAAAAAACATCAACTTCTTCTATATTTAATTCTAATTTCCCTGATTCAATTTTAGAAAAATCCAAAACGTCATTGACAATTTCCATCAATATGACTGCAGACTCATTTACAATGTTAATATATTCAGACTGGTTAACGTCAAGATCTGTTTTGGTCAACAAATAAGTAAAGCCTATTATTCCGTTTAAAGGAGTACGAATTTCATGACTCATGTTAGTCAAGAAACTAGACTTAGCTTCATTCGCTTTTACAGCCAAATTTTTCGCTTTTGTTAATTCTTTTTGCATTAGTTTTATCTCTGTTATATCAGTAAAACTAATTACAATTTCTGTTAAATTAGCCGTTGAGTCGAATACAGGAAATCCATTTACTAAAAGTAACATTATCTCTTTATAATGTGGTCTTTTAACCCCTACTGTAAAATTCTTAAGTGGTTTTTTGCTTGCTAAAATTTGCATAAATGGATATTCATCCTTATGCAACGGTACATAATTTTCGTCCAGAAGTTTCCAGTCATGGTGTGTCATTTGCTTTCCTTTCATCTGGCTTTCATTCAAACCAAGCAATTCAGAAGCTTTAGGATTACTTAGTAATATAGATGAGTCTGATGCATGAACAATAATACCTTCGTCTAAATTATTCAAAAGATTGCTGTATTTTTCCTTACTGCTACGCAGGGCAAACTCAGCCTCTTTAAGTTCTGTAATATCAATTAATGTTATGTTGCACTGCTCTGCATTTGCTGCAACGACACCTGATAGGTAACCAAAAAAGGTTTTCTTGTCTTTGGTTATAAGATTCACTTCACATGATTCTCTAACTTTAGTTTTAAATAACTTTTCTAAAAAAGCATTAAATATATTTTTTGTGTCATCAGTAATAAAAAAACCAAATTGACTATTAAGTATACTTGAATGCCGTTTTCCTAGCATATCATACCCAGTCCTATTAGCTTCAATAACTTTCCCATCCTGAGATAACGTAAAATATCCACAAGGTGCATAATCATACAATTCTGTGTATTTTTCAATTGCCTGTTCTGCTTGCTCTTTTGCTAAAAGAAGCTCTTCGTTCTGCATTTCAAGCTCCACTTGATAGACTTCTAATTCATGAATGAGTTTCAAAGTCGTCACGTCACAACGTTTCTCCTCAAATTTCAATTGATATTTGTTTTTTTGTAATTCTTCGGCTTTTTGCCTAAGAAGTCCACTAACTATTGAACTGTTTGTCTTATTTGCCATATGTACTAACTACTACAATTAGAATCCCATTACTAAAACGGATTTTTATTAATGTGGTATTTAATAATCAATTCGAAACACTTATTTCGAACCCTCTATAGCAAAGTTACGAATAAAACATTGTACTACCTCATGATTATCAACCATATACGTATTTAAAGTAAAGTCTACATTAATTTTTTGCCCATTAGCTGTTTCAATTTGGACATTTTCATAATTTACGGGTTTCTTCTTTTTTAATTGTTTGAACTTATCCTTATTGGATATTATATTTTTAAAAAAATTGATTTCCCAAATTGGTTTTTTAACAAACTCTTCTTTTGGATGCCCTAATAATTTTGTCAAAAATGGATTTATATCCGTTATTTTCCCAGTCATGGTATCAATAAAAAAGATTCCCTCTTTTGCTGATTCAAAAAGATGATGATAGCGCATCTCAGCAAAAGTTAGTGCTTCTTCGATTCGTTTACGGTCTGTAATATCTCGAATGATACATTGAATTACTTTTTTATTGTTCATCAAGTACATCGTACTTACAAACTCTACTTTAATCTCTTTTCCATCAGCTGTTTGAAGTGGTAAATTGGCATAACGGACAAATTCCTTTTTCTTTAACTCCGAGAATTTTTCTTTATTAGCCACTATGTCTTGAAGGGAGCCTATTTCCCAAATTGCTTTTTCAACAAATTGCTCATAAGAATAGCCTAACATTTCAATTAAAAATGGATTAACATCAATAATATTACCTGTTTCTCCATTGAGTATAAGAATACCATCTTTAGCCGATTCAAACAGTCGTCGGTACCTATTTTCCTTTAGTAATGTTTCTTCTGCTTTTTTTGAAACAGTTATGTCTGTAAATGTAATAACAAGGCCGTCAATGCGATCATCAAGGGTTCGATAGGGCATAATCCTAACGTTATACCACCTATCATCCTTTGTACTTATTGTATTTTGAACAGGGGTTAAGTTTTTAATTACGTTTCGTGCATCATTACCCATATCAGGATAATTCAAGTCATTAACTAGGTCCGTAAAAGGCCTACCGGCATCACCTGATCTGACTTTAAATATTTTCATTACAGGATCAGTAAACCTGCGTATGTTTAACTCTTTGTCTAGAAAAAGTGTTGCGATTTCAGTACTGTTAAGCAAATTCTTCATATCGTTATTTGCTTGTTCAAAGTCACTCAACTTATTTTGAAGTTCTGCGTTTACGGTCTGCAACTCTTCATTTAAGCTTTGCATCTCTTCTTTTGAAGTCGTCAATTCCTCATTTGTTGATTGCAATTCTTCGTTTGTTGATTGTAATTCTTCATTGATAGACTTCAGCTCTTCCTGCGAAGCTTGCATTTGTTCGCGTGAGTTCAGCAAGTCTTCTTTTGATTGCTGCAATTCAGACTCAAGTTCTTTCTGCCTCCCTGACAACTGTAGTTTGCTATTTTTCTGTTGCGATAAATGTGGTGGTACAATCTCTCGTTCCTCCTTAAAGACGATCAGGACCATCCCCTTTAACTGATCAGGACTTTCAATCTGTTTAATTGTTATGGTCGCATAGTTAAAATCTCCGTTATTATTTCGAATTTTAATATTTCTCAGCTCAACCGGCTCACTACTGCGCAGTGCTCTTTGAAAGCCGTTAGGTAGTTCATTACGCAAGCCATCTCTTGCCATTGCATGGATATTCCAATTTGCTTTACCGGCAACAGGTTCTAGATATTTACCAGTTCTTCCTGTGATGTATATAATGTCTCCTTTGTCATTTACGAGCACACTGGCTGGCGCAAATTGTTGAAGTACAATCTGATCTGCTAGATTTTGAATATTTTCGACCACTTTAGGGGTATTAGTTATTTCTTTATTTTCTGTTTTACTTCTTGAAAAAGAACTAGGAAAATCTGTTAATTCTGATGATAAAGAGATATTGGTACGCTTATAAAACTTTAATTTAGTATCTAAGACCTCAAACCCTTCATTATTATGAGATATGGCTTCAGCAGAGCCTAGTATCATGATACCTCCTGGGAGAAGGCTATAGTTAAATAATTCAATTAGCTTCTTTTGTAAAGGCGCCTCCATATAGATCAACATATTGCGACACATCACTATATTTAGCTTAGTAAAAGGAGGGTCTTTGATGACATTATGGGGTGCAAAAATAAGCATTTCTCGAATGCTTGAATTCACGCGATAACCACCAGCTTCTATATTGAAGAACTTACTGATTCTTTCCGGTGAAACATCTACAACAATATTAGAGGTAAAGAAACCACGGCGGGCTTTTTCTATAGCATCAATATCTAAATCCGTAGCAAAAATTTGTAACGTTAAATTTCTATGTTTACCTGTACTTTCTAGAACTTCCTTGAAAGCTATGGCAAGCGAGTATGCCTCTTCTCCTGTTGAGCAGGCGGCAATCCATGCCCGAAGTACATAGCCATCTGGTAAACCTTTAATAAGGTCAGGAAGAATAGTACTTCTTAGTTTGTTCCATACACTTGCGTCACGAAAAAAACTAGTTACCCCTATTAATAACTCTTTGAAAAGCAGCTGAATTTCATTAGGGTTCTCCTGCAAAAAACGAACATAATCTTGCGTGTTATCTAATTGATGGACTCCCTTACGCCTTTCGATACGACGCATTAAAGTCGTTTTTTTATACAGTAAAAAATCATGACCAGTCTCTTCTCGAAGTAAGATTATAATTTTTTCGAGACTAGTTCTGTTTTTGCTATCTATACTTGACTCATTTTCTAGTACTAGTGTGTGTTCAAAAAGTGCAATCAGTTTAGCGGGTAATTGTTCTACCGGCGCCACAATATCAACTAAAATTGCTTGAGTGGCATGCAGTGGCATCGAGTCAAATTTTGCCGTAGCTGGCTCCTGAACCAGAACAAATCCAAGCTGTTCTTTAATCGCCTTAATTCCTAGACTCCCATCAGACCCCATTCCTGAAAGAATAATCCCAGCACTTTTATTTAGCTTATCAAGTGCTAAGGAACGAAAGAATATATCGATTGGTAATCGCAACCACCTGCTTTGAATACGAGCAAACAGATGCAATACTCCATTTAATATTGTCAAACTTTTATTTGGGGGAATTACATAGATGTGATCAGGTAGCACTTTAAGTCTATCTGTTACCTGTAGCACTTCCATAGCAGTATTGCGTTGCAATAGTTCCGGTAAAATTCCAACATGAGTAGGATCGAGATGTTGAATAACAACGAACGCCATACCAGGATTTTGCGGCATGTTTTTAAAAAATAATTCCATTGCCTCTAGTCCTCCTGCAGAAGCTCCTATGCCAACTATGGGAAAGTCACGAGTCCGGTCCCTGCTAAGTACATTCTCGTTGGCTGTTTTAGAAACGGTACCTTCTGCTGGCACAATTTGCTTATGTTCTCTGTTTTTCATTATGATATTGCACTGTTATAAAGCACTCCTAATATTTAAAATAAAGCATTACGCTAATTCACGCTAAATATAATTTATTATTTCTTAAAGGTCTACTTTTACTTTCTAAAAACAGTTAATTATCATATTGATACCGATTGTAAATTTAATATAGTCCAATTGCATTGTACTATTTTCATATCATGCCGAAAAATTGGCACAGGCTATAGGAATGGGAGCGGAACGCTTTGGACTCAAACATAAATTCAATTGGTCTAATTTAACCCAAGAAAAATGCTTAACCCTATCATTAGAATTTAAAAAAGAGAAAATGATGATTATAGGTTTTAAAGAACATGCAAAAACTCCGCTCGCTGTATAGTAATTTAGGATGTCTCTGGTATAATTATATCCATTTCGCACAAGCTATACACTATTGAAAAAACAGCTATCACCTTGGAATTAAGTAATTCATACTCCTTAAATCAAAACCTATTAATAAATGCATCCGCCTCCTATTCAATTAACAGGCTTTTTCAATTAATTTAATGTTACAACTATTCATTGAAAACTACTTTAAGACGGTTTTTTTAGATTCAAAAGTCTGAAAATAGGTGTTATTTAGTTAACCATTTGAGTAATACTATTTCCAAATCTGATACGGTAATGGGCTTTGCTAGATAATCGCTCATTCCTGACTCAAAACATTTCTCTTTATCTTCAGTCATTATTCCGGCTGTTATGGCAACAATTGGAATTAGCTCACCATTAGTCAATCGGCGAATCTCTTTGGTTGCTTCGTGTCCATCTTTATTGGGCATCTGAATATCCATTAATATGATATCTAGTTTTTCTTTTTTAAATTGCAACACGGCTTCATTTCCATCGCCTGCTTCAAAAACACTAGCGTTTGGCAATATTTTTTTTACCAATATTCTTGCTAATAACATATTTGTTTTATTATTCTCAACTATTAAAACCTTCTTTTTAGAAAGCATTTTAAAAGGAATAATACGGTTACTAATAATTGAAGAGTAATTACTTTGATTAGCGTTTAGCTTCTTGAATTGAATGGCAAAAAAGAAATCACTTCCTTCACCTACTTTACTCTTTAATTGCAACTTACTATCCATTAAGACTAAAAGTCTATTTGATATGGATAGACCTAAACCATTGCTACCATATCGAAGACTTGTAGAATTATCGTCCTGAATAAAAGACTTAAATATTTTTTTATTATTACTCTCTTTTACACCAATACCTGTGTCTTTTAAAGAGAAATTAAGTATACAAGAATCCTTGTTAGTAGCAGGAGTTTCAGAGATATTAAAACTAATTTTCCCTGTATCAGTAAACTTCAAAGCATTGCCTATTAAGTTGACCAATATCTGCTTTAGCCGGGGCGCATCTGCTTGAATATAATGTGATACGTTGTAATCAATATTGAGTACTAAATCGATCTTCTTTACTATCGTTTGGCCTTTAAATAAATCTATAACCTGCTTAGCTAGTTCGTAAATATCTGTCTTTCCTATTTCAAGTTCTAATTTTCCCGCTTCAATTTTAGAAAGGTCTAAAAGATCATTCACAATATGCATTAATATGATAGATGACTCGTTAACCGTAGACATATACTCCTGATGATTCTTTTCCAAATTTGATTTCATTAACAAATCAGTAAAACCAATTATTCCATTTAAGGGTGTTCTAATTTCGTAACTCATATTAGCCAAGAAATTAGTTTTGGCCATGTTTGCGGCTTCTGCCTCTTCTTTTCCTTTAATTAATTCAATCTCCATCAACTTTCGTTCGGTAATATCAAGTACTGATATATGACAATGGTTTGTATTTTCCCCTACTCTAGCTGTAAGGTAAACATAAGTAGTTGCTCCTTCATCATTTATAATCGTAACTTCACAAGATTCTTTTTTCAAATGTTTAAATACGTTCTCTAAAAAAACATTGAAAATTGGTTTTGTATCATCTGAAACAAAAAAACCGAACCGGCTATTTATTAATTTAAATCGATTTTTCCCTAATAACTCAGCCCCAGCCCAATTAAGTTCGATTACATCGCCATCCCTATTTAAGGTAAAATAAGCCGAAGGTAAAAAATCATATAACTCCGTATATTTATGAGTAACTACTTCTGCCATTCCTTTAGCTAATAGAAGTTCTTCATTCTGCATTTCTAATTCAATCTGATGAACTTCCAATTCATGAACAAGCCTAAACACTTCATTATCAGATAAGTTAAATGCTGAATTTCCGTTTTTTTGTTTAGCCTCGGCTTTTTGACGTAGATTTATTACCCCTTGTATTTTGACTTTTTCATTTTTCATAAATACGTGCTTTATTTTCAACTAATTTAAACAAAAATTATCAAAAAAAAAAAAGAAACCTTTAGTCTTGCTCAATAAATGAGAACATATAACTGACTTTGATATATCGAAGAAATAATCATAAAAAAGCACTCTATTTATTCAGCCATTTAATTAATATTTGTTCTAAATCAACTTCAATAATTGGTTTTGATAAATAATCGTCCAACCCTGCCTCCAAACATTTTTCTTTATCACCACTCATTATACCTGCGGTTATTGCGATAATGGGCGTACTTGAACCACCTTCTAACTCCCTGATGTCATAGGTCGCTTCGTATCCATTTTTAGTAGGCATTTGAATATCCATTAGAATAATATCCGGTTTTTTCATTTTATATTGTTCGACTGCTTCATTCCCATCCTTAGCTTCATAAATCGTACAATTAGAAATTAATTTTTTGACAAGTGTTTTTGCTAAAAGCATATTTATTTTATTGTCCTCAACAATTAAAACTTTTTTATTTCTAATACTTTCCATTACCACAACTTCACTTGCAATAATGTTTTCAGCAGCTATCTCTTTCTTTATTTTGAATTTTTTAAATTTAATTTCAAAGAAAAAGTCACTTCCGTCTCCATATTTACTAATCAATTGCAATTTACTGTCCATCAATGCCAACAATTGATTTGAAATAGCTAATCCTAATCCTGTTCCTCCAAATTTTCTATTGGTTGAATTATCTTCTTGTACAAATGAATTAAATATTTTATCCTTGTTGGCTACTTTAATTCCAACACCAGTATCTTTTACGGAAAACCTCAAAGTTGTGATTTTCTTTTTTGGCACCACTACCTTATTGATATCAAGACATATTTCTCCAAAACTGGTAAATTTTATTGCATTACTCAGTAGGTTTACAAGAACCTGTTTTAGTCTCACAGAATCTCCAAATACATGCTTTGGAACATTCTCATTTAGATTCAATACTAAATCAACATTTTTTTGTTTTGCCTGATGACTGAATAAATCAATAACCTGACGTGTCAACTGATACAGATTTACTTGTTCCATATGCAGTTCTAGTTTCCCAGATTCAATTTTAGAGAAATCCAAAACATCATTTACAATCTGCATTAATGAAGCGGCCGACTCATTAATGGTGGCCATATATTCTGACTGATTCTTTTCCATTTTTGACTTCATCAACAAATGGGTAAATCCGATGATTCCATTCAATGGAGTTCTAATTTCATGACTCATATTTGCCAGAAAATCAGTTTTGGCTTTGTTTGCTGTTTCAGATTGTTCTTTTGATTTCAACAATTCTCTTTCCATCAATTTTCGCTCCGTAATATCTATAAAGCTGATTACAATTTCAGTAATTTCATCACTATGATTTAAAACTGGAAAACCATTTACTAAAACCCAGACTATTTTACCACTATTAGGGTGATTAATTCCTAGTGTAAAATTTTTGACAGCTTGTTTTGTTTTAAGGATAAGGCTAATCGGGTGTTTTTCAACATCGATAATCGAATTGTCTTCATTTAGATATTTCCAAATTGGATCTATAGCCTTTTTACCTAAAATTTGTTCGGTACTTAAACCCAATAATTCTGATGCCTTCTTATTACTCATAATTACAGAAGTATCTGCTGCATGGACTACAATCCCTGCGTCCAGATTATCTAACAAACCTCGGTATCTTTCTTCACTTTTCTGTAGTGACTCATCAATAAGTTTGACCTTTGTTATATCACGTGAAAGACAAATAAAATGGGTATCATGTTCATCCGTTTCCTTCATAGGTGCTATTGACAGTTCGTACCACCGTAATTCATTTTTCTTTTGTAAGTTGTATTGACGCCCAGTTGAAAAACCATTTTCAGCAGCTTCACGGAGTGCAGAGAAAGCTAAATTTGCTGCATCTGAAGGTACTATTTCTGAAATTTTCTTACCGATATATCGATCAGTAGATTCCATAAATGAATCTTTAAGATGCGAATGATAGTTATAAATCGTACCGTCTAAACCTACTTCAAGCATTAAATCTGGAATAGCATCAATTATTGCCTCCATCTTTTTATTGGCGTTCTTCAATTCTTGTTCAGCCTTTTTTAGATCAGTAACATCTAACATCGATCCAATAAAACGTGTCACTTTTCCTTGATCATCTCTTACAATTAAAGCACGTTCGTAAAAATTGCCATAAGTACCATCTACTCTTAAAAACCGGAATTCATCTGACCAGGAATTTGAAACTCCAGTATAACATTCTTTAATACTTTTAATAATTCTATCGCTATCGTCAGGATGTAGATTAGATCGCCACAATAATTTATTTTCCTCACTTGACAAATTTTCATTATAAGAATTTAGATTCTCATAAAACACTTTATTATGCCAGTTTTTACCGTTAATAAAATCCAATTCAAACAAAGCCTCATTTGTTGCCGATGAAATCATTTCAAATCGTTCATTTGCTTTCTTAATTGCTTCTTCGGCTTTTTTACGATCCGTTAAGTCTAAGCCCATGCCCAGAAGGCATTTTTTTCCTTCATATTCTATTGCTAAGGAATTGATATAATAGTATACTTTCTTTTTCGCTTTCGTATAAAACTCAACCTCAATTCCAGGAGATTCTTTTTCGAAAACAGTACGAATTCTTGTGCTGATCTTTTCCTTCTCATCTTCATCAAAAAGATCCAGTGGAGTCATTTGACTTATTTCATGGCCGCTGTACCCTGTAAGAAGCTCAAAATTTCTATTCCACTTTACAAATTTCCCAGCTTCATCATAGAGATAAAATATCCCTGGCAAATTATTGATTATCGTCTCTGAAAGTAGTTTTTCTTTAAAAATTCTACCTTCTGTCTCTTTACGTTCTGTAATATCTGTAATGGTTCCAATGTAGCCCACAATCTCATTATCACTATTTTTTTCTGGAATGGCTTGTCCCATTACCCAAGCAGTAGTGCCGTCAGGCCTTACAAAACGATATTCAATCAATGACTTTTCATTCTCTATCGTTGCATTTTCCCAACGATTAAGAATGGTTTTCCTGTCTTCTTCATGAACAGCATCTAACCAACCATTACCTAATGCTTTTTGATAGGACAACCCTGAAATTTGAGTCCAACTGGGATTAACATAAGTAGTATAACCTAAGGCATCCGTTCGAAAAATACCTACAGCTGCAACTTCAGTAAGTGTATGGTATCTTCTTTCACTCTGAAAAACAGCTTCTTCTGCTCTTTTATTTTGAATTTCCTTTTCAAAAACTTCAAGGGCAAATCCTACATCACCAGTTGCTTCTTCGAGTAAGGCAATTTCCTGATCATCAAAAAAGTTCTTTTCACCTGAGTAGAGCGTAAAAATACCTACTAACTTTCCAAACTTTTTAATAGGCAATGACATAAGTGAATGATAGCCACACGCCAAAGCTTCATTTTTCCACCTTTTCATTAAAACATCATTTTCAATATCATTACAAACGACATGTTTTTCATCTCTGAATACTAAAGCCCCCGGACCGCTGCCATTAACAACATCCGTTATAGAAATTGATTTAACAATATCAAAATATTCCGACTCTTCACCAGCAATCATTATTGGAGTTAGTTTTTTAGAATTTTCACAAAACAAACCAATCCAACTCATTTTAAACTGACCTACATTAACCGCTATATAGCAGGCTTCACGAAAAAGTGTTTGCTCATCAGTTACACGAACAATCATTTGATTTATCTGGCTAATAAAAAGATAAAGTCTATTAGCCTTCGCTATTTTTTGATCCGCAACTACTCTTTCAGTAATATCTGTAATAATTCCATGGCAAATCACAGTGCCCTCTGGTTCGACCACCGGTAACGAATTTACCTCATGCCATACTAACCCCTTAGTAGGATGAAAATAACGATAGGTCCCTTTTAGCGGGACTAGTTCCGTTTTAGTTTTAGTGATTTTTTCAATAACCCCTGCTAAATCATCAGGATGGATCAGTTTAAAAATGCAATTAACATCTTTTTCGACTTCTTCAAGTTCAAGGCCATAAATAGCTATAATAGCATCACTCGCATACGGATAAATTAGCGAACCATCCTTATTTTGACGCATTGAATAAATTAATCCTGGGGAAGTCTCAGCAATTTTAGCAAAAACATCACGCTCTTTTTCTAAAGTTTTATTTGCTTCAATTCTATCCGTAACATCTCTTAAATTAACCACAATTCCTTGTAGATTTTGGTCGTGAATCATGTTCTTTAAAAATCCTTCCACCCAAATATAATGACCCTTTTTATGCTTAACTTGAAATAGCGCTGGTATTGATGCACCCGGAGAGCTCAATACTTTTCGTTTTACATCCTGCCAATGCAACATGCAATCAGGGTGAATAAATTCATTTTCAAGAAGACCATCAAATTCTTCAGTCGTCCATTCCGTTAATCGCTTAGAAGACTCGCTGCGGAATAAGCTTTTCTTATCCTTATCCAATAATAAAACACTACCTTCATTATTTTCTAATAATGCATGAAAAAGCTGCTCTCTTTGTTTTAATTTTAGTTCCGTATTTTTTTGTGCTGTAACCTCCCTAAAATTTGCAATAATTCCTTTTATACTGCTGTCGTGAAACCTATTATTGATAACACCTTCAAGCCAGATATAATGTCCATCTTTATGTTTAACCTGAAATAATAAGGGACGTAATTTCCCTGGATTTGCTATAGCGTTTTGAATGTTTTGATATATATAATCTAAATAATCTGGGTGAAAATACTCTTTATCAGGTATAGCATTAAATTCTTCATCAGTGTAACCTGTTACTCGCTTTGAGGAAGGGCTACGGAATAAAACATTTAATTTTTCATCAATAACAGTGATAATCCCTTCGTTATTTTCAACCAAAGAACGGAAGCGTTTTTCGCTTTTTTCAATTAATTCTTGGGCAAGTTTACTCTCGGTGACATCCCTTAGATTGGCTACAATACCACTCATACTAGTATCATTAAGCAAATTATTTAACATTCCTTTCAACCAAATATAATTTCCGTTTTTGTGTTTCACCTGAAATAAAACTGGATTTTGGATACCGGGATTGTTAAATGTTTGCTGGATAATATCCTGCATGTAGTCCACGTAATCTGGATGATAATATTCTTTATCAGAAATTGAACTGAAATCTTTGTTACTATATCCAGTTATTCTTTCTGCTGAGGGGCTACGAAATAAAATTTTTAAGTTTTCATCAAGTACTGTAATAATATTTTCATTATTTTCAACCAAGGCACGAAAATATTTTTCGTTATGAGCGATGGAGTCAAATGCTTTTTTAGTTTCTGTTATATCTTTAACAAAGGCTACATAGCGATTCTCCAAAAGTTTTACAGCTTCAATAGAACACCATTTCAGCTCTCCTTTTTTTGTAGTAATTTTAAGTTCTTTCTTTCCTACTCCTTTCTCTACTAGATTATAGAATTCTTTAATGGAATCTTGGTTTAACTCGGCTCCTGACAAATCATCAAAGTTCATCTTTAAAAGTTCATCCTTTGAATAACCCGTCATAAAAATTGCGGCAGGATTCGCATCTAAATAGTTTCCTTCTTTATCTACAACGAATATTCCATCAGGTGCATTTTCAATATAGTTTTTAAACTTACGATTACTTTCTTCTTCTATTAATTTTAGTTTTAATTCCGTTTCTGTTTGTCTTCGTAAATCAAGTTCATCCCTACTTTGCCTTTTTTCAGTGATATCTTGCGTATTCCCTCGAAGCGCAATCACTTTTCCATTTCTATCAATTACTGGAACAACGATTACATGAAGCCATTTTATTCTATCGTCAGAAAAATGGCCTGACTTTTCAATTTCAAAAGACTTCTTATCCTGTATACATTGATTTATTTTATTTTGAAATTGAACAACTTCTTCGTCTGAAAAATACTTAAAATAGGATTGAAACAAATCCTCCTTCGGATTCTTTTTAATTTCATAGATGGAATATAATTCTTCCGACCAAATCATTTTATTATTGATTATATCGAATTCCCAACTTCCTATTTTAGCAGTTTTTTGAGCATCATTTAACAGTCTCTCGCTGGTAATTAAATTTTGTTGCGCTTCTCTTATTTGGGATATGTCTCTTCCAATTCCATAAATAAGTTTTCCGGCACGGTCGACACTAGTAGTCCATTGCATAATTACAATATCTCCATTTTTTTTAATACATCTGTTTTCGAAATTTAATGAACCCTCCCCTATCGACAATCGCTCTATTTCCAGGTTGGTTTTTAGAATATCTTCAGGATGAATAAATGAAATCAAACTAGTGCTGAATAACTCCTCTTTTGTATACCCTAATTTTTTGAAAAATGCTGGATTAACCTCTTTAAAAAATCCATCCATTCCCGCTACGCATAACAAATCTTCGGATTCTTTAATATAGAATTCAAAATCGGCTAAGGCACTACGTCCTTTACTTAGGCTATTTATCTCCTTTTTTTGATTTGCTATAATCTTGAGTAAGTCTTCGTAAGAAGGTTGGGGGGAATTCGTATTCATAAAAAATTAAACTAAACATTAAAAACTTCTATGCCTTTTAAATATAATTATTTACAGTCTTTAAACTAGTATACTTGAATATATTGCTATTCTATTTACTATTAATTTCCATAAAGGCAATTGAGTCTGGTTTGTGTTAGGCAACCAGCTCTTGATAATTGTGATTTAAAAATACTATTTAATTCTTTACAAATCGAAAAATTAAAATTTCTTTTATTCAAAACAAAGAAAATCGCAATTTCATCCCCAAAAAATAGTCAGACAAGTAATTCTGAATATTTAATTCAATAATTTCTTACACTGAAATACGCTACTATTTACACTTAATTAAATCCAATCGGATTATTTGTAAAATATTCATTTTAAATTAGTTACGTTTTAATGATTTTTTATAACTTTATGTAACTATAAATAAAATAGCAAATACAACTTATTGATTAACTGATATTTATCATATTCAAAATCTCAAAAAAAATATAAATTCACATAATTATTAATTACTAAATAAAACAAAATGAAAAGGATTCTTTTATTACTAGTTTTTGCAGTTTTAGGAAATACTGCATTATTCGCACAAGATCAAGACAAAGATCAAGATCGCGACCGAGATCGCTTAATGTTAGTTGATGGTGATCTTTTACAAATTAGAGATCGTGATCAAATAAAATTACAGGACAAAATTACATTAACAGATGGTACAATAGTTAATCCTGATGGTACCTATCAGAAAAAAGGCGGTGATAGATTGCGTTTACGTGATGGAGAATGTTTAAACATGGATGGAACTGTATTTTCTAATGAATATCAATACAGATCAAAAATAAAACAAGAAAACAAAAACCTTACACAAAGCCAAATGATGGAACGCAATCAAAACCGTTCCCATTTAACAGTACTAGATGGAAGTGTTTACCAAATACGGAATCAGGAACAAAAACGTGTACAACAAAAACTTAGCTTGGGTAATGGAGTTGTCGTTAATCCTGATGGTTCTTATCAAAAAGGAAACAGAAAACTAAAACGTCTTCAAGAAGGAGAGTGTTTGAATATGGATGGTAAAATGTTTAAAAACACCTACCAACAAAGAAAAATGAGTATTCAAAAAAACATGAAGATGAACAAAAACAGGAATAAAACAAAAATGCAAAAAAAACCAACAATGCAAAAAATGAATAAGAGTCAAAAAAGAGGATATTAATCCTTTGATAAAATAATATAAAGGAGCTTATGTATAAAGAATGCATTCGCTCCTTTTATTACTAATACTTAAATTTATTCAAAATGAAAAATCTAAAAACAGTATTTTTCTTGCTATGCATTAGTACTCCTTTTTTTATAATAGCACAGAATAATAAGAATATTGAGAAAGCCCAATCCTATATATTAACCGATATTAGTTTTCAAAATGACGCTGTATTTATGGGACGCCGTGATTCTATCACTGCACCCTATATTGTTCCTTCCTTAGGCTATTACGACGCCTCCGGTTTTTTTGCTGACGCGTCCTTATCCTATCTTACTAAATCAAATGAAAACAGAGTTGATCTATTTTTACTAACAGCAGGATATCATTTTGATTCTAATAAATTAAGTGGTGCTATTTCTGGAACAAAATATTTTTTTAATGATAATAGTTATAGTATTCAATCAGAAATAGAAGCAGATGTCTCAGCATTTATAAGTTATGATTTTGATATACTTGAAGCTTCCATACTGGCAAGCAGTTACTTCAGTAAAGACAGTAATACCGATTTTTTTGTAGGTGCACAACTCGCTAAATCATTATATACAACTGATAAAAGTCTAGAAATAACACCCACTATCGCTGCTCATGCAGGATCTCAATATTTTTATCAGGAATATTACCAGTACAATCGCGTAGGAAATAGAAAAGGTAATGGAACTAACGAAAATCAGCAAATTGGAACTACAATAGTAGGGATTGATGAAGTAAACAAGTTTAATTTATTAAATATAGAGCTGAGTTTGCCAATACATTACTATTCCAAATCATTTATATTTTCTTTTTCACCTCATTTAGCATTCCCTCAAGGTAATGCTACTATTGTAACTGAAGATGCAATTATAAAAGAAGATCTGAAAGAAGTATTCTATTTCTCAGCAGGTATTAGTTATTGGTTTAATACTTCCAAATCAAAAACAAATTAGAAGTTTAATTCAAAAGCAATTAGACCAACTAAAAACAAAATAAACTATGTCTAAAATAGTAGTATTAGGAGCCGGAATTGCCGGTCATACAGCTGCGGCTCATTTGAGGCGTAAACTTTCAAAGGAACATGAAGTATTAGTAGTTTCTCCTAACAGAAATTACCAATGGGTTCCTTCTAATATCTGGGTTGGTATTGGTAAAATGCATGCCAAAGATGTCATTTTTCCTTTAGAACCTTTATATGCAAAAAAAGGAATTGGTTACAAACAAGCCAAAGCTGTTGCCTTTTACCCCGAAGGAGATGCCGAAGAAAAGGATCCTTATATTCTAGTTGAACATATCTATGGCATAAATGAAGGAACTCAAGAAAAAGTGACCTATGATTATCTAATTAATGCTACTGGACCAAAACTGGCATTTAATTTAACCGAAGGCTTAGTACCCGAAACAAATAAAGTGTACTCCGTATGCACTTACGATCATGCAGGACAAGCTTCCATAGCATTACATGAGTTAATAAAGGAAGTGAAAACTTCCAATAAAAAGGCCAAAATACTAATTGGGACTGGCCATGCAAAAGCAACTTGTCAAGGTGCAGCTTTTGAATATATATTGAATGTAGAGCGAGAATTAGTGAAACTAGGAATTAGAGACAAATTCGAAGTTACTTGGATATCTAATGAATATGCATTGGGTGATTTTGGTATGGATGGAATGACGCTTTCTTTTGGGAAAAATGTTATGAAATCAAGCGAAATGGTCGAAATGGTTTTTAATGATAGAGGCATTAAATGGATTCTGGGTGCAGGAGTTACCAAAGTCGAAGACGGAAAAGCGCACTATGAAAACCTTGACGGGGAATACAAAACGGAAGAATATGATTTTGCTATGTTAATCCCTGCCTTCTCTGGTCATGGATTTAAAGCATTTGATAAAAACAATACTGATATTACTGATAAGCTGTTCAAAGGTTTTATGATTGTAGATGCTGATTATACCCCAAGACCTTATGAGGAATGGACAGTACAAGACTGGCCAGAAACGTATCAAAATCCAAGTTACTCAAATATTTTTGCGCCAGGAATTGCTTTTGCTCCGCCTCACAGCATTTCGAAACCCCGAAAAAGTAAAAACGGAACTGATATTTTTCCTTCACCGCCCAGAACTGGAATGCCATCAGGAATCACCGCAAAACTAGTTGCTGATAACATTATAGATACTATAAAATCAGGAAAAATGAGCTTGCATCATAAAGGATCTATGGGTAACATGGGAGCTGCTTGTATTGCTTCTGCAGGGTACGGAATGACCAAAGGAAACGGAATAAGTATGACTACCTTCCCTATTGTTCCTGATTATGTCAAGTTTGAAAATACTGGCGGTAGGGATTTAAAGAAAACGTTTGGTGACATGGGACTTGCAGGACATTGGGTAAAACTGACATTGCATTATGCCTTCCTTTATAAAGCTAAAATGCGACCTTTTTGGTGGTTAATTCCGGAGTAAATTCAGAATTAACTTCAAAAGTTTTCCTCTATAAAAATTAAAAAATTATGATGCCAAAAATAACCAAATCACAACGCGACAGAATGCAAAACATTGTCATACAGTTTTTTAAATATTTTTATCTAAACTTAAGAATATTAAAAATTGTTGCTGGTGGACATGGGAGCACCAGAGAATAAGATAAGGTATTTTTAAAAATGTTTAAATACTTAGTATTTAACCAGGAGCATTTTAGAGATTAATCTGAAATGCTTTTTTACTTTTTTCCTCGAGTGTGACATTTGTTACTGTGTAGCCCTTATTGCGAAAGTATCTTTGCCTTAATAATTAGAAATAAAAATTATGAAGAAAATAAATTTAATAGCACTCTTAGCAACCATTTCCATCTCTGCTTTTAGTTATGGTCAAGATACATTGGCTATTTCTAAAACTGATCTTTGGCAAAAGGTGGCCGACAAAAATTTACAAATTAAGATTGCAGATCAGGAGTTTAAATCGGCACAGGCAGATTACAGACAATCCAATTCTTTGTTTTTACCTAGTATCACCGCTTCACACACGGCTATTGCAACTACTAATCCTTTAATGGCTTTTGGTTCTAAATTGAATCAAGGTATTTTGACGGCCGCTGATTTTAATCCGGAACTATTAAATAATCCACATCGAACTACAAACTTTGCCACTAAAATTGAAATTCTGCAACCCATCATCAATATCGATGGATTGTATGAAAGACAGGCGGCAAGAGCAAAGATGAGTTCTTATTCGCTACAAACGGAACGCACCAAAGAGTACCTAGAACTAGAAGTCAATAAATCTTTTATGGAATTGCAACTTGCCTATAAAGCTGTTGCCGTTTTAGAAAAAGCGAATGTAACTGCTGCCGAAAACTTGAAATTAATAGAAAACTATTTTAAACAAGGAATACTTCAAAAAACAGATTTGCTATCTGTAAAGGTTCGTGTAAGTGAAATAAAAAACCAATTGCAATATGCAAAAAGTAATGTGCAAAATGCCTCTGATTACTTGGCTTTTTTATTGAATGAAGATCTTGGAGATAAAGTATACAAACCTGCAGAAGCATTAGAAAATAACATTAACATACAAACAATTAACACTACCCTTTCAGCAAACAGAAAAGATATTCAAGCGATGGATCAATCTACTGAAGCTTATCAAAAAATGTTGTTATCAAGCAAAATGACTTTCTTGCCTCGTTTAAATGCTTTTGGAAGTTATGAATTGTACGATGACACCCTTTTTGGGACTAACGCAAAAGGATATGTGGTAGGAGCGCAATTATCTTGGAATGTATTTGACGGTTATAAATCAATTGGAAAAATGGAAAAAGCGAAAGCGGATTTCCAAAAAGCGGAGATTGAAACACAACAGTATAAAGCTAAAAGCCAACTGGAATTGAATAAAGCAAATCGCCAGCTGAATGATGCCGAGAATAAGGTCAATCTTTCTAAGTTGGATCTTGAACAATCACAGGAAGCATACAGAATCAGAAGCAATCGTTTTGAACAAGGTTTAGAAAAAACAACAGACTTATTACAATCTGAAACTCAAATGTTCAAAAAAGAATTGGAATACTTACAAGCTGTTTTTGAATACAATTACACACAACAGTACTTACAATTCTTAACGAAATAAGAGTTCCGAAATAGAGTAAAGAATAAAGACAAAAATAATCAAACGAAAAACCATGAAAAAAATAATAACACTAATTTCAATTTCCCTTTTTATTTTAACATCCTGTAATGGAGAGAAAAAAGAAGCGGTAGCTGAATCTCCTGCAATTGCCGTTAAAGTAAGTGGCGTTTCTGAAAATGACAACAGTCCATTTGTAAGTGCAAGTGGGAAAATTGAAGCCGAAAATAGTGCTGATTTGAGTACTAGAATGATGGGGTATGTAACTAAAGTATATGTTCAGATAGGACAAAAAGTAAATGCAGGACAAACATTAGTAAGTATTAATAATTCTGATTTACTGGCTAAAAAAGCGCAAGCAGATGCCAATATTCTTCAAGCAACTGCAGGTTACAATAGTGCCAAAAAAGATTACGATCGTTTTGTGACCTTATTCAAGCAACAAAGTGCTTCACAAAAAGAATTAGATGATATGACCGCTCGTTATGAAATGGCCAAAGCGGGACTTGAAGGTGCTAAACAAATGCGTAATGAAGTTTTGGCACAGTTCAATTATTCTAATATTACAGCACCGTTTTCTGGTGTGGTGACTAATACTTTCGTAAAAGAAGGTGATATGGCTAATCCTGGAATGCCATTAGTAAGTATTGAAGGTGCATCTAAATTAGAGGTAAGCGCCATGGTTTCTGAAACTGATATTACTAGTATAAAAAAAGGAATGCCAGTAACCGTTTTAATAAAATCATCAAATGAAAAATTGACGGGTAAAGTAAGCGAAGTGAGTTTATCTGCAAAAAACACGGGTGGACAATATCTGGTGAAAATAAATTTAGATAAAACGGACAGTTCAGTCTTGTCAGGAATGTTTGTTAATGTACAGTTTCCTGTTGAAAACAAATCGAATATTTCCAAAAGTGATGTGATTTTAGTTCCAGAAAGTGCTTTGATAAGACAAGGTCAACTTACTGGAATATACACTATAGGAAATGAAAATGTAGCCCTTTTAAGATGGTTGCGTACTGGAAAAACTTATGGTGACCAAGTGGAAGTATTGTCTGGATTATCAGCTGATGAAAACTATATTATCTCTGCCGAAGGAAAATTATTCAACGGAGCGAAGGTAAGTGTTAAGTAAAAAAAGTTTAAAGTTTAAGGTTTAAAGTTCAAAAATCAGAACACCTAAACTGAAAATGAATAAAAAAGTAGTCCTTAATACTGCGTGAGGGATAGCAGTGGAAATCCTTTTTGTTTTTTTTAACAAAAAGATTGAAACGAATAGCCCGACCCTTGTGGTCACGCCCAAATAAATAAAATATTATGCAAGAAGGAATTTCAGGTAAAATTGCCAATTTTTTCATCAATTCAAAACTAACTATTTTGATGATGATCGGTTTGATGATCATTGGTGTGTATAGTTCTTTTCTTATTCCGAGAGAAGAAGAGCCACAAATTAATGTTCCGATGGCTGACGTCATGGTGGGTTATCCAGGAGCGAGCCCTACAGAGGTAGAAAGCCGTGTGGCCAAACCTTTAGAGAAAATCATCTCAAATATTAAAGGGGTTGAGCACGTGCATACAATGGCTATGAATGGTCAGGCGATGCTTATCGTTCAATTTTATGTAGGTCAGGATGTGGAGCGTTCGTATGTGAAATTATACGACGAACTGGCAAAGCACGAAGATATGTTCCCAAAAGGAGTGTACAAACCAATGGTAAAAACACGTTCTATTGATGACGTGCCTATGCTTGGAATCACGCTTTGGAGCGATAAAATGGACGATTTTCAATTGCGCCAAATTGCCGAAGAAGTAACATCTGAAGTAGAAAAAGTAAAAGATGTTGCGATTACCAAAGAAATTGGTGGAAGAAGCCGAGTGCTAAAAGTGATTTTGGACAAAGATAAAATGGCAGAGAATGGCATCGACCCTATGGGTATTATGCAAATGATTCAAGCGAATAACAGCAGTTCTCAATCAGGGAGTTTTGTCAATAACGATGAGGAATATTTAGTTACGACAGGGAAGTTCTTAACCTCAGCTGACGATTTAGAAAATCTGGTTATAGGGATTAATAAAAACATGCCTGTTTACTTAAAACAAGTGGCTACAGTTCAAGACGGTCCGTCTACCGCAAAAAGTTATGTATCCTTTGGGTATAGTAAATCAAACGAAAAATACAAAGACGCAAAATCTGAATATCCTGCTGTAACGATATCTGTAGGTAAGGTAAAAGGTGCGGATGCGATGAAAATATCAGAAAAAATCATTGACAAAGTAGAACATTTAAAAACGACTATCATACCTAATGATGTTCATGTTGAAGTAACTAGAAATTACGGTGAAACGGCATCAGATAAGGTGGGTGAATTATTACTACACTTGGGTATTGCTATTTTGGCGGTAACGTTTTTAGTGATGCTTGCCATGGGTTGGAGAGGTGGACTAGTTGTTTTCTTCTCGGTACCATTGACTTTTGCATTGACCTTATTCAGTTATTATATGCTGGATTATACATTAAACCGAATCACGCTTTTCGCCTTAGTTTTTGTGGTGGGAATTGTCGTCGATGACAGTATTATTATAGCCGAGAATATGCACAGGCATTTCAAGATGAAGCGATTACCATTTAAACAAGCCGCTATTTACGCGATAAATGAAGTAGGAAACCCAACGATTTTAGCAACATTTACGGTTATTGCCGCTATATTACCTATGGCGTTTGTATCTGGAATGATGGGACCTTATATGAGTCCGATGCCTATTGGTGCTTCGATTGCCATGATACTATCACTGTTTGTTGCCTTGACTGTTACGCCTTATTTAGGGTACCATTTATTACAAGAAAAAGATACGCAAGAACATAAAGAGAATGAAGGACTAGAAACTAGTTTCATCTATAGAATATACAGCAAGCTGGAGCGTCCTTTACTGGAAAGTAGCATGAAGCGAAGAGTACTTGTGGGAGTGACTGTGTTATTATTGTTTGTTTCTGTTGGTATGTTTTTTACCAAATCGGTTTTAGTAAAAATGTTGCCTTTTGATAATAAAAATGAATTTCAAGTAGTAATTGATATGCCTGAAGGAGCGACTCTGGAAAGAACATCAGCAGTTACTAAAGAAATTGCGCAGTATTTAACCACAATTCCAGAGGTTGTTGATTATCAAAACTACATTGGAACATCGGCACCAATCACTTTTAACGGATTAGTTCGTCATTATGATTTGCGTGGTGGAAGTAATATGGCTGATATTCAAGTGAATTTATTACACAAAGAAGATCGAAAATTACAAAGTCACGACATTGCTAAAAATGTGCGTCCGCAAATTCAGAAAATAGCTAAAAAATATGGTGCGAATGTAAAAATTGTAGAAGTTCCGCCTGGACCTCCAGTACTATCAACATTGGTTGCTGAGGTTTATGGACCAAATTATAAGGGCCAGATTAAAGTGGCCAAACAAGTAAAAGATATTCTACACAAAACGGATGGTATCGTAGATATTGACTGGACTGTAGAGGACAATCAAACAGAATACAAACTAGAAGTGGATAAAGAGAAAGCAATGCTTAACGGGATTGCACCACAACAAATAGTGGGAAATTTGACTTATTTATTGAAAGAACATCCTATTTCTAATTTGTATGCTGAGAATTCTAATGATAATGTAGGTATTGTTCTTTCGCTTGACGATAAAGACAAAACAAGCTTACAAGACATTCAGAATCTAAAAATAAAAGGAAGCCAAGGGAATATGATTCCGATAAGTGATTTAGTAAAAGTAAAAACAGATACTTTAGAAAAAACCATTTATAGAAAAGATCAAAAACGCGTGGTTTATGTAACAGCTGATATGGCTGGTGCAATGGAAAGTCCTGTGTATGCCATTTTAGGAATGACTGAAAAACTGGATAAAATAAATATCCCAAAAGGCTATAAACTCAATGAATTATACATGGACCAACCAACAGATGAAAGTGATTTTACCGTAAAATGGGATGGTGAATGGCAGATTACCTTGGATGTCTTCCGTGATTTAGGTATTGCCTTTGGGGTAGCCATAGTTATCATCTATATGTTGATCGTAGGCTGGTTCCAAAACTTTAAAACACCCATCGTGATGATGCTTGCTATTCCGCTTTCGTTAATCGGGATTGTGTTTGGACACTGGTTGTTAGGTGCTTATTTTACAGCAACTTCTTTCATTGGTATGATTGCCTTGGCAGGAGTTATGGTAAGAAACTCAGTTCTACTGATTGACTTTATAGAAATCCGACTGGATGATGGCGTACCGTTAAAACAAGCGATTATTGAGGCTGGAGCAGTAAGAACCTCTCCTATTCTATTGACAACCGGAGCAGTTGTAATAGGAGCTTCCATTATCTTATTTGATCCACTGTTTCAAGGATTGGCGATTTCATTAGTATTTGGAGCCATCGTTTCTACTATTCTAACATTGATTGTAGTGCCGTTGATCTATTATGTGACGGAGAGAAAGAAATGGGAAAAATAAAAATTGTTCAAAGTTTAAGGTTTAAAGTTACAGCACTAAAACCTTAAACTTCAAACCTTAAACAAAAAAAACAAATGAAACTACTTATCATAACAGCCATAGCGGCATTTGACCAAGACATCAAAAAAATGCTAAAACAAGCAGAGGTGAAAAACTTTAGCTACAAAGATGTAACAGGGTTTAAGGATATTTCTGAAATGTCAATGGAAGGGAATTGGTTTGGAAGTGAAATGAGCCAAAACGAATCCATACTGTATTACGCCTTTGTAGACAATAAAAATGTAGATACACTTATCGAAAAAGTAAACGAATTCAATACGCAGCAAGAAAGTTTATCAAACATTCATGTGGCAGTATTAAATATTGAAAAACACAATTAATAAAAATTATAAAAAATGAAAAATAAAGTTTTTAGAATTACAGTAGGCTCTTTTATCCTAATCAGTTTGTTATTGGCAATCTATGTAAATATAAATTGGTTGTGGTTTACCGCTTTTATAGGAGTTAATTTAATTCAATCTGGTTTTACTAAATGGTGTTTATTAGAGACTATTTTAACTAAATTAGGATTGAAAGACTAATTCTAGTTTTTATATAAAATTCAGAACCCGAGCTGCTTTTGCATCTCGGGTTTTTTTATGCTTTTGAGTGAAGTAAACTGGGGAAGCAATCCCACTTCATGAAGTAAAAAGTAAAATTAAATACTAAAGAAAATGATTACAAACCTTAAAATAAAAAAAGTTGTATATATTTGATGGTATGTAGTAGTTGTAAGCTATATTATCAGAACATTTCGTTAAAAATAAAAAATATAAATGAAACAAAATTTCTCATCTGACAAACCTGTTGAAAACGAAAGTCAAGATAGATTTCAACGATACAATTTTTCAAAAAGAATTGCAGAAACGATTAAAAGACGTGAGAGTTCTGATGGAATAGTAATTGGTATCTATGGTGCTTGGGGAGAAGGAAAAACATCCGTTCAAAATTTTATAGAACAAGAACTTAAAACAGATGAAACTGTTTTAATAATAAAATTAAATCCGTGGAGGTATAACGACGAAGATGCTTTAATTAGAAATTTTTTAAAAAAAATAGCCGACATTTTAGGTCAAGAATTAGAAAAGAAAAAAAATAAGTTAGGTAATTTTATAGAAAAATATGGCGCTTTGGGCGGTTTTATTGGCATAGATTTTACACAAATTGGAAAATCGTTATCCGAAATTAATTTAGAGGATTGGAAAAATGAGATTGATGATTTTTTAAAAGAAAGCACAAGTAAACTTGTAATATTTGTTGATGACATCGATAGATTAGATAAACAAGAAATTTATTCATTATTCAGATTAGTAAAATTAACGGGGGATTTTTCAAATACTACCTATATACTTTCATTTGATGAAATGATGGTTGCATCTGCAATTGGTGAAAGATTTGGAGCTGGTAATGAATTATCAGGCCAAAATTTTCTAGAAAAAATAATTCAAGTTCCTCTTAAAATTCCACAAGCGCAAATTAGTGCGTTAAAAACATATTGTTTCGAACTCGTTGACAAAGCAATTGATGAAAGTGAAATTAAATTAAGTCAGAGTGAAGAACAAAGATTTGTTTATCAATTTACGGATAGCATTTTAATACGCCTAAAAACTCCAAGATTAGCGGTTAGATATGGAAACTCTTTGTCATTTGCTTTACCATTGTTAAAAGGAGAAGTTAATCACATAGACTTAATGTTAATAGAAGCCTTAAAAATATTCTATCCTAGGCATTATGAATTTGTAAAGTCAAATCCACATTATTTTATAACGTCATACTCCACAAACGATAATTATGGAGCTGAACAAAATGTAAAAGATAAAAAGGATGAACTTAATCAACATTTGGAAATACTAGCATCCGACTTATCAAAAAAAGAAAAAGCCTCTGTACTTTCATTACTTAAATTCTTGTTTCCACGATTAAATGAAGCATTTCATAATACATTCCAACATAAAGGTGAAAAAACTTGGTTCAAAGAAAAAAGAATTGTTTCGACAGACTATTTTAAAAGATATTTTTCATACACAGTAATTGACGGAGAACTTTCTGATGTTGTATTTGAAGATTTTGTAAACTCGATAAAAACATTAGAAATAGAAAATATTGGAGAAAAATTAACAAGTATTTTAGCAGAAACAAAAGCAGATACTTTTATTTTTAAATTAAGGTCATATGAGGAAGATTTAGACTGGACAACCTCAAAAAAATTATCCTTAGCATTATGCTTAAAAAGCGAATCTTTTCCAACAAATTATTCGTTTTTTGGTTTTGGCTATGATGATACAAAAACTCAATCTTCAATTTTTATTTTTCAGTTATTAAAAAAACATATAATAATTGAGGAATCATTTGAATTTGCAAAATTACTCATGTTAGATCCTGTACCGATAGAATTTTCATTTTTAATAAATAGTTGGTTCCATAATGGTCGAACTGAAACAGAAAATATTTTTTCAGAAGAACAAAATGTTGAAATAGCAAGAATTTTACGAGAACGTTCATTAAGTGAAGCTGGCGATATTCCAATTTTTGAAAAATATGAAAAAAACAGTGCTTTTCTACTTTCTACTTGGTTAACATTTGATAAAATTACATATGGCGAATATTTAAATCAAATCTTTAGTAACCAGCCAGATAAAGTTAAAGAATTACTTTTCGCTTTTACACCAACAGCAACAAGTACAAGCAATCCAGAGCCTCATAAATCAAATTTCACCAAAGAAAATTATAACTTCGTCAAAACCTTGGTTGATAAAAATATAATACATGAAAAAATTAAACATGTTTATGATGAACAAATAGACAAAAAAGAGGTAGAGTATATTGAATTTAAGAATAAACAAACTGATATTAACATTATGAGACAATTTGAAGATTGGTTTAAAAAAGATACAGCAGAAATAGAAGCAACCGAATAAATACAGCTTACAACAGCTGTTTTGATATAGCTGGAATTTAGTGGAATTATCGTTTCGCATCTAGTTTTCGTTAAGCCGAAAATTGAGCGGTTACGAATTTCCAGCCATCTCAAAGCAGCGAAACGTTGGATACAATGATACAGTGGAATAATAAATATCATACAATTTTAAATCAAAGTTAACTACGAAAATTGAATCACTAAAAAAATTGAAATGACACATTGGCGAGAAATGGATTATAGAGTTGAAAGTTTGACTTTAATAATAACTGGACTTGAAAATTCAATTCAAACAATAGTTAAGAAAAATAAAGAATTTGATTGGTATGATGGAATTTGGATGAGAGAAGAAAGCGAACCAATTTATGGACTCGCTTTTATTGCTTTTCAAAATTATATAAATGGTAGTATCAACGATTTATTTGACAAGCCTGAAAATAAAGTACAATATTATAAAAAAGATAATAAGTATAAAGATTTTGAGAGAAATCAGATTGAATTAATAATTGGACTTGCTAATTACTACAAGCATAAAGATGCAAAATTTCATAATGGAACAGCTGAAATATTAAAATCATTTAATTTAGATATTAATAGTGAGAACGTCGTGGATAATTCTCCAATTTTTGAAGGTTTAGAACTTCTTAATTTTGAATGGAATCTATTTGAAATCAAAAAAATAGTTACAGATTACAGAAAAAAACTTTTAGAAATAGCTCCATAAAAACACAGCATAAACCAGCTATTACAACGGATTTGAGCAATAGGTTTAATGGAAAGATGGTTTGCATTTGGGATGATTGGACAAATCCGAAAATTGGGCTTAATTTAGTCCTAAACCCGCTCTATTATCAGAACGTTTTAGCCAATTTCAGGAAAAACCCTGTAAATAAATAGAAATGACAAAAGAGGAGATTTTAGAAAAAGTAAAAAAGGTAGATGGACTCGGAGGAATGACCGTCAACGAAAGATTATATGTGTCTGGATTAATGGAAACGTTTGATAAAGCAAAAAGGAAAGACAAAGAATTCGCACGATTTATTTTAGAAACTATTCGGCTTGACAAGCAATCAATCGATAAAATTTTAGGTTAATATGAGCCCTGACGTCCCCATAATAATATTGATACTGGCATTTCCAATTTATTTTCTAACTAATTGGTTTTTAATGCGATTTAAACTAGGAAATGAGAATAATAGAAAATATTTAGCCATCATTCCTACAGTTATATTAAGTCCTCTATTATATATTGGAATTATAATGATTTGGATTTTTTCAGTTTCTTATTATCCCAAGATCGACTTTAACAAGCAAGAATGGAATGAAAATAAGGAAGAGAGATACAAAATGTCAAATGACATCATTAAAAGCGAAATATTGATTGGAAAAACAAAGGAAGAAGTAATCGAACTTTTAGGTGATGATTTTTATTTTTACGATGAAAGCCATATTGCGTATGATTTAGGGTTTGTGCCTGGATTATTCAATATTGACCCAGATGTTTTGGACATCTATTTTGAAAAGGGTAAAGTAACTAAAGTTGGACAACATGAAACTTAAAAAAAAATTGGCTACAACCGCCGTTTGCCTATATGGCGGGTTTAGGCTTAACTTAAGCGTGGTCTTGTAATCTAAAAACTGACCAATAAACACCTACTCCATTCTTAAACTAAAATTTAATCTTTTTAAAAATTACGGAACGCAAATGCTCCTAAATATTACCAACTAAGCTAGAACAGATTTATAATCTTTATCAATACGGAGGAGGACCTCTAAATAAAAAACCTCCTTCGTCAAAATAATAAGTTTACCCGCAAATAAATCGCAAGCACAAAACAATTAACTACATTTGCATCGCACGCGACACAAACGCCTGCGATAAAAATAAAAACAATGAGTAAAACTATAGAAACTACGTTAACGCAAAATATTTTCAGAATTCTACTGGCTTTTTTTATGGTCTATGCTGGATTCAGTCACCTTACTTTTAATAGAGTCGACTTTCAAGCACAAGTACCAGACTGGCTGCCGCTAAGCAAAGACTTGGTGGTGGTACTATCAGGTATAGTAGAAATAGCATTGGGTCTCGGTTTGGCTTTTTGGAAAAAAGAACGAGCAACATTTGGTTGGGTACTAGCGCTCTTTTTCGTTTTAGTGTTTCCTGGTAATATTGCGCAATACCTCGACCACAAAGATGCCTTTGGAGCTTTAGATTCAGATAACGCACGTTTAATACGTCTGTTTTTCCAACCCGTACTGATTGTCTGGGCTTTATGGTCAGCAGGTTCGTATCAAGCTTGGAGAAATAGTAAAACAGCCGACTAATATGGATGATGCTCAATTAAAATTAAGCAGTCAAGTCTGTTTCCCGCTCTACTCTGCTTCCCGTTTGATTACTAAGGCCTATAAACCTTACTTAGACGAAATGGGGATTACCTATCCACAGTATTTGGTATTAATGGTTCTCTGGGAAAACGATACCCTTTCTGTAAATCAGATTACAGAAAAGCTCCTCCTGAATACCAACACTCTTTCGCCATTGCTAAAACGCATGGAAAAAATGGAACTGCTACAACGCAATCGCTCTGAAACAGATGAAAGAAGTGTTATTGTAACGCTTACAGAAAAAGGGAAAAACTTAAAAGACCAAGCAAAGCCCATTCCTGACAAACTCATCAAAGTATTACTTACGGAGAACGTCAACGTTGACGATGTGATTCAGTTAAAAGAGATGCTGAATAAATGGATTAAAGTACTCACAGAAGACAACAAAAATTTAGAATAAAACAATAAAATAAAAACAGACACTATGGAATTATTAGACAAATTAAAGTGGAGATACGCTGCTAAAGCGATGAATGGTAAAAAAGTACCACAAGAAAAAATTGATAACATAATTGAAGCAATATCGCTTGCTCCTACCTCAAGTGGTTTACAACCGTTTGAAGTAATTGTAATTACAAATCAAGAAGTAAAAGAAAAAATTAGACCTATCGCTTGGAATCAATCTGTAATCACTGATTGTTCCCACTTATTTGTATTTGCAGCTTGGGATACCTATACAGCAGAACGCATTAACAAAATGTTTGATTTGACAAACTCAGTTCGTGACATGAAAAACGAAGGATGGGAAAATTACCGCCAGATGTTATTAAACAGTTATCCGCAAAAGGATGCTGAAGAAAACTTTAACCATGCTGCTAAACAAGCTTACATTGCATTTTCTCAAGCTATTGCTGCTGCCGCTTTTGAAGGAGTTGACAGTACGCCATTAGAAGGTTTTGATGCTGATGCATTAGATGAAATATTAGGCTTAAGAGCTAAAGGACTTAGAAGTTGCGTTATGCTTCCTGTGGGCTATAGAGATACTGAAAATGACTGGTTAGTTAATCTTACTAAAGTGAGAAAAAGCAAGGAAGATTTGGTTACTTTAATTGATTAGTAATAGCAAATTTATCATAATAAAAAGCGGTGTGGGTATTAACTCAAACCGCTTTTTTTTTCGAACATTTGTACTTCCTAAACACAGTATCGCGGGAATACCATGGTGTAAAAATCGTAACGTACGATTTAAAAAATCCCTCTCAATACTTCGACGTCCTTTTACCTTCGTCAAAAAAGCAAGTCAATAGATAAATAAAATAGGGTTCTGTATAACCAAATTTTAATTATATTCGTTCATTACAAAACTAAATCAAAATGAACTTCAACCCATTTCCAGAAATAAAATCAGAACGCCTTTTACTAAGAGAGATTGAGGAATCAGATGCGGCAGTTATCTTATACTTACGCTCTGACGAAACGATTAATCAATTCATCGAAAGACCAGAAAATAGAAAAACGAAAACTATCGAACAAGCGCTTCAATTTATCGTAGGAATAAACGAAAACCTTCATAATACTAAGTCGGTTTCTTGGGGAATCAGTTATAAAAATGATCCCCAAATTATTGGAACAATCTGTTTGTGGAATTTCTCAGAAAACAACACAATAGCCGAAGTAGGCTATAATCTAATTCCTAATTTCCAAAATAAAGGAATTATGAGTGAAGCACTAAAATGCGTTATTGATTTTGGATTCAATGAGTTAAACCTTGATAAGATAGAAGCTTTTACGCACAACAAAAATGAGCATTCTAAAAAATTATTAGAAAAAAGTGGCTTTCATTTTATGGAACACAGAAAAGAGGAGGACAATGCTGCTAATAGCATTTATGAACTTAGTAATAACAATCGCTAACCAATTGCAATATAAAATTCCGCAATTATAAAATGCCTTTGTATCTTCGCGCTTCCTTTGTGACAATTTGTGTAATAAACGCTATGCTATTCCAAATCAAATCTTACCTAAAATTCCTTTGGCACTCTAAAAACGAGCATGCCGTGCACTCTCCTTTTGTATTCACTTTGATTACTAAATGTTTTTATGACCACAAGCCAAAACCGGAGTACCAAGTTTTAAAAGAATATAGGAAGGCACTTTTAGAAAATAAAAACACCATAGATGTAACTGATTTTGGGGCAGGTTCTAAAGTCTTTAAATCAAACACCAGAGAAATCGCTAGAATTGCTAAAACAGCAGGAATCACACAGAAACGAGGAGAACTATTATTGCGAATTATAACTTATTTCCAGCCTGACACTATTTTAGAAATCGGTACGTCTTTAGGACTGGCTACTTCTGCCCTAGCCTTAGGATCTCAAAACAGCGAAACGAAAACAAAAATAACAACGCTTGAAGGCTGTCCAGAAACATCAAAAATTGCCCAAGAGCAATTAGAAAAATTCGGCTTAACCAATGTCGAATTTGTAATAACTGAATTCAATAATTATTTCAAAAAATGGAATCAATCACTGAATACTGCAACGCAAAAAATTTCCTTAATCTACTTCGACGGAAACCATCAAAAAAAAGCTACACTAGATTACTTTGAGCAACTATTGCCCACAATAACAAATGACACGGTGTGGATTTTTGATGATATTCACTGGTCTCGACAAATGGAGGATACTTGGGAAACGATAAAAAAACACCCAAAGGTTACGGTAACTATTGATACTTTTCAATGGGGATTTGTTTTCTTTAGATACGAACAGCCAAAAGAACATTTCATCATCAGAGTTTAGTAAACAAAAAAAAGACAGCCATCTCTGACTGTCTTTTCTAACTTGAATAAGTAAAACCTTATTGTTTAGCTTTTTCCATTTCTTCTGTTTTTGCTCCCATTCTGTTCAATGTGTACATTGGTGCAAATTTCAATTTTAATCCTGCAATTTTTCTGTTATCTTCAGAAGAAAGTCCTTCTTTTTCAACAGTATTTTTTCTACTATCTAATGCTTCATACATCAATTTGATTTCATCCCAGTCTTCACGAGAATACTTGTCTTTATTATCTTCAACTGTATGAACAAATTGTTGGTATACACTATGAATGTTAGCAGCGTTTACCCAACCAAAATTCATATCCTCACCAATTTTTCCTTCACCAAACAATGAATTTCTCATTTGTTGTTTAGAACTTGGAGCTGATGCTGCCATTTCTGCTTGCATTCTAGCTTGTAATGCAGCATATTTTGCTTTACTTGCTTCTATTTTTGCTTTAGCTTCTTCATTTTCTTTTAAATCTGAAAGTGCCGTTTCAGCTTGACTGCTTCTTACTTCATACGTAGCCTCTATTGAAGACCAGTTTGCTTTAGCATCCATTGAAGCTACATTTTCTAATGAGTCAACATAAACAACATAAGACTCTACTGTTTTATTCGCTGCTTCTGTTTTCTCATCTTTACAAGATGTAAATCCTAAGGCTATAACCGCCATACCTAATACTAAATTTGTACTTTTCATAATGTTTGATTTTATATTTGTTAAATATTATGAAGCGAATGTACTGCGGATTGTATTGCATTCAATATAAACATGTTAATTATATAAACTATTTACACAATTATGAAATAAATCAAAACCAACAAGAGATTGAGACCAAATAAGCAGTATATCAGCCTGTAAATTCTAAACTATCCTTCAATCAAACAGCTACTATTATATAGAGCAAATAGTAGGGTAGTATCTAGTGCCTATTTAAAGAACAATTAGTACTAGTTAAAATTACCTTACCTATAAGGAGTGGTTCCCTTTAAAGATAAAGATTGCTATCTATTATTTTTTTTGTAACAAAAATGTATTTTAGGCAACTTACCTTTAATTCAAAAGTGTTTTGTACTTTTAAAATTCAAAAAACATAAATCATCAATTGCAAATAACAATGTCAGATCCATTAATAAAAATAACCAATATCAAAAGAGATTTTGTCCTTGGTAACGAGATTATTTATGTCCTAAAAGGTATTGATTTAAAAATTAATAAAGGCGAATATGTAGCACTGATGGGACCTTCTGGTTCTGGAAAGTCCACCTTGATGAATCTTTTAGGTTGTCTAGACACACCCACATCTGGTACTTATATTTTAAATGGTAAAGATGTAAGCAAGCTGAAAGATGATGAATTAGCCGAAATTAGAAATAAAGAGATTGGTTTTGTTTTTCAGACTTTTAATCTATTGCCTCGCACCACTGCGCTGGCTAATGTCGCTTTGCCTATGATTTATGCTGGATATTCTAAATCAGAACGAACTGCTCGCGCCGCCGAAGTGTTAGAGCAAGTCAACCTAGGGGACAGAATGGATCACCAACCCAATCAATTATCAGGTGGACAACGCCAGCGTGTAGCCATTGCCAGAGCCTTAGTCAACAAGCCCTCTATCATTCTCGCAGATGAACCTACAGGAAATCTAGACAGTAAAACCTCTGAAGAGATTATGAAGCTTTTTAATGACATTCATGAACAGGGCAATACCGTTATTTTAGTAACTCACGAAGAGGAAGTTGCCGCTTACGCCCATAGAATAATTCGTTTACGCGACGGTATGGTGGAAAGCGATATCACAAAATAGTTTTTTTTTCAGGAGCTTTTTCCGGCTATCCATTACAATCTTTTTTATCCTGAACTGCATTCAGGATAAAAAAGGATTTTCACTTCTATCCGGGCTAGGAGAATCATTTCCAAAATAGCATCCACTAACCCATTACACTATTCGAAAATGAAAATTGCCTTACTAACCTGCAAAAAACTGCCTGAATTAACGCCACAAGACCAACTTTTAATTCCAGAATTGGCTAAGCACGCTATTACTGCAACCGCTGAAATTTGGGATGATGCAAATATAAATTGGACTGATTTTGATTATCTAGTTTTTAGAAATACCTGGGATTATTTCGAAAAAGAAACCGAGTTCAACCTTTGGCTTGACCAAATAGAACAATTAGGAATTCAAACACTCAATCCTATTGCAATTATAAAACAGAACAAACACAAGTTTTATTTGCGTGAAATGGAAGAACAGGGAGTCAAAATACTTCCTACGGTATTTATAGACAAAACCAATACCCTCAATCTAAAAGAATTGATACCATCCCACTGGAAAAAAGCGGTACTAAAACCAGCCTTTTCTGCTGGATCCTATCTCACTGAAGTCTTTGAAACAGCCGAAGTTGATAAAATAAACACTCAATATAAAATCATAGCTTCTGAGAAAGAATTACTGTTACAGGAATTTATGCCTGAGATTCAAACCGTAGGCGAAACTTCTTTTGTATTCTTTAATAAAAAATTCTCGCACGCAGTCAATAAAAAACCCGTACCCGGTGATTTTAGAATTCAAGTACAGTTTGGAGGAATATATAGACTAAGATATCCTGATGCCAAATTGATCGCCAAAGCTCAAAAAATTGTAGACACGTTTAAAGGAAAATTATTATACGCCAGAGTCGACGGAATTGTAATTGACAATGAACTACATCTCATGGAGGTAGAATGCATTGAACCTGATTTATATTTTAACCTTAGTGAAGGTTCCTTAGAACGATTTGTTAACGCCATAGTGGAATTAATAAAGTAAATTTGGTGTTCCTTGGAAAACAAGAAAATCCACGAATAAACAAATAAACAACAAATGAAAGTATATACTAAAACTGGTGATAAAGGAACCACTTCCTTATTTGGCGGAACGAGAGTTCCAAAAGACCATATTAGAATTGAAAGTTATGGAACTGTAGACGAATTAAATTCACATATTGGATTAATTCGCGATCAAGATATGGATGCACACTATAAAAAGATACTAATCGAAATTCAAGATCGCCTTTTTACCGTAGGTGCTATTCTAGCCACTCCTCCAGAAAAGGAAGTGATGAAAAATGGCGAGTTACGCCTTAAAAATCTTGGTATTGCTGAAACTGATATCGAATTATTAGAAAATGAAATTGACTCAATGGAAGAGGCACTTCCGCAAATGACTCATTTTGTATTGCCCGGCGGACATACTACTGTGTCATATTGTCACATAGCAAGATGCGTCTGCCGTCGCGCAGAGCGACTTGCCGTTCATTTAAGCCATAATGAGCCGGTAGCTGAAATCGCAATTAAGTACCTGAACCGCCTTTCTGACTATCTTTTTGTATTGGCACGAAAATTGTCTCATGACTTGCAAGCTGAGGAAGTTAAATGGATTCCGCGCAAGTAATCAGTTAGCAAAAAAATAGTAATCAGTGACAAACTGAAGACTAAAAAACGATTACTGAACACTAAAAATAAAACGTTCTTAAATTTTTTTATAAAATAAATAGATTTTTACTTGCCTTTTTCGGTAAAATTTTTATTTTTGCACAAAACTAAACCGACAAAAAATGTATTGGACATTAGAATTAGCATCTTATTTAAGTGATGCACCGTGGCCTGCTAACAAAGACGAACTTATTGACTACGCTATACGTGCAGGAGCTCCGTTAGAAGTGGTAGAAAACCTACAGTCAATTGAAGACGAAGGTGAGATATATGAGTCGATGGAAGAAATTTGGCCGGATTACCCTACAGACGAAGACTATCTTTGGAATGAGGATGAATATTAAAAAATAATCAAAGAAAAAGTCTCAAAAGAGGCTTTTTTTTTGGTTAAGTTTACATTTTAAATAAATTAGAAATACAAATATATTATGAGTTTCATAAATAGCATTATTAAAGCCTTTGTTGGAGACAAGTCCGAGAAAGATGTTAAGGCTTTGCAACCTTACCTTGACAAAATCAAGTCTTTTGAAATTAGCCTTATCGCTCTTTCACATGACGAGTTAAGAGAGCGTACTTACTTTTTTAAGGAAAAAATAAAACTAAACCGTGCAGGAATCGATGCTAAAATAGCAGCGCTTAAATCTGATGTTGAAGCGGTTGAAGATATTGATAAAAGAGAAGATATCTATCTTGAAATCGATGCTTTAGAAAAAGAAGCTTACGAATTATCTGAAAAAACTTTAATGGAAATCCTTCCTGAAGCCTTTGCAGTAGTAAAGGAAACAGCAAGACGTTTCAAAGACAATTCAGAGATTACTGTAACAGCAACTGCTATGGACAGAGAGTTTTCTGCAACTAAAGCTTACGTTAGCCTTGAGGGTGACAAATCAGTTTGGCAAAACAAATGGAATGCTGCTGGGAAAGAAATTACCTGGGATATGATTCATTATGATGTTCAGTTAATTGGTGGTATGGTTCTTCACGAAGGAAAAGTAGCAGAGATGCAAACGGGTGAAGGAAAAACATTAGTAGCAACTTTACCAATATACTTGAATGCATTAACTGGAAACGGAGTGCATTTAGTAACGGTGAATGATTACTTAGCTAAACGTGATAGCACGTGGAAAGCACCTTTATTCGAATTTCACGGTATGACTGTGGATTGTATTGACAATCACCAACCAAGTTCTGAAGGAAGAAAAAAAGCATACAATTCTGATATTACATACGGTACAAATAACGAATTTGGTTTTGATTATCTTAGAGATAACATGACACATTCGCCAGATGATTTAGTACAAAGAAAACACAATTATGCTATTGTCGATGAGGTCGATTCTGTATTGATTGATGATGCAAGAACTCCGCTTATTATATCTGGTCCAGTACCACAAGGAGATCGTCATGAATTCAATGAATTGAAACCAAAAATTGAAAACTTAGTTAGTTTACAACGTCAATTAGCGAATGGTTTTTTATCTGAGGCTAAAAAATTACTTAAAGAAGGAAAAACTAAAGAAGGTGGGTTCTTACTTTTAAGAGCATACAGAAGTATACCTAGAAACAAAGCTTTAATTAAGTTTTTAAGTGAAGAAGGAATCAGACAATTGCTTCAAAAAACAGAGAACACTTACATGCAAGACAACAATCGCGAAATGCACAAGATTGATGAAGCCTTGTATTTTGTAATTGAAGAAAAAAACAACCAAGTAGAATTAACTGATAACGGAATTAAATTCCTTTCAGGAGATACGGATTCTGACTTTTTCGTTCTTCCAGATATCGGAACTGAAATTGCTGCGATCGAAAAGAAAAAATTAGACAAAGATGCTGAAGAAGAGGAAAAAGAAAAATTATTCCAAGACTTCGGTATAAAAAGTGAACGTATTCACACTTTGACTCAACTTTTAAAAGCCTACAGCCTTTTTGAAAAAGATGTAGAGTATGTAATCATGGACAATAAAATCATGATTGTTGATGAGCAAACAGGTCGTATCATGGATGGTCGTCGTTATTCTGATGGATTACACCAAGCGATTGAAGCTAAAGAAAATGTAAAAATCGAGGCTGCAACTCAAACTTTTGCTACCGTTACTTTACAGAATTACTTTAGAATGTACAACAAACTTGCTGGTATGACGGGTACTGCTGTTACTGAAGCAGGTGAGTTATGGACAATATACAAATTGGATGTAGTAGAAATTCCTACTAACAGACCAATGGCAAGACAAGACAAAGAGGATTTTATTTATAAAACGACTCGTGAAAAATTCAATGCTGTTATTGAAGATGTAACACAATTATCAAATGCAGGAAGACCAGTTCTTATTGGTACTACTTCTGTTGAGATCTCTGAATTATTAAGCCGTATGCTTAAAATGAGAGGTGTTACACACAATGTCTTGAATGCAAAAATGCACAAACAAGAAGCGCAAATCGTAGAAGAAGCAGGAAAAGCCGGAGTGGTAACCATTGCAACTAATATGGCTGGTCGTGGAACCGATATCAAATTAACTCCCGAAGTAAAAGCAGCTGGTGGACTTGCAATTGTGGGTACAGAGCGTCACGATTCACGTCGTGTTGACAGACAGTTGAGAGGTCGTGCTGGTCGTCAAGGAGATCCAGGAAGTTCTCAATTTTATGTTTCTCTTGAAGATAACTTAATGCGTTTGTTTGGTTCTGAAAAAGTAGCCAAAGTAATGGATAGAATGGGACTTGAAGAAGGTGAAGTAATTCAGCATTCTATGATGACTAAATCTATCGAGCGCGCACAGAAAAAAGTAGAAGAAAATAACTTTGGTGTTCGTAAACGTCTATTGGAATACGATGATGTTATGAACGCACAACGTGAGGTAGTTTACAAACGTCGTCGTCATGCTTTATTTGGAGAACGTTTGAAACTAGATATTGCTAACATGTTATACGATACATGTGAGTTAATTATTCAAAACGCAAAAGCAACTAATAACTTCAAAAACTTTGAATTTGATTTGATTCGTTACTTCTCCATCACATCTCCAGTTATTGAGGCTGATTTCATGAAAATGACTGAAATTGAATTGACAGGGAAAGTATATAAAGAAGCTTTAAAATACTATCAAGAGAAAACAGAACGTAGCGCAAGAGAAGCGTTTCCTATTATCAAGAATGTATACGAAGATAAAAACAACCAGTTTGAACGTATTGTAGTTCCATTTACTGATGGTGTAAAATCATTGAGCGTGGTTACTGATTTGAAAAAAGCATACGAGACTGAAGGAAAACAACTTATTGCTGATTTCGAGAAAAACATCACTTTATCAATTGTAGATGAAGCTTGGAAAAAGCATCTACGCAAAATGGATGAATTGAAACAATCAGTTCAACTTGCCGTTCACGAACAAAAAGATCCTTTACTTATCTATAAATTTGAAGCATTTAACTTATTCAACGCGATGTTGAACGGTGTAAATAAAGAAGTGATTTCCTTCTTATTCAAAGGAGATTTACCACAGCAAAGTGCTCCCGAAATTCAAGAAGCTAGAGAAGAAGTTCGTCCAAAAGAAAATTTGCAATTAAGCAAAGACGAAATTCCAAATAGCGAAAGTGCAAATCGTGAAGCTGGTGAAACGCAACAACGTCAAGTTACAGAAACTATCGTGAGAGATATGCCAAAAATTAATCGTAATGACACCATTACCATTCAAAATGTGGCTAACGGTCAAACACAAGAAATGAAATACAAAAAAGCCGAAAGCTTAATTGCTACTGGCCAATGGGTTGTTGTAAACGGATAACAACACTATTTCATCATAAAATTAAATTCCTCAATTACGAAAGTAGTTGGGGATTTTTTTTATCCTGAATTTATCCTGAATTTATTTCAGGATCTCTTTCAGGATCTCTTTAAGGATCTCTTTTATGAGCTATTCCCGCCATTCGTTACAAGCTATTTGGCTTCAAACCCTTTTTCTAAGCGCTGGCAGGAGCTTCCTTTGGTCGCTCTGCCGCCACAAGAAAAAAGTGGTTTTCAACCTGCATAGGCTTTTCACTACTGTCAGGGCTAAATGTTATGTGCTAAAATGAACTTGATTGTGGTTTCCCGTAATAATACTGCTGTCAAAGAATATATCTTTGAGTATAACTTATTTACAAGATGTATTTTCCCACTGATTAAGTTATATATTTGATAATAGATAAAGTCTAACTCTAGCCAGACATATCTACCCAAATTAGGGTGGATTAGAGCCATTTTATGGCTAGCATATACAAGTTAGTAGTAATAAGCCCCCTCCGCAAAGTGTAGCTGCTGCGCAAATGTCTCTGACTTTGCGCAATTTTACTGTTTTATTATAAACGTAAATACCCTAAAAGTCTCCTGACTTTTACACAAAAACAAGCTGCGACAGGTTCAGGAAATCTAGATCTTGAAGAAAAATTTTGTTTTATAATTATGAAAATATAAACTAATAATGTTGTGAAAACCCTTGGAATGAAAAATGTTATTTACATATTATTCTTACTCTTGAGCCTATCTATAATTGGGCAAACTAAAAACATAAAAAAGAATTTTAGAGTTGAATTATTAACTATTGAGAAAAAGACTAAAGACACTTTAATTGGAACATTTACTGAAATATATTCGGGTAATAAAAGAATTGAAGCAAAATGTTGCACTGATTTTTATGGGGTTGACATTTTTTATATTGATCCTGAAAAAATTGTCGACAATAGAATTTATATGAAATTTTATGGACGAAGATGCAAAACATACAAAAAGAAATTTATAATCAAAGGTGACCTAAAAGCAACAATTTATCTTAAATATGGAAAAACATTATATAATAGTAAAATAGAGGACTTTGAAATGATGTTTAAAAAGTTAAAAATAGAACCTTACACTTTTAAGTGCGGAACAATTGATTAACTCTCCGCCCCCGCTCCGCAAAGTGTAGCTGCTGCGCAAAGTCAGAGACTTTGCGCAATTTTAGAATCTTATTGTATACGAAATCGTCTTAAAAGTCTCCTGACTTTTACATAAAAACGTTCTTATTAAAAGTCAAGACAATCCATTTTTAATGTAATTTTATTAAAAATTTCACAAATGAAAGAAGGTTACGTGATTAGAGACCAGACATTACCACATTTCATAACTGCGACCGTAGTGGACTGGATAGATGTATTTACTAGACCAACATACAAAAATTATGTTATTGAATGTCTAGATTTTTGTATAAAAAATAAAGGAATGATTTTATATGGTTATGTAATTATGAGCAATCATATTCATCTCATTGTACAGTCAGAAAACGGTCATTTATCTGACTTGATACGAGATTTTAAAAAATTTATTGCCAAATCAATTTTAGATAAAATTCAAACAGAACCAGAAAGTCGTAGGGAATGGATGTTAGAACGATTTAAACTAGCAGCCGAAAAACATACTCGCAATAAAAATTACCAGTTTTGGCAATATGGCAATCACGCTGAAGAAATATATTCAAATCCATTTATGTGGTCAAAGTTAGATTATATCCATCTTAACCCTGTTAGAGCAAGAATTGTGGAAAAAGCATCTCATTACATTTATTCAAGTGCTACTAATTATGTAAATGATGAGGGACTAATAGTAATAGAAAAAGCGACTAACCCTGTTGTTGACGTTTTGAATCCTAACGCATTTACAAAGTATAATCAACAATATTAGAATAAAGTCAGGAGACTTAGTGACGTTTTATTTCATAAGAACATTTTTAGAATTTCGCAAAGTCAGGAGACTTTGCGAAGCGGGGAAAATTAGACTAAATTAAGAATTAATCATAAAAATAATTAATATATGGGATGGGTAGCAATAGGTTTAACAATTGTTTTCATAGGTTGGATTTTGTATCGACTTTTTATTAAAAAGGACTTAAGTAAAAATTTAAACAATTTATATTTTGGGCTATTTTTTATAGCAATATGGTTGTCATATTATTTGTTTATTATTACTTTTTTTTAAAGTCTTTTTAATTAATCGCTAAATACTTTAAGAAAATAAATTATTATCCACAGCTCCGCAAAGTGTAGCTGCTGCGCAAACGTCTCTGACTTTGCGCAATTTTACTGTTTTAATATAAATGAAATCGTCTTAAAAGTCTCCTGACTTTTACATAAAACGTTATTATTAAAAGCCAAGACAATCCATTTATGTGGTCAAAGTTAGATTATATCCATCTTAACCCTGTTAGAGCAAGAATTGTGGAAAAAGCATCTCATTACATTTATTCAAGTGCTACTAATTATGTAAATGATGAGGGACTAATAGTAATAGAAAAAGCGACTAACCCTGTTGTTGACGTTTTGAATCCTAACGCATTTACAAAGTATAATCAACAATATTAGAATAAAGTCAGGAGACTTAGTGACGTTTTATTTCATAAGAACATTTTTAGAATTTCGCAAAGTCAGGAGACTTTGCGAAGCGGAGTACACAATTTTAAGAAATCACCTACAATAATTATTAACTTAAAAAAAAATAAAAAAATATATTTTAATACTAATTATAGCTTTAGGTCTAAAATCAACCGCACAAAACTCTATTCCAAGATTTGTCAAACTAACAACAACTGAAAAAAAGTCTATTGCACAAAAACTTGATTGGCATGATGGTACTATCTTAATAATAAATTTCATAATGCCTTTAGAGTCATCAGCTACCAGCACAATAGAAGAAACTACTGTTGCCTACTGGAATGATTTTTACAAAAATTTCGATTCTGAAAAAATTAAAATAAAATTAGTCTATTCAGACTGTACGGGAAGGAAACAAATAAAAAACAGCAAAATCATCAACATCGATGAAGATGAAATTATTCGTTCGACTTTTTTTCCAAGGGACAAAACGTGTTCGGGAGTAGCTATTCTAAATAAAAAAGGTGACTTTAAAATAAAAAGTGGCAAATACACTCAAGAGAATGTTAGCGAATTAATATCTCAATTGGAGAATTAATAATAATAATAATTACTCTGCGACGACAACCTACTTAAACTAGAAATCAAATCGTAGCGTTTGTAACGCGGTCTATTAAAACATAGATTTCCTGCTTCCCCCGCTCAGCAAAGTGTAGCTGCTGCGCAAATGTATCTGACTTTGCGCAATTTTACTGTTTTATTATAAACGAAATCGTCTTAAAAGTCTCCTGACTTTTACATAAAAACGTTCTTATTAAAAGCCAAGACAATCCATTTATGTGGTCAAAGTTAGATTATATCCATCTTAACCCTGTCAGAGCAAGAATTGTCGAAAAAGCATCTCATTACATGTATTCAAGTGCCACTAATTATGTAAATGATGAGGGACTAATACTAACAGAAAAAGCGACTAATCCTGTTGTTGACGTTTTGGATCCTAACGCATTTACAAAGTATAATCAACAACATTAAAATAAAGTCAGGAGACTTAGTGACGCTTTTATTTCATAAGAACATTTTTAAAATTTCGCAAAGTCAGGAGACTTTGCGAAGCGGGAAAAAATTTAGAGACTTTAGTCTACAACGTAGTTGCGGATTTTTTTATGGTACCATCTCATAAAGTGTGTAAGTTAAAAAGTTATTCTGAAAATTTGAGCTAACTCAAAAGCTCAAAAATTTTCG